>CAVGEC010000044.1:0-13283 GCA_963628195.1 Bacteroidaceae bacterium
CGCCCCAGTACCGCTGACGGGAGAACACCCAGTCGCGCAGCTTGTAGTTGACCTTTTCCTTGCCGAAGCCCTGCTCCACCACATACTTCTTCATGGCAGGGATGGCTTCCTTCACGGTCATGCCGTTCAAGAACCCGGAGTTTACCATGACGGCGCTGTCGTCCTTGGCCACAAAGGCCTCCTTGGTCACGTCGCCGCCGGCCACCACCTCGATGATGGGCAGGCCAAACTTCGTGGCGAACTCCCAGTCGCGCTGGTCGTGGCCGGGCACGCCCATGACGATACCGGTGCCGTAGCCCATGAGGACGTAGTCGGAGACAAACATGGGCAGAGGCTTGTGTGTCACGGGATTCATGACCTCTATGCCCTCCAGCCGCACACCGGTCTTGTCCTTGTTCAGCTCGCCGCGCTCAAAATCAGACTTGTGCGCCGCCTCCTCCTGATAGGCCGCCACGGCATCCCAGTTCTTGATGAGGGGCTGCCACTTCTTCAGCAGGGGGTGCTCCGGGGAGATGACCATATAGGTAGTGCCGAACAGCGTGTCGGCACGGGTAGTGTACACAGTGACCTGGTCGCCCACGTTGGTATCAAAGGTGATCTCCGCGCCGGTGGAGCGCCCGATCCAGTTGCGCTGCTGGATCTTCACCCGCTCGATGTAGTCCACATCGTCCAGGTCGTCGATCAGCCGCTGGGCATACTCGGTGATCTTCAGCATCCACTGGCTCTTCTCCTTGCGGATGACCTCGCTGCCGCAGCGCTCGCACACGCCGTTGACCACTTCCTCGTTGGCCAGCACGCACTTGCAGCTGGTGCACCAGTTCACCGGCATGGTGGACTTATACGCCAGGCCGCGCTTGAACATCTGCAGGAATATCCACTGCGTCCACTTGTAATACTTGGGATCCGTGGTGTCCACGCAGCGGTCCCAGTCAAAGCCGTAACCCAGCATTTTCAGCTGATTGGTGAAATTTTCGATGTTGTTCTTGGTGACCACAGCGGGATGGATGTGGTTCTTGATGGCGTAGTTCTCCGTGGGCAGGCCGAAGGCGTCAAATCCGATGGGGAACAGCACATTATAGCCCTGCATGCGCTTTTTGCGCGTCACGATATCCATGGCGGTAAAGGGCCGGGGATGTCCCACATGCAGGCCCTGACCGGAGGGATAGGGGAACTCGATCAGCCCGTAGAACTTGGGGCGCTTGTCGCCGGTAACGGCGGCGTAGGGCTTCGTCTTTTCCCAGTTGGCTTGCCATTTCTTCTCAATGGCCGCAAAATCGTAATTCATGCTCGCTTCTCCTTGTATGTGAATTTTGTTTTTCGCAAATAAAAATCCCCGGCTGTTTCGCAACAGCCAGGGACGTTTGAACGTGTTACCACCCTGCTTCCGCCGCAGATCACCCTGCGGCGCTCAGTGTCCCTTGCGGGACGGCGCTGTAACGGCGCGCACCCGTTCCGCCCTGTTCAGGCGGAAAGCTCCGGGGCCAGTACAACGAAGTGTCCCCGCCGGCTCACACCATACGCCGGCTCTCTTAGGGCGGACAGGCTCCGTCTTTTTCCCTTCATCACTTATGGCGATATCGAGTTCTATTGTAGCGTATTTTTGCCTCTTGTCAACCCCCGTTTTCCGGTAAAAAGGCAGAAAACCGAGAGATATCTCATTCATGCTCCTCAACGACACCGCTGATGTCCACCGGCTTGCCGTCCTGCCACAGGCGTTCCAGGCCGTAGAACTCGCGGGCCTCCTGATTGAACACATGCACAGCGATGCAGCCATAGTCCAGCAGCACCCATGTGCCGCCGCGATAGCCCTCGCGGTGCAGCGGCTCCTCCTCCGCCTCCTCATGCAGCACCTTCTCCACGCTGTCCACCAGCGCGTTGATCTGGGTGTTGCTGGAGCCTGTGGCCAGCACGAAATAATCCGCCAGCGTTGTCAGCTCGGCGATCTCCAGCACGCGGATCTCCTTGCCCTTCTTATCCGACAGGGCGCGGGCAGCCAGCAAAGCCAGTTCCTTGGGTGTTTTCATTGTATCCCTCTTTTCAACAGATAATCCCGCGCATCGCGGGTCATATGATGGACCGGGTTCCCCATCGTCTCCATCTCGTCGATGGTCATGGCCAGTCCCATGAGCAGTCCCCTGTCCAGATCCTCGTATACAACTCTGCGCAGATCCTCCACACCGGGAAAATCCCGCGTCGGCTCAATGTAATCCGCCAGATAGATGATCTTCTCCAACAGCGTCATATCCGGCTTGCCGGTGGTGTGATAGAGTATGGCGTTATAGATATCGTCATCCACAGCGAACACATCACGGGCAACGGCGGCGCCGGTCTTGCTGTGCAGCAGCTTCAGCGCCTTCTGCTCCAACTCATCCAGCGCAATGCCGTACCGTGCGCACAGCGCCAGCTGCTCGTCCATGTCCAGCTTCTTGGTGCAGTCGTGCAGCAGCGCGGCGATACGCGCCTTTGTCACATCCGCGCCGTACTTCTCCGCCAGACGTACCGCCTCCTGCTCCGTGCCCAGCACATGGGGCATCCGCTTGGGCTTCAGATAGCTCAGTGCGATGGGCCGCAGGGCCTCCGGCGTCAGGTGCGTCAGGTCTGCATGGGTACCGTACAGATGCTCCCGCTGGATATACCCCCACACCGCCGGCGGCAGCATATCCTCTCCTTCGCCGCGGGCCAGTTTCTCCCGCACCTCTGAGGAGGAGATATCCACCACCTGCGGGTTGGGCACCAGCGTTATCTGCGCACCATATTCGCGCTCCAGCCGCGCTTTCTGCGCGGCAAAGACGGCGGACTCGTCCTCCGTTTCCCGGCTGAAGGGTGCAATGTGCGCCAGCGCCATAATGTCCTCCGGCCTGCGCCAGTCCTGCAAGCTCAGAAACATATCAGAACCCATCAGCAGCCATAGCGTGTCGTTGGGATATTGCTCCCGCATAGCCTCCAGCGTATCAGCTGTATAGCTGACGCCGCTGCGGCGCAGCTCCATGTCGCTGACCTCCGCTCTCCGGCCAAGCTCCGCCGTGGCCAGCACCGCCATATCGTACCGCTGCCGCGCTGCCGCGCTGCCGGCGGGCAGCACCTTGTGGGGCGGTACCGCATCGGGTATCAGCACCAGCCTGTCCAGTCCCAGCGCCTTCATAGCCGCCTTTGCCGCCGTCACATGGCCGGTGTGGGGCGGGTCAAATGTCCCGCCGTAAATGCCGATGTTCATACACTTTTCTTCGCCTTTACCAGTTCGATCTTCCGCTTGCTCTTGTCGTGCTGCATGCGGTAGAGAACGAACTTGCTTCCGATGACCTGCACCACCTCGCAGCGGGCGGCCACGGCCAGTTCCTCCGCAGCCTCACGGGCCGTCAGCAGGGAATTCTCCAACACACGGCCCTTGATGAGTTCGCGGGCCTCCAGCGCATCGCTGACCTGCTTGATCAGGTTGTCACCGATGCCATCCTTGCCCACATGGACGATGGTATCCATATTGGTAGCCAGGGCGCGCAGCTGTGCGCGCTGTTTGCTTGTCAGTTCCATATCAGTGCTTCTCCAAATACGTTTTCAGCTCCGCCGCAAAGGAACGCAGCGCGTTCCCGCGGTGGGAAATAGCGTTCTTTTCCTCCGCCGTCAACTGGGCGAAGGTCTTGCGCAGGGACGGCACAAAGAAAACCGGATCGTACCCGAACCCGCCGTCGCCCATGGGCGCGAAGGCGATTGTCCCGGCGCAGTCCCCCTCCGCAGTCAGCACATCCCCATTGGGAAAGGCGCACACGATGGACGTGTGGAAATGCGCCGCCCGATTGGTGGCGCCCCGCATGTTGCTCAGCAGCAGCCGGCAGCGCGAGGGATCATCCTCCAATCCGCCGTACCTGGCGGAATACACCCCCGGCGCGCCCTGCAGCCAGTCCACACAGAGTCCGGAGTCGTCGGCGATGGCGGGCAGACCGCTGGCCGCCATGATGGCGTTGGCCTTCAGCGCCGCGTTCTCCGCGAACGTGGTGCCTGTCTCCTCCACGTCAATGTCCACACCCACGTCAGCGGGCGTGACCACTTCTATGCCCATCTCCCCCAGAATGGCCTGCATCTCGGCCAGCTTCCCTTTGTTGTGCGAAGCCAATACAAATTTCATAGCAGCTCTCCCACGATCTCCTTCTGTTTGTCCAGCAGTTCCCGGCACCCCTTGGCACACAGCGCCACCAGCGCCTGCTGCTCCTCCACGGTGAAGGGCCTTCCCTCCCCGGTGCCCTGTATCTCGATCAGCTGGCCCTGTTCCGTCATCATGCAGTTCAGGTCCACCTGCGCCCTACTGTCCTCGCTGTACTGCAGGTCCAACAGGGGTACGTCGTCCACGATCCCCGCCGAAACACCGGTAACATAGTGCATCAGCGGCATTTCCTCAATAACGCCGCGCTCCACCAGCCTTCTGCAGGCCAGTGCCAGCGCCGCGAACCCTCCGGTCACGGACGCCGTCCGCGTCCCCCCGTCTCCCTGCAGCACATCACAGTCTATGGTGATGGTCCGGGGCCCCAGCTTTTCCATGTCCACCGCCGCACGCAGGCTGCGGCCAATGAGCCGCTGTATCTCCGCGCTGCGGCCGGACAGCTTCAGCTTGTCCACGTCACGGCGGCTGCGCTCCCGGTTGGCGCGGGGCAGCATGGAGTATTCCGCCGTCACCCAGCCGCAGCCCTCCGCCACATGGGGCGGCGTTTTTTCCTCCACGGAGGCGTTGCACAGCACCACCGTCTCGCCGCAGCGTATCAGTACACTTCCCTCGGCAAATTTTGTAAATCCGGGAATCATCTCTACCGGGCGCAGCTGATCCGCCGCACGTCCGTCCGCTCTGCTCATACGCCGCGCCTCCTTACACCATGTCCTGCACAAAAGCCGCGCTGT
The DNA here is from genome assembly GCA_963628195.1 of Bacteroidaceae bacterium. Taxonomy (GTDB): domain Bacteria; phylum Bacillota; class Clostridia; order Oscillospirales; family Oscillospiraceae; genus Vescimonas. The sequence goes on from CAVGEC010000044.1 coordinate 4,885, forward strand.
CAAAGGGCTTCAGGTCGTCGATACCCTCGCCCACACCCACGAACTTCACCGGCACGCCCAGCTCCTGGGCGATGGCGATGACGATACCTCCCTTGGCGGTGCCGTCCAGCTTCGTCAGGATAATACCTGTCAGCCCCGCTGTCTCCTTGAAGGTCCGTGCCTGGATCAAGCCGTTCTGTCCGGTGGTGGCGTCCAGCACCAGCAGCGTCTCGCAGCTGGACTCCGGGCACTCCCGGTCAATGATCTTGCGCAGCTTGGCCAGCTCGTTCATCAGATTCTGCTTGTTGTGCAGCCGCCCCGCAGTGTCGCACAGTACCACGTCCACGTTCCGTGCCTTGGCGGCCTGCAGCGCGTCGAACAGCACGGCGCCGGGATCGGCGCCCTCGTTCTGCCGCACGATGTCCACACCGGCCCTGCCGGCCCAGATCTCCAGCTGGTCGGCGGCAGCGGCACGGAATGTGTCTCCCGCGCACAGCAGTACCTTTTTGCCCTGATCCTTCAGCTGCTTGGCCAGCTTCCCGATAGAGGTGGTCTTTCCCACGCCGTTGACGCCGATGACCAGCACCACGGCGGGCCTGCCCTCCAGCGTCAGACTGCTGTCGCCCACCTCCAGCTTGCTGCGGAGAATGTCGCGCAGCGCGTCCTTGACCTCCTCGATGCGGCCCAGGAACCGCTCCTTCACCCGCTTGCGCAGCTGCGCCACGATGTCGCAGGCGGTGTCCGCGCCCACATCCGCCAGGATCAGCGCCTCCTCCAGCCCATCGTAAAATTCATCGTCCAGATTGTCAAAGGTAGGAACGGCGGTAAACGCCTCTTTCAGTATCTGAAACAAACCCATAGTACAGACCTCCTTACTTAATGTGCAGTTCCTTGGCCATGTCGTTGAGATTGATGGTCAGAATACGGCTTACGCCCTTTTCCTGCATGGTCACGCCGTACAGCACGTCGGCCTCCTCCATGGTGCCCCGCCGGTGTGTAATGACGATGAACTGCGTCTTTCCGGCAATGCGCCGCATATAGCGGGCATAGCGCACCACATTGGCCTCATCCAGCGCCGCCTCGATCTCGTCCATAACGCAGAACGGTGTGGGATGCACCTTGAGAATGGCGAAGTACAGCGCAATGGCCACAAAGGCCTTTTCACCGCCGGACAGCAGCGTGATGGTCTTCAGCTGCTTGCCGGGCGGCTGCACCTTGATCTCGATGCCGCAGTTGAGGATATCGCTCTCATCCTCCAGCTCCAGCCGCGCCTTGCCGCCGCCGAACAGCTCCAAAAACGTCTCCTGGAAGCTCTCATTCAGCAGCTTGAACTGCTCCGCGAAGATGGCGGTCATCTGCTGCGTGATCTGGTCGATGATCCCCAGCAGATCCTCCTTCGCCTGTTCCACATCGCTGCGCTGCTCAGACAGGTAAGTATAGCGGGTGTTCACCCGGTCAAATTCCTCGATGGCGCCTATATTGGGCGTCCCCAGCGCCTTGATCTCGCGGTTCAGCTCCGCGATGCGCCGTGTCGCCTTGGGCACGCTCTCCAACTCGATACGCTGCTCCATGGCATCGCTGTGGCTCAGTTCATAGCGCTCCCACAGCTTCTCCAGGATCTGGCCCTCCTCCATGCCGCTGCTCTCCAGCTTTTGCTGCAGCTTGCTGTGCGCCTGCATAGCGCCCAGCAGCGCATCGTTGCACTGACGGCTGTCTCTGGCGTGCTGGTCACGCTGCTGCTCCAGCCGCAGCTTGGCCTGGGCCAGTTCTTCCAACTGCTGCCGCAATCCGGCGGCCTTCTGGTTTATCCCGTCCAGACTGGCCTGGCGGCCCGCCATGTCGGCCAGCGCCTGCTGGTTGGCCTGGCGATACTGCTGTGCCAGCGCGTCCCGCTCCGTCCTGTCGGATACCATATCCTCCTGCATCCGCCGCAGATCCTCCACGCTGCGCAGAACGCCCTCTTTCTCGGCATTCAGCGCCGCCTGAGCGGCCTTCTTGTCGCTGACGGCCTGGGCCAGCTGGTTCGTCTGCTCATTCAGATCCGTCTGTCCGGCCAGCTTATCCTGCATCTGCCGGCGCAGGTCAGCGGCCCGCCGCTCCGCGCCGTCAATGACCGCCTGCGTCTCGTCCATGCGGGCCCTGTCGTCCCGCTCCCGGCGCTCCAGAGCGGACAGCTCCTGCTCCATAGCGTCACAGCTCAAGCGCAGGCTCTCCAGCAGAATGTCATAGTGATCCTGTTTGCCCTGCAGCGTCAGCACATCGTCCTCGGCCTTCCGCTGCTGCTCCTTGGCCACCTGCAGTTCGTATTCTGCCTTCTGCAGCTCGCGCTGGGCGGCCTCCGCCTGCTGCGCGGCATTGTTCAGCTTCTCATGCAGTGCCCCCTGGGCCTTTGTCAAGCGTTCCAGTTCATTGGCGCGTGACAGTACGCCGGAGGACCGGCTGACGGAGCCGCCGGTCATGGAACCGCCCCGGTTGATGATCTGTCCGTCCAGCGTAACGATACGGAAGGCATTGCGGAACTTCCGGGCAAGGGCAATGCCGCTGTCCAGATCCTCCATGACCACCGTGCGCCCCAGCAGATTCTTGAAAATGCCCTCATATCTGGCGTCATACCGCACCAGGCGGCTGGCGATGCCCACAAACCCATATTCCTCCGCCACGTTCTCCCGCAGCTCATCGCCGCGGACGGCCGTCAGCGGCAGGAACGTGGCGCGGCCGCCGTCCCGCTGCTTCAAGAACTGGATGGCCGCCTTGGCGTCCTCCTCCCGGTCTACCACGATGTTCTGCAGCGCCGCGCCCAGCGCCGTCTCCAGCGCCACGGCGTACTCCTGCTTCGTGGCCATCAGTCCGGCCACCGGCCCGTGTACGCCCCGCAGCGTATTCTTTTCCGCCGCCTGCATCACGGTCTTGACCGCCTTGTTGAACCCCTCGTATTCTCTCTCCATCTCGGTCAGCAAGCGGATACGGTCATCCTGCGCGCTGACCTTCATGGTCAGATCCAGCTTCTCCGCCTGGGCGCTCTCCGCCTTCTGGCGACGGCTGTCCATCCGCAGACTGTGCCCCTGGATGATATTCTGCACCGCCTGCGCTTCCTCTTTGGCGTCGTTCAGGGCGCGGCGGTTCTGCTTGGCTTCCTTTTCGCTGCTCTCCAGCTTCTCCTGTGCCTCGGCCAGTTCCTGTGACACGCTGGCGCGGCGCTGCTCCGCCTCCGTCAGCCCCGCCTGCAGGGCCGAAAGCGCCGCCCTGCCGTCAGCGGCCTCCGCCACAGCAATGGCCTCCTGCGCCCGCAGGGACTCCGCTTCGTCTGCCGCGCCCCGTGCGCTTTCCGACAGCGCTTGGGCTTGCGCGAGCAGTTCGTCCAGTTCTCTCCCCAGCGCCGCCGCACTCTCGTCGATCTCGGCGATGCGGGCCAGCTGCCCGTCGATCTGCCCCTGCAGATTCCCCCGCCGCATATCGGCGTTGGTCAGTTCCTGCTCCACCCGGCGCAGGGACTCGTTGTTGTGGTCTATGGAGGTCTGCAGCACAGCGATAGCGGCGGCTTCCTCCCCTGCCGCTCCGTCGCACTCACTCACCTGCCCGCGCAGGGCCTCGGCCTCCACATCGTTCTGCCGCATCTCCTCGGCAAAGCGCTCACCCATGGCATAGGACTCGTCCAGTGCCCGCTGGGCTCTGTCGCACTCCTCCTTGGCCAGAGCCGTATCGCTCTCCAGCTTCAGCTTGGCGGTGCGCAGATTCTGCAGCTGCTCCAGCCACACAGATATCTCCAGCACCCGCAGTTCATCCCGCAGCACCAGATACTTCTTGGCCGTCTCCGCCTGCTCCCGCAGCGGCTCCACCTGCAATTCCAACTCCGCGATCTTGTCGTTGATGCGCACCAGATTCTCCTCTGTGCGCTCCAGCTTCCGCTCGGACTCCTCCTTGCGGTGCCGGTACTTGCTGATGCCTGCGGCCTCCTCAAATATCTCCCGGCGTTCGCCGCTCTTGACGGACAATATCTCATCGATCTTTCCCTGTCCGATAATGGAATAGCCCTCGCGGCCCATGCCCGTGTCCATGAACAGCTCGTTCACGTCCTTCAGCCGCACGGACTGCTTGTTGATGTAGTACTCTGACTCGCCGCTGCGGTAGTAGCGGCGTGTGACGGCCACTTCGGCCTCCTCCCGCGTGGGGAATATGTGCTCGGTGTTGTCGATGACCAGCGTCACCTGGGCAAAGCCCATCTGATTCCGCTTCTCCGTGCCGCCGAAGATCACATCCTCCATCTTGGCGCCGCGCAGCTGACGGCTGTTCTGTTCGCCCATGACCCACCGGATGGCGTCAGAGATATTGGACTTGCCCGAACCGTTGGGCCCCACGATGGCGGTGATATCCTCACCGAAGTTCAGTACCGTCTTATCGGGAAAGGATTTAAACCCCTGTATCTCAAGTGCTTTTAAGTACAATTGCTTCACCTCTTATACTTTTGCATACCTTAACTAAGATAGTATACTATGGAAGTCCCCGTTTTTCAAGAAAAACCGCGTTCCGGCACAAATAAATATCCCCCGACTCTGTCGGGGGATATTTACTTACGTTTTCCGCCGCTCGATCATCCCATACAGCGCCTCCAGCGCGTCGGACAGCGTACCGGTCCTGTCGATGATCCCCTCGTCCACCGCCTGCTCGCCGTACAGCACCGTTCCCACGTCGTTGGCCATGTCGCCGCTGGAGAGCATCAGCTCCCGGAACCGTTCTGCCGTCACGCGGCTGTTGGCCGCCACGAACTGAATAATACGCTCCTGCAGGCGCTCAAAATACCGGTACGTCTCCGGCGCGGCGATGACCGTCCCGGACATCCGCACCGGGTGCACCGTCATGGACGCCGTGGGCGCGATAAACGTTTTCCTGCCGCATACCGCCAGCGGCACGCCGATAGAATGTCCGCCGCCCAGCACCAGCGTCACCACCGGCTTCGTCATCCCCGCCGCCAGCTCTGCGATAGCCAGCCCCGCCTCGATATCCCCGCCCACGGTGTTCAGAAGCAGCAGCAGGCCGTCCACCTGTTCGCTCTGCTCCAGCGCCGCCAGCAGCGGCAGGACGTGCTCATACTTGGTGCTTTTCAGGTTGTCCGGCAGCAGCGTGTGTCCCTCCACCTGCCCCACAATGGTCAGGCAGTGCACCGTCCCCCGGCTGTTTTTCACCACGGTGCTGCCCATGTCGATGATGGGCTGTACCGGCACCGCCGCTTTTTCCTCGTTCTTTTCCCGCTTCTCGTCGTTGCTCATATCCGCGCCTCCTTTCCCCATAGCTTGCGCGGATACCTCCCCTTTCATGCAAAAAGAGCGCCTCCCGGCGCTCTTTCCGTCATCTCCTGTTGTGGGGATACCATATCTTCTGCTTCTCCGCCTCGCGGATCAGCTCCTCCCGGAAATCCGGGTGCGCGATGGAGATCAGCTTCTCCGCCCGCTCCCAGACGCTGAGGCCCTTCAGGCACACACAGCCGTACTCTGTCACCACATACATGGTGTTTACGCGGGTATCCGTTACCACGGAGCCCTGCTGCAGCGTAGGCCGTATGCGGGAATGCAGCGTGCCGTCCTTGTCCGCGTGGGTAGAGCTGAGACAGATAAAGCTCTTGCCTCCCTTGGACAGATACGCGCCCAGCACGAAGTCCTGCTGTCCGCCCGCACCGCTGATCTGCTTGGTGCCCGCCGTCTCGCCGTTCACCTGTCCGTACAGATCCACATCCACCGCGTTGTTGATGGAGATAAAGTTGTCGATGGCCGCAATGGTGCGGATATCATTGGTGTAGCTGATGGGCGCGGCCATGCACGCCGGGTTGTCGTCCAGATAGTCGTACAGCTTCTGGGTTCCCGCGGCGAACGCGAACACCTGCCGTCCACGGTCGATGTTCTTTTTCATGCATGTCACCTTGCCCGCCATGGCCAGGTCAACATAAGCGTCCACATACATCTCGGTATGTACGCCCAGGTCCTTCAGATCGGACTCGCACAGCATCGCGCCCACGGTGTTGGGCATGCCGCCGATGCCCAGTTGCAGACAGGCGCCGTCGGGGATCTGCTCCACGATCAGCTTCGCCACCGCCCGGTCCACGTCTGTGGCCGTGCCGCTGGGCTGGATGCCCATAGCGTCGTTGCGCCCCTCCACGATCATGTCCACCTCGCTGACGTGGATGCAGTTGTCGAACCCGCCCAGACACCGCGGCATGTTCTCGTTGACCTCCACGATGACCACCTTGGCCATCTCGCACACCGCCTTCACATGGGAGGCCGACAGTCCGAAGTTGAAGTACCCGTGCTTGTCCATGGGGGCCACCTGGAACATGGCCACGTCCGGCGGCGTGATGTGGTCGTAGTAGTACCGCGGCAGCTCGGAGTACCGCATGGGCTCATGGAACCCCGCGCCACTGGCGATGTGGTGCCGCTCCACGCTGCTCATGTGGTGCGAATTGAATATGATGTGGTGCACCGGGTCCTCGATGTCGAAGATGGCCGGTTTCCACAGGCTGATGCCGCCGCGGACCTTCACATCCTCCAGCTCCGGCGCCCGGCGCGCCAGCGCCTCATCCAGCACGCGGGGATGAATGGCGCAGAAGCCGTAATCCACCCAATCGCCGGACTTGATGACCTTCACCGCCTCGTCCGCAGTGGTCAGCTTTGCTTTGTACAACGCTTGAAAATCCGCGAAAGACATACCCTGTTCCTCCCTGTTCTTTCTTTTCCTTTCCCTCCCGATGAGGGTTCCTATTCCCAATTGTTAATTTTACCACAAAGAACAGCCCCTGGGAATTGGCGAATCAGACAAGAATCCGGCAAAAAGATTGTGCAATTATTAACAGGCATCGTATGAATTTTATCTGCTCAGCGCCTCCACTTCCTCCGACATCAGTACCCGTATCTCGTTGACCGCCGTGTCCTTGTTCTTTTCGCTCTGACACATCTTTGCCGCTGTCCCCACCAGCGCCTGCAGGATACCTCCCAGCTCCCTGACCTCCTTCAGGCTGCCCTCTCCGCTTTCCAGCCGTTTCGTGGCCCCGGCAGCCGCCGCCTCCAGCATCTTTGCCGTGGCCATCAGGCAGCGCCGGAGTATCTGCCTTTCCGCCTCCTCCCGACCGATCTGCCACTGCCCCTTGACCGCATGTCTCCACACCGTCTGTTTGCACACATGGTACTCCTTTGCCAATCGCTGATAGGTGTACATTCCTGTCTCATACTTGCGTCTTACCTCGTCCCAGTTCACGTCTGCTCTTTTCATATTCCTTGTCTCCCCCTTTCGTTCTGTCTCTGCCCCTATGCAGAAAAGATAGGTCCTGCCCCTATGCCAAAAAACCGGGAGAGTTGCCCACAAACAGGCAACCCTCCCGAAATTTTTTGTTTCTCCCCATTTTGTTTCCCGTTTTGCTTGTAAGACTTCCCACCCCGAAAGTCCTATATTTCAGCCAGCAACCGCCCGATCTGTCAGCCTCTATCTTCCGCGCAATAACAAACCGGGATTTGTATCACAGCAAATCACTAAATCTCTAATTGCTCGAAGTGGTAACGTGGTTTCCCGACGCTTTTCTTTCCGTATTCGATGGCCTCCGCAGGGCAATAACAGATGCAGGCCATGCAGTGCGTGCAGCTTTTGCCCCAGATCGGTTTTCTGTTCTCAAGCCGGATGTTGTTCATCGGACAGTTTTTGACGCACTGCCCACATCCGATGCAGGCATCATCCGCGTGAAATGCAGCAGCTTTCACAAAAAACTGGTAAAATACGGGATTTACCGGGCCGCTCATCACGCGGTCATAGAGATTGTTCCGGGGGACGGGAAAGGGCTGCTCCGCTCTGATGTGTGCAATGGCGGTCTCAATAGCCGGCTCCGCATTCTCCACGATCCTTCTGGCTTCCTCCGCCTCTGGTGCGCCAAACATGGCGATATAGTTCTCCGGCATGACGATTTGCGCTGTACCCATGTAGTGTAAGTGCTTTTGCTCTGCAAGCCGACGATTGTATTTTGCAGCATTTCCGATCTCGCCGCCGCAGTCCATCACAAACCACACACGTTCTGCACCGATCAGTTCTATTTTGGATATCCATTCCGATACGATTCGCGGAATACGCCACGCATACGTTGGAGTTACAACAATTACATCATGTCCTGTCTGCACCCGTGAATAATCATTCGTCTTGATTTTTGCATTCAAGTCTACAATTTCATCCTGCAAGGCCTCTGCAATATGCCTTGCTATATAGCAGCTGTTGCCGGTTCCTGAAAAGCACAAAACCATAGATAAGCCCCTCCGTAAATTCCGCTTTGTCAGTCTCTATCTTCAGCGCAATACTCATGCATACTCTTGCCCGCTTCGATTGTACCATGTCTCTCTGCCATGCTGCAAGATAATTTCCCCGGTATGCTATTGTGACAACAAGCAAAAAACACC
>CAVGEC010000045.1:0-13035 GCA_963628195.1 Bacteroidaceae bacterium
ATAGGGCTTCGCCCGCATAATAAATACCCCCGGCTTCGCCGGGGGATATTTATTTCATATCTCCGCGGTGGCCTCCCGAAGCCATGCCGCCGTCTCCGCGTCCACCTCCGGCGCGATGATCTCATATACCCGCCGGTGATAGCCGTTCAGCCACGCTTTTTCCTCCGCCGTCAGCAGTGCCGGCTCCAGTGCGTCCCGGTCAAAGGGCGCCAGTGTCAACGTCTCGAACCGCAAAAAGCCCGTGTGTTCCGCCGGCTGCACCAGCAGCAGATTCTCGTGCCGTATGCCGAACTGCCCGGCCTTGTAGTACCCCGGCTCGTCGGAGATGACCATACCCGTTTCCAGCGCCGGGTGGGGGAGGCCCTCCGCGAAGCGCCACCGGAAGGACGGCGGTGCTTCGTGTACGCTCAATACGCACCCCACGCCGTGTCCGGTGCCGTGGTCAAAGTCCAGCCCCTGCTGCCATAGAGGCCCACGGGCCAGCGCGTCCAGATTCTCTCCCATGACACCCTCCGGAAACCGGGCCATGGCCAGCCGTATGTGCCCCTGCAGCACCAGCGTGGACATCCGCCGCTCCTCCGCCGTGACGGGCCCCAGCGCTATGGTGCGGGTGACATCGGTGGTGCCGCGGGCGTAGTGCCCGCCGCTGTCCACCAGCAGCAGCCCCCGCCGCGCCAGCGGCACATCCGTCTCCGCTGTGGGTGCATAGTGCACCACGGCCCCGTGGGCCCCATAGGCCGCAATAGTCTCAAAGCTGTCCTCAAGGAACCCCGGCTCCGCCGCACGGTACCCATGCAGCAGTGCCGCCGCGGACAGTTCGGTATAGCGCTCCGGGTGCCGCTTCATTTCGCACAGAAACCGGCACAGCGCCGCGCCGTCCCGTACATGGGCCTGCCGAAAGCCCTCCTGCTCCGCCGGTGACTTCACCGCTTTCCGTTTGGCGGCGGGACTGGGAACGTCCAGCTGTTCCGCACGCGCCAGCGCCGCTGTGATGCGGCAGTTGGCGGTGGCGCTGTCCGCCATCACCCGCGTCCCTGCCGGCAGCGCCGCCAATACATTATATATATCTCCGTAGGGCAGTATGTCCACGCCGTCCTCCGCCAGCTGCGCCTGCAGAGTGGGGGAGAGGGCCTGCGCCTGTACGCACAGCGCGGCCCGCGCCTGTCCGATCAGCAGGAAGGACAGAAATACCGGCGTGCATGCCACGTCATCGCCCCGCAGCTCCAGTGTCCATGCGATGTCTGTCAGATCTGTCAGCAGCAGATACCCGGCCTCCTGTGCCGCCATGTCCTGCCGCAGCAGCACCAGCTTTTCCCGCCGGCTCACGCCACTGTCAAAGGGCCGTATGGGCTGGGCGGAGAGCGGGGGCCGCCGGAGCCATACGCCCTCCGCCGGGTCGAAATCCTCCGCCAGCTGTATATGCTTGGGGGCCAGCGCTTTTTCCAGCCGCCGGTACAGCCGTGTGCTCACCGTCCGCCCGTCGAAGCCCAGAGTCCCGCCCTCCGGCAGGCGCTCCGCCAGAAATGCGGACAGCACCGGTACACCCGGTTGTCCCGCCCGCATCAGATGTATGCCGCTGTCGGCCAGCTGCCGTTCCGCCTGCAGAAAGTACCGCCCGTCCGTCCACAGATACGCCTCGTCCGCCAACACCGCCAGAGTCCCCGCCGATCCGGTGAACCCGGACAGAAATTCCCTTGTCTTGAAATGCTCGCCCACATACTCCGAGCCATGGAAGTCATCGGTGACGACGATGCACCCGTCCAATGCCTTCTCTGTCATGTTCCGCCGCAGTGCGGCCAGCTTTTCCGCTGCTGTCATGGTATCTCACCCCTTCTTTCGGAGAGAAGTATACCACATTCCTCTGCCCGGCGCCACCCCGATCTCCTTGTCCAGGGACGTACAAGGGGAAATGGACGCGTGTACAACTTGAACATCAACCTTATGTCCAGTACAGTTTTCTACTGGACTTGATGCGTATATAGTATACGAATGGCGTGTATACTGTACAGGAAAGGGAGGGAGTGCCTTATGAAAAAAGATCGAGAACGCCGCACTTTTGAGACGGCTGGAATGTTTTTTACGCTGCTTTTCGGCAATTTATTGCACTTTGTGTACGATTGGACAGGTCAGGCCGCTTGGGCGGCCTATCTCTCCGCCGTCAACGAATCCACCTGGGAACATATGAAGCTTTTGGCTGTTCCCTGGATCGTCTGGACGGTCATCACAATCGCCGCAAACCGTTGTGCCGCAGCGGTTTTGCCCCGCGCCATCGGTTTGCTGTCCGGCCTCGTCGCCATTCCCGCGCTGTTCTATACCTACACCGGCATCCTGGGCAGGAGCATAGACGTTGTCAATATCATTATATTCGAAATTTCTGTTCTTTTTGCCTATTTTATCAGCGTAAAGATGCAAAAAAGTTCCGCTTTAACTACATTGCCCTGGCAGATCCTGGGCGTTATTATCCACTTGGCCGTGGCCGCCGCCTTTGTGCTTTGGACTGCCGCCCCGCCCGATCTCCCCGTGTTCACCGATCCCACCAACGGCACCCGCGGTATACCGAAAACCCTTTGATACCAACGGTTTGAAGCGCTGCGGCATTGAGCAAAAAAGGAAGGCATCCATACGGTTGCCTTCCTTTTTTGGAGCTTGCGGCCGGATTTCCCCACAGAAGGGACAGACTTCTGCTCCGGACAAGTTCAGTAAAGAAACGCCTCAAAGGCAATGTAATTAAGTCAAACTTTTTTTCAAAATGATGTTGAAAAAATGCGGAAATATTTTAGAAAACACGTTACAAAACGTAGAAAAAATATTAAATTAAGAACCAGACCGTTTGGCCTGGTTCTTAATTTAATGACATTGGCCCCCAGGGGCGTTCTTTTTGGAGCTTGTGGCCGGATTTCCCCCGCAGGGGAGATAAACTTCGATTCCGGACAAGCTCAACGAAAAAAGCAGTGCCCTTTCGGGCACTGCTTTTTTGGAGCTTGTGGCCGGATTCGAACCGGCGACCTGCTCATTACGAGTGAGCTGCTCTGCCAGCTGAGCCACACAAGCATTCGCGCAGATGGTAGTATAGCATACTTCGCCGCCTCCGTCAACTGTCTTTTCCGCGGGCGAGGGAGATAGTTGCTGCTGTGCCTACCGGATGAGTCGGTACTTACCGGAAACCAAAATACATAACGTAATCATAAAATTGCGGAGCGAGAAAGCGGCACGAAAAAGCGAGGAAACCGGCAGTAAAGGAATGCGGCGGCCATTGCGGATGCCGCGGACAAAGGGAGAGGGTTTACTCTGTTTCGGGAGATTTTACACACAAAATGCCGTGCCGCATGTAACCTGCGGTACTTTACAAGTGTTTGACATAATTTTACATGACATAATTTTTACAAATAGTTATCCACAGTTTCCACCACTTTTTCCACAGAGGTACAAATGTAGATATAGCAGCACATAAACGCTGATTTACAAAAAATGTAAATGCCGAAAAGAGCCTCTTTTACCCGCGAAACACAGGTTGTTAGTTTTACATAATGTCGTATCATGGCGGCGAAGGGCGGAAAAAGGGGCGTAACGTTTCTATAATGTACAGGTTTACAGCTTTTGCGCGCGCCGCAAAAAAAGATCCCCTCGTGAGGACGTCCTCACGAGGGGAGATGGAGAAAGATCATCCGGTCATTCAAGTGCCATCGGTGTAAACCGCAGACCGCTTACCACCTGTTCCGTATCCGTATCGCTGAATCCCAGCTTGTGGTACACGGGAACGGCGTATGGCGATGAATTTAGATCTGTCGGTCCTCAGAACACGGGCGCGCCCAAGTCCATGGTGGCATAGGCGTTGAGGTCGAGACCGGCGGTGCGGCCAGCCTGGTACTCGTAGTACCCCTGGGCGCCGATCATAGCGCCGTTATCGCCGCACCACTTCAACGGCGGAAGGTACAGCTTCACGCCCGCCTTATCACAGGCGGCCTGCAGGTCGGCGCGAATGATGGAGTTGGCGGCCACGCCGCCGGCAGCCACCAGCGTTTTGCGCCCTGTCAGTTCCAGCGCACGCATGGCACGGGGGACCAATTCGCCGGATACCGCTCCGGCGAAATCACGGGCCAGCGCGGCTCTGTCAAGGGCTTCGCCCTTTTGCTGGGCGTTGTGGGCCAGGTTCACCACGGCGGTTTTCAGACCGGAAAAGCTCATATCCAGTTCCGCTCCGGCCACATGGGCGCTGGGCAGTTCGTACTTTCCGCCCTGGGAGCGCTGGGCCAGTTCATCCATGGGCTTGCCGCCGGGGTAGGGGAGGCCCAGCACGCGGGCGGCTTTATCAAAGCACTCGCCGACGGCATCGTCGCGGGTGGCGCCCAGCACGGTCATGTCCGTATAGTCTGCCACGTCCACGATCAGCGTATTGCCGCCGGAGATGGCCAGCGCCACGAAGGGCGGCTCCAATTCCGGGAAGGCCAGATAGTTGGCGGCGATGTGCCCCCGCACATGGTGCACAGGGATCAGCGGTACGCCCAGGGCGCAGGCGGCGGACTTGGCAAAGCTGACGCCCACCAGCACCGCACCGATCAGTCCCGGTGCGTAGGTGACGGCCACAGCGTCAATATCCTTTTTGGTCAGTCCGGCATCGCTGAGCGCCTTATCCGTCAGCGCGGCAATGGCCTGGACGTGTTTGCGTGAGGCGATCTCCGGAACCACGCCGCCGTAGAGGGCGTGCATGTCCGCCTGGGACAGGATGGCATCGGACAGCAGTGTCCGTCCGTCTCGTACCACGGCCACCGCCGTCTCATCGCAGGAGGATTCAAAAGCCAGTATGTTCACGCCTGTGCCTCCTCTGCGTAGTATTTTGTGAGGATCAGGGCGTCCTCTTTGGGCAGATCGTAGTAGTTGCGCCGCCGTCCCACCTCGCGGAAGCCGAAGCCCTCATACAGCGCTATGGCTGCCTGATTGGAGGGCCGTACCTCCAGCGTCAGAAACGCCAGCCGGTTGCCGCGGGCAAAGTTGTCGAAGACTTGCAGCAGCTGGGCGGCCACGCCCTGCCGGCGGCGGGAGGGATCCACCGCCACGTTGGTGATATAGCCCTCGTCGGCGGCCACCAGCAGACCGGCGTAGCCGATGACCTTTTCACTTTCGGGCTCCAGCGCTACCAGAAAGGCGGCGCATTGGTTGTCCAGTTCTTCGGCCAGCATCTGCCGGGACCAGGGGCGGGAGAAGCAGGCCAGCTCCAGCGCGGCCACCTCGTTCAAATGTTCGGCGGCCATGGGCACGATCTTAATATGTTTCATTGTACCGTTTCCTCTTGCATTTCATCAGCGAATTCCTCTATGTCTATGTCAACGGCGCCGACGGTATCCGTACTCACGTCATCTGAGAAGTCGTTTTCAATAAACCACTTGTAGGCACGTCTGCCGATGAGCTTCGTTTCCGCAAAGTCAAGCCCGCCGCCGATCACTGCGCCCACGCCGGGCACCATCTTGCCGAGATTCACAAGCCCCTTCGTGCCGAACTTGGTCACAAGGCGGAAGCCCACGGCCTGGTTGATCCTTGTCAGCAGCTTTCCGGGTATCCTTTTTATAAGGCCGTTCGCCATTTTGACGCCGAATTTGATGCCGAACTGTTTCACGACTTTTCCGACGGCTACCCCGGCCAGGCAGGCGTACACAAATGTCTGCGTCTGGTCACTATTCAGGTCATAGCCCGCCATATACGCCGTGCAGGCGATCATGCGCATCTGCACATACAGCACACTGCCGATGTTGGCCGGGATGGATACCGGCAGCGTGAGCAAGCCGCCAAAGCCGGTGACAAATCCGGAGGTGGCGCATTTTATGACTTGGTTGTTTATCATGGCCCGCGCCGCGGCGGGAGGAGTATTCCGCTGCAGATAGTCCTCCGCCATCTCGGCTACGGACGGGCTGACGTGGGGAATGCCGTTCAGCGCCTTTTCGTAGCAGCTGTCCAGCAGTTTCATAATATCTTCCTGCGAAATGCTCTTTTTCTCTTTCTCTGCGCTCATGTTTTGACCTCCTGTTTTATGATCTCATAAAAGGCGCTGTCTGTTTCGCGTATCAGCCTTTCGCTTCCAGCCAGTTTTTGCCGCAGTGGGCCTCCACGGTCAGCGGAACGGCCAGATGGACGGTGTTTTCCATTTCTTCTGTGAGTATGCGCTGCACCTGGGCACATTCCGCCTTCGGGCATTCCACGATCAGCTCATCGTGGACCTGCATCAGCAGCCGAGCGCACAGGCCCTCCCGCGCCATACGGTCATGCACCCGCACCATGGCCAGCTTCATGATATCCGCGGCGCTGCCCTGCACCGGCATATTCAGCGCGACACGCTTGCCGAATTCCCGCAGGTTGAAGCTGCTGCTGGTCAACTCCGGCAGCGCCCGGCGGCGGTGCATCATGGTCTGGACATAGCCGGTCTGCGCCGCCTGGGCCACCACGTCAGTCATATATTGATGCAGCGTGCTGTACGTTTCAAAGTACCGCTCCATGTACTCTTTGGCCTCTGCCACGGTCACGCCGATGTCCTGCGACAGCGAGAAGGCGGAGATACCGTACACGATGCCGAAATTTACCGCCTTGGCCCGGCGGCGCAGCTCCGGAGTCACCTGATCCTCCGGTACATGGAATACTTTGGCTGCGGTGGCGGTGTGGAAGTCCACGCCGGAAAGGAATGATGCCTGCATCACTTTGTCGCCGGATATGTGGGCCAACAGACGCAGTTCGATTTGGGAATAGTCCGCGTCCACCAGCAGGCAGCCCTCCTGCGCCGTGAACATCCGCCGCAGCTGACTGCCCAGTTCCGTACGGGTGGGGATGTTTTGCAGATTCGGCTCCGTAGAACTCAGCCGTCCGGTGGCGGTGACCGTCATCTGAAAGCTGGTGCGTACCCGCCCGTCCGAGTCGATGACCTTCATAAGCCCGTCCACATAGGTGCTTTTTAACTTGGTATACTGCCGGAAGCGCAGTACATTGTCCACAACGGGAGATTCGTACCGCAGCTTTTCCAGCACGTCGGCGTTGGTGGACCAGCCGGTTTTCGTCTTTTTCCCGTGGGGCAGCCCCAGCTTTTCAAACAGGAGGTATCCCAGCTGCTTGGGAGAGTTGATATTGAACGTCTCGCCGGCTTCGGCGTAGATGGCCTGCTCGGTCTGGTCTATGGTGCTTTGCAGCATGGCGCCGAAATCGGCCAACGCGCCTCTGTCCACCAGGAACCCGGCAGACTCCATGTCCGCCAGCACACGGCACAGGGGGAGCTCCACGCCGTAGTAGAGTTCCTCCAGATCCAGTTCCCGCAGCTTGGATGCCAGTGTCTCGTGCAGGGCGGATACGGCGGCGGTGTAGCTGAGCAGCGCCGCCTGGGCGGCGATGTTCTCGCCGGATAGAGGGGAGAAAGCGTCCGTGTCCAGATGGGCGGGCTTGGGCAGTTCCTCGTTGTAATATGTCACGAACAGACGCGCCGGATCATAGCTGCCGGCAGTGGCGTCCACCAGATAGGCCGCCAGCGCCGTGTCGAAGATGAAGCCCTCCGCAGGCAGATCCTGGGCCAACAGGGTGCGCATCATGTCTTTGATATTGTGACCGATCTTTTTGATGTCGCTGCTGAACAATGCGGTGAGCAGATCGTGCCAGTTGCCGGTGTAACGGTTTACATAAAGCTCTACGGACAAGAAGCTGTCTGCGCTTGTCTGGCATTCCACCGCCAGGGCGGACAGGTCGGGCAGACCGTATACGGTAACATGCTCCGCTGACCGCCACAGGGCCAGGCACTCCTCTGCCCGGCGTTCCTCCGTCAGGATCTCCGCCGCGGCGGTGCAGTCCGGGAGTTCCTCTGTCTCGCGGGTGGGAGACAGATGGTACTTGTCGATGAGCTTCTGAAATTCCAGCTTTAGGAACAGATCATACAGCTCCGGCTTGAAGGGCTGCCGCAGGTTGTCCTCCGGCTTGAAATCCAGCGGTACCTCCGTGTTGATGGTGGCCAACCAGTAGCTGTGCCGCGCCGCGGCTTCACCGGCCTTGAGCTTGGCCAGGAATGCCGGACGCAGTTCCACGCTGTCGATATTGGCATAGATGGCGTCGATGCTGCCGTACTGCTGTACGAGGGACATGGCGGTCTTTTCGCCGATGCCGGGCACACCGGAGATATTGTCACTGCTGTCGCCGGCCAGAGCCTTCAGGTCGATCATGTGGATGGGATCAAAGCCGTAGAGAGTCTTGAAGGCATCCTCTGTCATGTTACGGTCGCTGTCCGACCCCTTGCCGCCGGTCAGCAGCCGCACACGGGTGCGGGAGGTGATCAGCTGCAGACTGTCCCGGTCGCCGGTGGCGATAACGCAGTCCCAGCCGCTGTGCTCACATTTGCGGCTGATGGTGCCGATCAGATCATCCGCCTCATAGCCGCTTAATTCGTAGCAGGGGATGGCCATGGCGGCAAGCACCTGCTTCAGCGGCAGCATCTGCATGGCCAACTCGTCGGGCATGCCTTTGCGGTTGGCCTTATAAGCGGCGTCGGCTTTGTGGCGGAACGTGGGCTCCCGCCGGTCAAATGTGACGCATAAGGCATCGGGATCCTCTTCGTCCAGCAGTTTCTGCAGCATGGTGACGAAACCGTAAATGGCGTTGGTGTACAGCCCCTGCCGGGTGGTCAGAAGGCGGGCTTTGCCCACGCCGTAGTAGGCGCGGTTGACGATGCTGTTGCCGTCGAGTACCATCAATTTCATAGGTGAGTCTCCGATCTCCATATCATATCTATCCTGATTATACGCCGTTTTTTTCGTCAGCACAACCATTTCTGCGCTGCGGATATGTGAACGGCAATGCCAAAATGTGCAAAATTTGAGACGCATTACGCCCCGGAATTGCTGAATCGTTCAAAAATGTCGAAAGTGGATGGAACCTGTCGAAACAAAACGGTGGTATTCGACAAAATTTTCTTGTAATCAGTGTCTCAATATGCTATTTTTGATAACGGCAAAACGATTCTTGGTGTGTTTGGAAGAAAAGTGTGCCATAAAAAATGTGTTAAGAGGGGGACACCATCATGAGTGAGAAAGTCACAGTCTGCATAGCGGACATGGACGAGGAGCACCGACGGGGGCTGCGGGAGTTTTTGGAGAGCAGCGGCGGCGTGGAGGTCGTAGGAGAAGTATCCGACGGCAGGGAGGCGCTGGCGATCATAGAACAGAAACATCCGCAGGTGTTGGTGACGGAGGCGCTGCTGCCGGGGTTGGATGGATTGGGCCTGCTGCGGCGGCTGAAGGGCAAGACGGATATCCATACGATCCTGGTCACGGGATATATGACCGGGGAGGTGGTGCGCCGGGCCAGAGAAGCGGGGGTATACAGCGTGATCCCGAAACCTGCGGACCAGGAGTCGCTGCTGGAGCACATCCGCTGCGCGGCGGCGCCGCAGGGTGAGACCACAGTGCCGCAGCTGGAGGGCATGGTCACGGCCATCATCCATGAGATCGGCGTGCCGGCGCATATCAAGGGCTATCAGTACCTGCGGGAGGGCATCATCCTCACGGTGCAGAACATGGACGTGATCAACGCAGTGACAAAGGTGCTGTATCCGGAGATCGCCAAGCGCTTCGGCACCACGCCCAGCCGTGTGGAGCGGGCCATTCGCCACGCCATCGAAGTGGCGTGGGATCGGGGCGACCTGGAGACGCTGCAGAAATATTTTGGCTACACGGTCAACAGCGCCAAGGGGAAGCCCACCAACAGCGAGTTCATCGCCATGATCGCAGATCGCCTTCAGCTGGAGATAAAAAGCCAGTGAAAACAGCAAAACCCGCCCGCGGACTAAGAGGTTCGCGGGCGGGTTTTTCCCTAAAATACACAAAAACCTCCGGAAAACCGGAGGAACATCCCTTGACAGACTGGTAAAAATTTGGTATAATAACTTGCTTTATATTGGAAAAGTGGAGACATATCCCCACTTTTTACTAAACACAGTATACCATCTCCGCTGCCGAAACACAAGGGGTTGTGGTAAAAATGAATCAACAAAACCGCGTGTATCGCACCGGAGCCGCCCTTAGGGGAATAACAAACAGAAAGGCGTGATCGTAGAGATGGCGAAAGACAAGTACTACGGCAAGACACTGCGCAAGAACTTTGCCCGGCACGAAGAAGTCATGGCGATGCCCAACCTGCTGGAGATCCAGAAGAAGTCCTATCAGTGGTTCCTGGAGTCCGGTCTGCGTGAGGTGTTTGCCGATGTGGCCTCCATCGTGGACTATGCCGGTAATCTGGAGCTGAGCTTCATTGATTACAGCATGGACGAAAAGCCCAAGTACGACGTGGAGGAGTGCAAGGCCCGCGACGCCACATATGCCGCTCCCATGAAGGTGCTGGTACGCCTGCACAACAAGGAGACCGGCGAGATCAAGGAAAACGAGATCTTTATGGGCGACTTCCCTCTGATGACGCACGGCGGCACTTTCGTCATCAACGGCGCCGAGCGCGTGGTGGTCAGCCAGATCGTCCGTTCTCCCGGCATCTATTACGGCAAGGAGATCGACCTCAAGACCGACCTGCCCCTGTTGACCAGCACAGTCATTCCCTACCGCGGCGCATGGCTGGAATACGAGACCGACACGGCTGAAGTGTTCTGGGTGCGTATCGACAAGAACAGAAAGCTGCCCATCACCTGCCTGATCCGCGCCCTGGGGCTCAAGACCGATGCCGAGATTCTGGAGCGCTTCGGCGATGACCGCCGCATCGTGGCCACGCTGGAAAAGGATACCTGCAAGACCTATGAAGAGGCCATGCTGGAGATCTACCGCAAGCTGCGTCCCGGCGAGCCTCCTACGCTGGACTCCGCCGAAACGCTGCTGCAGAATCTGTTCTTTGATCCGCGCCGCTACGATCTGAGCACCGTGGGCCGCTATAAATTCAACAAGAAGCTGACCTTCTGGGCGCGCGCCAAGGGCCAGAAGCTGTCCCTGCCTGTGGCCGATCCCGCCACCGGCGAGATCCTGTTTGAGGACGGCCATGTGCTGACCGCAGACGACTGCGCGCTGCTGGACAAGGTGGGCGTGTACGAGATCAGCGTCACACTGGACAGCGGCGAGACCATCCGCATATTTACCAACAAGATGTGCGACATGTCCCATTATGTGGACTTCGATCCCCGTGAGCTCTGCGGCATCAAGGAGCGCGTCCGCTTCGACGTGCTGCAGGAGCTGCTGGGCCAGTACAGCGGTGATGAGCTGATCAAGCGGTGCAAGCTTCACGCCGATGACCTGGTGCCCAAGCACATCATCGTGGACGACATTTTTGCGTCCATCAACTATATGAACGCGCTGGCCCACGGCCTGGTGACCAAGGACGATATCGATCACCTGGGCAACCGCCGTCTGCGCTGTGTGGGTGAGCTGCTGCAGAATCAGTTCCGCATCGGCTTCAGCCGCATGGAGCGCGTCATCCGCGAGCGCATGACCATCCAGGATCTGGACATCGTCACGCCCCAGAGCCTGATCAACATCCGGCCCGTTACCGCGGCCATCAAGGAGTTCTTCGGCTCCAGCCCGCTGAGCCAGTTCATGGACCAGACCAACCCCCTGGCCGAACTGACACACAAGCGCCGTCTGTCCGCTCTGGGCCCCGGAGGCCTGAGCCGTGAGCGCGCCAACATGGAAGTCCGTGACGTGCACTACTCCCACTATGGCCGTATGTGCCCCATCGAGACACCCGAAGGTCCCAACATCGGCTTGATCTCCTATCTGGCTACCTATGCCCGCATCAACGAATACGGGTTTATTGAGGCACCCTTCCGCGCCGTGGATCACGAGACAGGCTATGTTTCCGATGACATCACCTATATGACCGCCGACGTGGAGGATCAGTTCGTGGTGGGCCAGGCGGCTGAGCCTGTGGATAAGAACGGCTGCCTCACCAATGAGCGCATTACCTGCCGCCGCCGTGACGAGATCGTGGAGGTCCCCCGCAGCGGCGTGGACTATATCGACGTTTCTCCCCGAATGATGGTGTCTATCGCTACGGCGATGATCCCCTTCCTGCCCAACGACGACGCCAACCGCGCCCTGATGGGCGCCAACATGCAGCGTCAGGCAGTGCCCCTGCTGAAGCCGGAGGCTCCCATCGTGGGTACCGGCATGGAGCACAAGATCTGCCTAGACTCCGAGGTGGCCGTGCTGGCTGAGGGCGACGGTGTCGTCACCAAGGTGGATGCCACCAACGTCTCCGTCAAGTACGACAGCGGCGAGACCAAGGACTACAAGCTGATCAAGTTCCTGCGCTCCAACCATGGCACCTGCATCAACCAGAAGCCCATTGTCTCTGTGGGCGAGCGCGTCCACGGCGGCGAAGATCCCACCGTGCTGGCCGACGGCCCCGCCACCGATCAGGGCGAGATCGCCCTGGGCCGCAATATTCTGGTGGGCTTCATGACCTGGGAAGGCTACAACTATGAGGACGCCGTTCTGCTGAACGAGCGCTTGGTCAAGGAGGACGTGTACACGTCCATCCACATTGAAGAATACGAGATCGACGCCCGCGACACCAAGCTGGGGCCGGAGGAGATTACCCGCGATATCTCCAACGTGGGCGAGGATGCGCTGAAGGATCTGGACGAGCGCGGCATCATCCGCATCGGCGCCGAGGTCCATGCCGGCGATATCCTGGTGGGCAAGGTCACGCCCAAGGGCGAGACCGATCTGACCGCCGAGGAGCGCCTGCTGCGCGCCATCTTCGGTGAGAAGGCCCGCGAGGTCCGCGACACCTCCCTGAAGGTGCCCCACGGCGAGAGCGGCATTGTAGTGGACGCCAAGGTGTTTACCCGCGAGAACGGCGACGAGCTGGGGCCGGGCGTCAACGAGGTTGTCCGCGTCTACATCGCCCAGCGCCGCAAGATCCAGGTGGGCGACAAGATGGCCGGCCGTCACGGCAACAAGGGCGTTGTCTCCCGCGTGCTGCCCCAGGAGGATATGCCCTTCCTGCCCGACGGCACCCCGCTGGATATCGTGCTGAACCCCCTGGGCGTGCCTTCCCGTATGAACATCGGTCAGGTGCTGG
>CAVGEC010000046.1:0-12995 GCA_963628195.1 Bacteroidaceae bacterium
ATCCGTTTCTTTCAGATTTTTGATACTTCATGATTTCCGCATTATAAAGAGTTCCCCCGCCCACTCGAAAAAAGTGGACGGGGGAGCTTTTTTTTGCTAACGGATTTTCTTATCTTAACAGTGTTGGGGCCGGTGCCCGGATGCTTTTGCTCAATAATCCACCTTCATTAAGCACAGTCCCTCCGGCGGGGCGGTGGCGCCGGCGCGCTTTCTGTCTTTAGCCAGCAGGATCTCCTGCACATACTCCGGCTCCCAATAGCCCCGGCCTACCTCCAGCAGCGTGCCCACCAGGATGCGCACCATGTTCTGCAGAAAACCGGTGCCGTGGAAGGTAAAAATTACGCGGTCCTTCCGCCGCTCGATGCTGATGTGGTCCACCAGCCGGACGGTGGACTTTTTCATCCGCGGGTTGCCGCAGAAGCTGGCGAAGTCGTTCTCACCCAGCAGACAGGCCGCGGCTCGACGCATTTTCTCCACATCCGGATCGTAGTCCAATATAGTCACATACTTCCGGTCAAACACCGGTTTCACCGGGCCGGTGTGGCAGGTATAGCGGTAGGTCTTGCCCAGGGCGTTGTATCGTGCGTGGAACCTTGGCGCGGCCTCCTTGACCTCCCGGACGGCGATAGCGTCCGGCAGGTAGCGGTTCATGTAGTCCCGGATCTCGTTGGGCGTCTGGGGCACATCCAGCACGACATTGGCCGTCATGGCGCGTGCGTGGACACCGGCGTCAGTGCGGCCTGCGCCGATCACATTCACCGGGCGGCCCTGCAGTTCACCCAGCACGGCTTCCAGCTTGCCCTGTATGGTGTCCTTGTCCGGCTGGCGTTCCCAGCCAAAGAACCGCGATCCGTCGTAGGCGACAGTCAGTCTGTAATTCTGTTCCACAAAAATCACGCTCTTTCTACAATCTATCTACGATCTTTCTACACTATTTCTACGCTATTGTAACAGAAAGAGCGCGGTTTGTGAAGGGGTTTACAGCCAGCCCATCATTTTTGTGAAGCTCCACAGCAGCTTCAGACCGTAGAAAATAATGACCGCGCCGCAGACCTTGTTGATGATGTTCAGCACCTTCTCGTTGAACTTGCTGCCCAGCAGGGACACCAACGTGGATACGGTGAGGAACCAGATCACCGAGGCGGAACCGAAGCCGCAGATAAAAGGAAGATCGCCGCCCTCCGCCAGCGTGGCCCGGAAAGCGCCCAGCATCATGGTGCCGTCGATGATGGCCTGAGGATTCAGCCATGTGACCACAAAGGCGGTGGTAAACAGCTTCCAAAGAGGTACATTTACGTCACGCCCACCCTCCAGACTGGCTTTGCTGCGCAGCAGGCCGATACCGATATAGATGACAATAAGACTGCCGATGCCCAGGATGACCTTTTGCAGCCAAGGCAGCGCTTCCATCAGCGCGCCCGCCCCCAGGAAACACGCTACGCCCAGTGAGATGTCCCAGAAGATGACGATCAGCGCGGTGATATACACGCGGCTGCGCTTTTGCGTCAGCGCACTGTTGATGACAAACAGGTTTTGCAGTCCGATGGGCGCTACATAGGCCAGTCCCATGGTCAGCCCCTGCAGGTAAATATTCATACAGCAATTTTCTCCTTACGCTATTTACTCCGGTTTTCTTACCTGCTATAATAATAGCACTATATGAAAGAAACGCAAGAGCGCAGATTTTTATGGGCAAGTAAGGAGGAACTTACCATGTCACAGGCCATGCCGCAGAGTCACTACGATTGTCCCTGTATGGAGAGATGCCCGCTGCACCACGCCATGCAGCTGATCGGCGGCAAGTGGAAGGTGCAGATACTCTGTGCCGTGCATAACGCCGGCAGCATACGCTATAACGCCCTGCGAACCAAATTGGACGGCATCTCCAATACCGTGTTGGCATCGGCTTTGCGAGAACTGGAGCGGGACGGGCTGGTGACGCGGCGGGAATACTTGGAGGTGCCGGTGCGGGTAGAGTACAGTCCTACCGACAGCTGCCGGCAGCTGCTGCCCATTTTAGAGCAGCTCAGCGATTGGGCGGAAGCGCGGATGTGAGGGCTGCCGGTTGGCGATAGGGCACTTTTCACAAAATGAGGTACGAAATATAGGACATATCGCGGGATTTTCGTATCAATGCCCATTGCAATCTGGTGATAATTCAGTATAATAAGAGATGGTGAGGGTTAGTTTCTGTGCGCTGCACCCTCTGGCGCGAGAGTAAAAATGTGCGTAAGGAGTGCTGTTCCATGTATACACGGGAGATCACGGTAAAAAATGAAGTCGGTCTGCATGCCAGGCCCGCTACCTATTTTATTCAGAAGGCCAACGAGTTCAAAAGCGGTATCTGGGTGGAAAAAGAGGAGCGCCGCGTTAATGCAAAGAGCCTGCTGGGCGTGCTGAGCTTGGGCATTATGAAAGACACTACGGTCACGCTGATCGCTGACGGCAGCGATGAGAAAGAGGCTGTGGATGCTCTGGCTGAGTTGATCGAAAATCTGGACGAGTAAAACCAAAAAGGGAGGCGGCTTGGCCGCCTCCCTTTTATTTTTGACTTCTCAGTCCCGGCATAGCCGGGGCTGTTCTTATTTGTGAAATCGATCGTATACCGCTTGAGCCGCCGTTTCCGGCACCACGGAGGAAAGCTGCTCCATTGTGGCGGCCTTGACAGCGCTCACGGTGCCGAAGTGCTGCAGGAGCTTTTTCTTCCGCGCCTCGCCTACGCCTGGAATGCCGTCCAGCTGCGAGCGTTTGGCGCTCTTGATGTGCTTCTGGTGGTGGTAGGCGATGGCAAAGCGGTGCACTTCCTCCTGTACGGTGCCGATAAGGGCGAATAAGGCGGGTGACTGCTGCAGGCCCAGTTCCTGGCCCCGTGCAGTGATCAGAGCGCGGGTGCGGTGCCTGTCATCCTTGACCATGCCGAGAACAGGAACATTCAACTGCAGTGTGACCAGTACCTGCTCGGCCACACGGGCATGCTCCTCGCCGCCGTCGATCAGCAGCAGATCCGGCAGAGGAGCGAATTTTTCGTCTCCGTCCAAGTAGCGCCGGAACCGGCGTGTCAGTACTTCCCGCATGGCGCCGTAGTCGTCGGCGCCGTCACATGTCTCGATGCGGAACCGGCGATAGGCGGACTTGAGGGGTTTTCCGTCCTGAAATACCACCATACCGCCTACCTGGTCGGCGCCGCCGGTGTGGGAGATATCATAGCTCTCCATGCGGCGGGGAAGTGTCGGCAGCTGCGCTGTCTGCTGCAGCAGCCGCAGCGTACCGTTGATGCGCTGTGCGGCATCGGTGACACGCTCCACCTCTTCGCGGGCATTGCGGTGTGCGATATCCATCAGTGCCCGCCGCTGCCCCCGATGAGGTACCCGGATGGCCACGGCGTGGCCGCAGCGCTCCGCCAACAGGGCGGCCAGAGCTTCGGCGTCCTCGATGACCTCCGGCAGCAAGATCTCCCGCGGCAGCGACTGGCGGGATAGATAGTACTGCGGGACTACGGCGGAGAGCAGAGCGTTTTCGCTGTCGGCGGCATCTGGGAAGACCTTTGTCTGTCGTGCTAACAGATCGCCGTTTTCAATGTGCAGAACAGCGCAGCCGGAACGGGCTGGGCTGGTGTATGCGCCCCACACATCCGTGTCGGCGCAGATGCCGGCTATGACCTGCTGATCCTTTGTCAGCACCGACAGGGCGCGAATACGATCCCGCAGGGCGGCTGCCGTCTCAAAGTCCAACGCATCCGCGGCGGTGTTCATTTTTTCGGTGAGTTCCGCGGTGACAGTGCGCAGCTTGCCCTCCAAAAGCGCCGTAGCCTGGGCCATGCGGCGGCGGTATTCCTCCGCGTCCGGGCCGTCCGTGCGGCAGAAGCCGTCGCATCGCCCCATGTGGAAATTCAAACAGGGCCGCTCTTTGCCGATATCCCGCGGGAACTGCCGGGAGCAGGTGGGCAGCCGCAGCGCGGCGCAAACGGCGTCCAGGGCCAGCCGAGTTTCATGCCGTCCGCCGAAAGGCCCAAAGTATTCGGCGCCGTCTTCGGCAGTGCGGTTTACCAGAGAGAAGCGCGGATATGCCGCGCTGGCATCCAAGCGCACAAAGGGATATCCTTTGTCGTCTTTCAGCAGGATGTTGTATCGGGGCTGATGGCGCTTGATAAGTGAGTTTTCGAGCACAAGCGCCTCAAACTCCGAGCGGACAATGATTGTGTCGAAGCGATCAACATGGGCCACCATCATTTTCGTTTTTTCGTTGTGGCTGGCGGTGTCCTGAAAATATTGGCTGACGCGGTTTTTCAGCTTTTTTGCCTTGCCCACATAGATGACCAGACCGGTTTTGTCCATCATCAGATAAACCCCCGGCAGCAGGGGCAATTCGTTGGCTTTGGCGCGCAGTTCGTCCCGTGTCACGGCGGACACCTCCTTTCGTGGGGCTGGATCACTTTGCGGATATTGTACCACTGGGGACATCGTGGAGCAAGGGGAAATAGCTTCAAAATTCCCGGTATCGGTACCGGGAAAAAGCAAAAAATCATTTGACAAAGCATAGACAAGGGTGTACAATACAATCGTGCACTGGTAAAGTCACCCCCCTTTATCGAGTGCCACCCCCCTGTCGGGTACCCCCCCTTTTACCCGACGACAGCACGCGGAGCGCTTGCGCTCCGCGTGTTCTTGTTTTATGAAAAAATAACGCCGGAGCACAGCTCCGGCGTTATTTTCACTTTTCCAATGCACCGGTCGGATCTACGCGTTCTGCAGTTCCTGCATGCACTTGGAGCATACACTCTTGCCATGGAACAGAGACATATCCTTGTTGCCGTTGCAGAAAACGCACCCGACATGGGCCCGCCGCAGCATAATACCGTCGCTCTCTACGCTGATCTCCAGAGCTTCCCGATCTCCGATATCCAGCGCACGGCGCATTTCCACGGGAATGACCACGCGGCCCAGTTCATCGATACGGCGGGTAATACCAGAAGTCTTCATAATTCTCCCCCTCTATGCAGTAGTTACAAAACTATCCTGTAAAGTGCGACTACATTTTAACATGTTTGCCTAAACGTGTCAACAAAAAGTCGAAACGTGGCGGGATTTTTTGCAAATAACCGCGCATACCGCAGCGTAAACTGCTTCAAAAGGAGGGGGCGTGGATCGTGGCAATGGGGGTATTTTGGACACTGATGGTCATGGCATCGCTGATTTGCGGCGCGCTGAACGGGCGGCTGACGCTTGTCACATCGGCGGCGCTGGAGGGGGCGGCCGCAGCAGTGGAATTGGTATTGACTATGGCCGGGGCGCTGTGCCTGTGGTCTGGCGCTTTGGAGCTGATGCGGCGCAGCGGCATGGCGGCGGGCTTGAGCCGTCTTCTGCGCCCGCTGCTGCGGCTTTTGCTGCCGCGGGCCGGGCGGGATGAGGAAACGCTGGCGGCGCTCAGCGCCAATATCAGCGCTAATCTGCTGGGCTTGGGCAACGCGGCCACGCCGGCAGGGATACGGGCCGCCCGGCGCATGGCCCAGGGCTGCGGCGGGACGGCCAGTGATGAGCTGTGCCGGCTGGTGGTGCTGAACACAGCGTCGCTGCAGCTGCTGCCCTCCACGGTGGCTGCGGTGCGGGCAGGGCTGGGCTGCAATGCACCGCTGGATATCCTGCCGGCGGTGTGGTTGTCCTCTGCGCTGTCGGTGACGGCAGGTGTGGCCTGCGCCGTGGTGCTGGGCCGTATGTGGAGGGCGTGACCGTGGAGCCGTTTTCCGCTTGGATATTGCCCTTGCTGTTGGCAGGAATGGCCCTGTGGGGCATCCGCCGCCGGGTGGATGTATACGATGCATTAGTGGCGGGGGGACGGGAGGGCCTGCAAATGGCGGCGTCCATCCTGCCGGCACTGGCGGCGCTTCTGTCGGCGGTGTATATGCTTCGCGCCAGCGGAGCGCTGGAGGCACTGACAACGCTGCTGTCTCCGGCACTGACTTTTTTGGGCGTGCCGCCGGAGACGGCGCCGCTGCTGGTGATCCGCCCGCTGTCGGGCTCCGGGGCCCTGGCGGCCGGAAGCGATATCATGCGGCAGTATGGTACCGACAGCTACATCGGGCGCTGTGCCGCTGTCATGCTGGGCTGTACTGAGACCACGTTTTACACCATTGCTGTTTATTTTGGCGCGGCGGGCATAAAGAAGACGCGCTATACCATTCCCGCCGCACTGACGGCGGATATAGCCGCCTATCTGGCCGCTGCCTTTTCCGTCAGGCTGTTCTTTGGTATGTGAGCAGCAAAAAGCCGCTCCGTGGAGCGGCTTTTTTATGTTCACATCTTCTCCGGAGCGGAGCAGCCGATGAGCGTCATACCGTTTTTCAGCACGGCGCGTGCGGTGTCGGCCAGCTTCAGCCGGGCGAGGAGCACATTTTCGGCCTCGCCCTTGATGCGGCAGGCGTTGTAGAATTTGTGGAATGCGGCGGCCAACTCGCCGAGATAGCGGTTGATGAAGCTGGGATCATAATCGCGGGCGGCCAGCTGCACCACAGAGGGGTACTGGGCCAGTTGTTTGATGAGCGCTTTTTCTTCGTCGGCGGTCAAGGCGGTCAGATCTGCGTCTGCCGCGGCGGGGACAGTATAGCCCTCCGCCGCCAGAGCCTTCACCAGTGTGCAGATGCGGGCGTAGGCGTACTGCACATAGTAGACGGGATTTTCGCTGTCCTCACGGACGGCCAGGCCCAGATCGAACTCCATCTGTGTCTCCGGCTTTGCATTGAAGAACCAGCGGCAGGCATCCACGGGGATCTCATCCAGCAGGTCGGTGAGGCTGATGGCTTTGCCGGTGCGCTTGGACATGCGGACGATCTCGCCGTCACGAACCAGCTTCACCAACTGCATCAGCACGATGTCCAGCCGGTGCTGGCCGTCCAGTCCCAGTGCGTCCATAGCGCCCTTCAAGCGGGCCACATGGCCGTGGTGGTCAGCGCCCCAGATGTTGATGACCTTGTCGAAGCCGCGGACGGCGAACTTGTTGCGGTGGTAGGCGATGTCGGCGGCGAAATAGGTATAGAATCCGTTGGCACGGCGGAGCACATCGTCCTTGAGCCCCAGCTTGTCGATGGCCTCGTCGCTCTTGCCCTCGCTGCGCAGCTGAGCGCGCAGGATATCAGAGGTCTTGAGCCACAGGGCACCGTCCTTCTCGTAGGTGAAGCCCTTGTCGGCCAGTGCCTGTACCGTATCGGCCACATAGCCGCTCTCGTGCAGGCTGGACTCGAAAAACCACTGGTCGTACTGAATGCCGTAGCGGGCCAGATCGCTTTTCATTTTGGGGATATTCACGCTGAGGCCGAACTGGGCCAGGGCGTCGTGGCGGGATTTTTCATCGCAGTCCAGGTACTTGTCGCCCTCTTTTTCGTAAAAAGCCTGGGCCAGCTCACGGATGTCGTCGCCGTGATAGCCATCCTCCGGGAACTCTACGGCATCCTCGCCCCTGATGATCTGGAAGTAGCGGGCCTCAAGACTTTTGGCGAATTTCTCGATCTGGTTGCCGGCATCGTTGACGTAGAATTCGCGCCAAACAGATGCACCGGACTTCTGCAGTACGCTGGCCAGGGTGTCGCCCAGCACACCGCCGCGGGCGTTGCCCATGTGCATGGGGCCGGTGGGGTTGGCGGAGACGAACTCCACCATATACTTTTTCCCGGATAGAGTGTCATTCTCGCCGTATTTCTCACCTGCCGCCTCGATACCGGAGACGGTGTCGGCGAACCACTTGCTGCCCAGACGGAAGTTCATAAAGCCGGGACCGGCGATCTCTACGGAGGTGAAGTAGCTGCCCTCCAGCGTCATGTTGTCAATAAGTGTCTGCGCCACCTGGCGGGGGTTCATTTTCATGGCTTTGGCCGCGGCCAGGCAGAAGGTGGTGGTGTAGTCGCCGTTGGCGGTATCCTTAGGGATCTCCACGGCGGGCTCGGCGGTGATGCCGGAGGGCAGAAGCCCCGCCGCCGCGGCCTTTTTATACGCCGCTGTGGTCAGCTGCCGTACCTGCGCCTTGGCGTTGTCGATCATATTCATAGGTCATTCTCCTCTTTCGTCAAAATCAGTTCCAGGTGCAGCGAGGACATCTGCTGCGTTCCCAGGAGCAAAGCGTACCGTAGTGTAATGCGTCCTTCGCCGCGCCGGGGCAGGTGCCAGGACACCTCTTGCGTGTCCACATGCAGCAGCAGCGCGCCGCCATCGCCTCCTGCGATCTGAGTTACTGTCTGCCGCGCCGGATCCAGCAGCAGGCCGTAGCCGCCGTCTTTGGATTCTGTAATGACTACAGCGCGGCGCTGTGCCGTTTCCAGCCGTATTTCCGAGGCAACGCCGCTGCCGTCGGCCTCGTTCCGGGCCGTATAGCGCAGCTGATAGCCATAGCCTGTCTTGTCAAGATGGCCTGTGCCGCGGAATGTGAGTTCGTCCTGTCCGCCGGCAAACAAACTGCGGCTGCGGGCAAGGACATGTACTTTCCCATCCATGGCTCAGTACCTCTCGATGTCCACATGGCGTACCGCGCCCTCCAGAGGCTGGCGCAGGAACTGCGCGGCCAGTGCGCCGAAATCTTCCGGCTGGTCGCTGGCGTACATGGTCAAAGTGCCATGCTCGCGCTGGGCGAGCAGATCTTTTTCGGCCAGCGTATGCCGCAGGGCCTGCGCCGCGGCGGCCCCGGAGTCGATCAGTGCGACATCGTTTCCCATGATGTCCGACACGATCTCTGCCAGCAGCGGATAGTGGGTGCAGCCCATGATCAGCGTGTCGATGCCGGTGCGGCGCAAGGGCTCAAGGTATTCTCGCGCAACGGTTTCGATGACAATGTCGCCGGGATGGAAGCGCCCGTTTTCCACCAGCGGAACAAATAGCGGACAGGCCTTGGTATACACTTGGATCTCGCTGTCCAGCGCCGCCAGACGCCGCTCGTAAGCGCCGGAGCGGACGGAAGCGGCGGTGGCGATAAGGCCGACTTTTTTGTTCCGGGTGGCCTGCGCCGCAGCGGCGCAGGCGGGCTCCACCACGCCTAAAATGGGGATATCGCTCTCGGCGGTCAAAACCGGCAAAGCGTTGGTAGACACGGTGCCGCAGGCCACCAGCAGGGCTTTTACATCAAAGGTGCGGAGGAAGTGCACGTCCTGCCGGGCATAGCGCAGCAGGATCTCCGGGGAGCGCCCGCCGTAGGGGACACGGGACGTGTCGCCGAAGTATATAATGTTTTCAGAGGGGAGGATGCTGCGTATTTCCCGCACGGCGGTCAATCCGCCGGAGCCGGAGTCGAACACCCCGATAGGCCGCTGGTCCATAAAAAAGCCTCCCTGATTTTACGCAAAGTCCAGTAGAAATCGTACCTGTACAAAAGGTTGATGTCCAAGTTGTACAAAGGGTGTACAGTACAACTAATACATTGTACTATGATTCCATGGCGGTGACAAGTTAAAAATTGGCGGACCTGTTCATTTTTTTCTGTGGCAATCCGGATACGAACGTGCTATAATCGTGAAAACGAAGTTCCGAAGTGCGGAGGTGGTATGATGGAACTGAAAATGACGGAGAAGCAGTTCCGGCGTCTGCTGGATCTGGTGTACATAGGGAACTGGGTGCTGAACTCTACCCGCGGGGACGACCGCATCAAGGAATACGATCAGGTGGAGAGCCTGGTGTTCGCCCACTGCCTGGATCACGGCATGGCGGCGCTGACGGAAATATACCAGGGGGAACTGATCCCCTCCCGTGCTTTTGCCGACGGCGGCATCCATGAGGCCATCATGGCCTATGAGGACTCTACCTTTTTTGAGATACTGGCCCAGGAGCTGGCCCTGCGGGATATGGACGATCCCCCCATCACGCCGGAGAACTATGACGAGATCATGGCGCGGATGGAGACATATCTGGGAGAGTTCGAGCAGCACGGCACCGACAACATCACTGTGGATATGGAGGAATGAGCGATCCCCCCGACATTGTCGGGGGGATCGTTTTACTGGGCTTTTGCCGGGATATATTCTTCGTAGCGGAAGGTGAGGCCGTTTTCGGTGAGGTCATCGGAGCGCGAGGCCAGCTTCCACCGGGCATCGTGCTCCAGGTCGGGGAAAAACGTGTCCGCGCCGCCGTCGGCGGCGATGCGGGTGACGTATACACGGTCACACAGGGGGAGAAATGTGCGGTAGACGCTCTCGCCGCCGATCACCCAGGTGTTCTCGTCGACGGCCAGCACGGCTTCCGCCGGGGAGTGGACGATCTCGGCCCGCTCCGCCGCAAAAGACTGCTGCGCCGTCAGCACGATATTGCGCCGGTTCGGCAGTCCCCGGCCGCCGGGCAAGGACTGGAGTGTTTTGCGGCCCATGAGGACGGTGTGGCCGGTGGTCAGCTCCTTGAAGCGCTTCAAGTCGGCGGACAGGCGGAACAGCAGGGCGTTGTCCCTGCCGATGCCCCATTTTTCATCCACGGCGACGATGGCATACATGGCAGATCCTCCTCAAATGGCTACGGGGATCTTGTCCTCGAAGGGCTGGGGATCGTAGCCCTCCAGAGAGAAGCTGTCGCGGGTGAAGCGGTAGAAGTCCGTCACGGATCTGTCGATGACGAACTGCGGCGCGGGGCGCTCGTCCTTCTCCAGCAGCCTTTCGATGATGGGTACATGGCGGTCGTAGATGTGGGCGTCGGCAATGACGTGCACCAGTTCGCCGGCTTCCAGCCCGGAGACCTGGGCCATCATGTGCACCAGCACGGCGTACTGCACCACGTTCCAGTTGTTGGCGGCCAGCATGTCCTGACTGCGCTGATTGAGGATGGCGTTGAGGGTGTGGCCGGAGACGTTGAAGGTCATGGAATAGGCGCAGGGGTACAGGGCCATGTCGTGGAGATCCTGGAAGTTGTAGATATTGGTGAGGATGCGGCGGCTGGCGGGGTTGTGCTTCAGGTCGTACAGCACGCGGTCCACCTGGTCCATCTCGCCTTCGGGGTATTGGTGCTTCACCGCCAGCTGGTAGCCGTAGGCCTTGCCGATGGAGCCGGTCTCGTCGGCCCAGCTGTCCCAGATATGGCCGTGGAGGTCGCGGATATTGTTGGACTTCTGCTGCCAGATCCACAGCAGCTCGTCGATGCAGGTCTTGAAGTATGTCCGGCGGATGGTGAGGATGGGAAATTCCGCTTTCAGATCATAGCGGTTGACGATGCCGAACTTTTTCACCGTGTGGGCCGGGGCGCCGTCGTCCCAGTGGGGGCGCACGTTCTGGTCGGTGTCCCAGACACCGTGGGTGAGTATCTCCCGGCAGTTCTCCTTGAAAATGCGATCCGCATAGCTCATAGCTGCGCCCTCCTGTGTGATTTTCTCTATTGTAGCACAGGAGGAAACGAAACACCAGCGCTTTAAGAAAAGTAAGATCACATTTTGATATACCTGTCATAAGAAATTGCGGGTTGTAAGTTTTTGTTTCCTTGATATAATATTCTGCGGATAAAATATAAGGAGGTATCTCCATGACTTATGATGTGATCGTTATCGGCGCGGGCCCCGGCGGTATTTTCTCCGCCTATGAGCTGATGCAGCGCAGACCGGAGTGGAAGGTGGCCGTGCTGGAGGCGGGCAATCCGCTGGAGAAGCGGCACTGTCCCATTGACGGCGACAAGGTGAAGGCCTGCATCCACTGCAGGACCTGTGCCATTATGAACGGCTTCGGCGGCGCGGGCGCGTTCTCCGACGGCAAGTACAATCTGACCAACGAGTTCGGCGGGACGCTGTACGAATACATCGGCAAGCAGAAGGCCATGGAGCTGATGCGCTATGTGGACGACATCAACGTGGCGTGCGGCGGCGCGGGCACAAAGCTGTACTCCACCGCCGACAGCGGCTTCAAGCGGCTGTGTCTGCAGAACAACCTCCACCTGCTGGACGCCTCCGTCCGCCATCTGGGCACGGACATCAACTACAAGGTACTGGAGAACCTGTATGCCAAGCTGAAGGAGCATGTGGACTTTTACTTCCTGACGCCGGTGAAGGCGCTGACCGTCGCGGAGGACGGCGGCTACGCGGCGGAGACCGACAAGGGCGTGTTCGCCGGGCGCAAGTGCATCATCTCCGTGGGGCGCAGCGGCAGCAAGTGGATGGAGAGCGTGTGCCAGGCGCTGGACATTCCCACCAAGTCCAACCGGGTGGATATCGGCGTGCGGGTGGAGCTGCCCGCTGAGGTGTTCGCCCCTATCACCGATGAGCTGTATGAGAGCAAGATCGTCTATAAGACCGAGAAGTACCAGGACAAGGTGCGGACGTTCTGCATGAACCCCAAGGGCGCGGTGGTGAACGAGAACACCAACGGCATCGTCACCGTCAACGGCCACAGCTATGAGGATCCGGCCATGCACACGGAGAACACCAACTTCGCGCTGCTGGTGTCCAAGCACTTCACCGAGCCGTTCCGGGACAGCAACGGCTACGGCGAGAGCATTGCGCGCCTGAGCAATATGCTGGGCGGCGGCGTGATGGTGCAGCGGTTCGGCGACCTGATCCGCGGCCAGCGCAGCACCCCCAAGCGCATCGAAAAGGGGTTCATGACGCCCACGCTGGCGGCCACGCCGGGCGATCTGAGCCTGGTGATGCCCAAGCGTATTCTGGACGGCATCATCGAGATGATCTACGCTCTGGACAAGATCGCCCCCGGCACCGCCAGCGACGACACGCTGCTCTACGGCGTGGAGGTGAAGTTCTACAACATGGAGGTGGCGCTGGATGAGAATCTGGAGACGAACCACAGGGGACTGTTCGTCATCGGCGACGGCAGCGGCGTGACGCACTCCCTGTCCCACGCCAGCGCCAGCGGCGTGTATGTGGCCCGCTATCTGGCGGAGAACGAGTGATATATGCGGAAGCGCCCCGGCGGAAAGGTCGCCTGACACAAGAAAACATGCGGTTTTGCCTGTGTCTATCCGGCTGAAATCGACCGAAAAAACGCCCACATGCGTCAGCATGCGGGCGTTTTTGCAGCCAATTTCAGCTCGAATTTACTTTGG
>CAVGEC010000047.1:0-12612 GCA_963628195.1 Bacteroidaceae bacterium
TGCAGGTGGAACTGGCGCAGTACCAGTATCTGCTGCCCCGGCTGATCGGTATGTGGTCTCATCTGGAGCGGCAGGGAGGTACCGGCGGCTCACCTATCGGCACGAAGGGCCCCGGTGAAACACAGCTGGAGACGGATCGCCGGCACATCCGCCGCAAGATCGACAAGCTGAAGGAGGAACTGGAGGAGGTGCGGCGCGTCCGTGCTACCCAGCGCCAGAGACGGCGGAAGAACGAGATTCCCGTGGTGGCTATCGTGGGCTACACCAACGCGGGGAAGTCCACGCTGTTGAATGCCATTACCGGCGCAGATATCCCGGCCAACAATCGGCTTTTCGATACGCTGGACACTACCACGCGGCTGCTGACCGTCAGCGATACGCTGGATGTGGTCATCTCCGACACGGTGGGCTTTATTCGTAAGCTTCCCCACCAGCTGGTGGAGGCCTTCAAGGCTACGCTGGAGGAACTGGAATACGCCGATCTGCTGCTGCATGTTATCGATGCCAGCAATCCGGAGTGGCAGGAGCAGGCGCGGATCGTGGATGATTTGATTCGGGAACTGGGGGCGGAAAACATCCCCTGTATTCGGGTGTACAATAAGTCCGACCTGGCCTTTGCCTTCCAGCGGGACAGGGAGGGCGATGCAGTGAGCGTGTCCGCAAAAACCGGCGAGGGGCTGGACAGGTTGCTCTCCGCCATTGACAAAAAGCTGGATAAGGGCACGAAGCGGGTGACACTTCATCTGCCCTATGACAAGGCCGGGGCGTTGGACAGTCTGTACCGGGAGGCCAAGGTGGAGTCCGTGGAATACGGCGGGACAGTGGATGTGGTGGCGGTATGCACGCCCCGTATCATCGGGCAGCTGAAGGACTATATCGAGGGCTGGACTGAGCCGAAGGAGGACTGGGAATGAGCGATTTTCGCGTACCCTTTGGCCCGGCAGAGGCGGAGTTTACCGAAAAACGCTCCCGGTTCATCGGCCATCTGCTTCCGGTGGAGACGGAAGAGCAGGCACGGGAGTTCATCGGGCAGATGAAGAAAAAATACTACGATGCCCGGCACAACTGTTGGTGCTATCTCATCGGCAGCGATATTCTCCGCTACGGCGACGATGGTGAGCCCCAGGGCACGGCGGGGCAGCCCATGCTGAATGTGTTCCGGCGGGAGAACGTGACAAACGTGGTATGCGTGGTGACGCGATATTTCGGCGGTATTCTGCTGGGAGCCGGCGGGCTGACACGGGCGTATTCCAAAAGCGCCCGCGACGCTTTGGCGGCGGCCGGTGTGTCGGAGATGGGCCTGTGGGCCACGGCGGAGATCCTGTGTCCATATGCGTTGTTTGAGCGGGTGCGGGGCGAGGTGACGGCTTTGGGAGGCATGGTGGACAGCGCCGATTACGGCGCAGACATACGGCTGGTCGTCTCGCTGCCGGCAGAGAGCGTGGCGGCGCTGCAGGTACGTCTGACGGAATTGTCGGCGGGAAGCGTCAACGCGGAAGTAACGGCGGAGGAATACCGCCCCGGCCCAAGATCGGATATCTGAATAGCGGCCCCCGGAGAGATGTGTCTCCGGGGGCTTTTCACGTTTTCTGGCCCGACGGCATACGATGGCTTGAGTACAAAGGAGGTGCCAACATGGAGGAATATCTCATCACGGCTCGCTCGGTTACCCATGCGCAGCGCATGGCACAGCTTTTGGAGCGCACAGGGGTGCGGGCTGTGTTAGCCCGTACCCCTGTGGGGCTGACCGGCAAAGGCTGTGGCTATGTGCTGCGGCTGCGGGGCCGGACACGAGTGGAGGCGGCCCTGCGGCTGCTGCGTCAGGCGGGCTTTGTGCCTGTGCAGGTGTTCGTCCGGCAGGACGACGGCTATAGAGAGGTGGAACTATGATTTATTTTGACGCGGGCGCGACCACGCTGCAGAAGCCGGAGACAGTGGCGCGGGCCATGTACCGTGCTGTGTCCACGCTGTCCTCGCCGGGACGGGGCAGCTATCCCGCCACTCGTGCAGCGGAGGAGACGGATCTGCGGTGCCGCATGCTGGCGGCGGAACTGTTCGGCGTGGAGGAGCCGGAAAGGGTGGTGTTTACGTCCTGCGCCACCCAGGGATTGAATATAGCCATCCGGACACTGGTGAAGCCCGGCGGACGGGTGGTGATCTCCGGATATGAGCACAATGCCGTCACCCGACCACTGCATGCTATCCCCGATGTGGAGATCGCGGTGGCGGATGGGCCTCTGTTTGACGGGGAAGAAATGGTGCGGCAGTTTTCCGCCGCGCTGGAACAGCCGACGGACGCAGTGATCTGCACCCATGTGTCCAATGTATTTGGTTATCGCCTGCCGGTGGAGCGTATTGCGGCGCTGTGCCGGGAAAAGGGCGTGCCTTTTGTTCTGGACGCATCCCAATCCGCCGGTATGCTGCCTGTGGATATGACGGCGTTGGGCGCGGCATTTATTGCCATGCCGGGGCACAAGGGGCTGTATGGACCGCAGGGGACGGGCTTGCTGCTGTGCGGCATGGATCCGCAGCCGCTGATACAGGGCGGTACCGGATCACAATCCATCCTGCAGGAGATGCCTGCTGAACTGCCGGATCGCCTTGAGCCGGGGACTCACAATATGCCGGGCATCGCGGGGCTTTTGGAAGGGCTGCGGTTTGTGAAAGCGCGGGGCGTCGGGCGTATCGCCGTTCATGAGCGGCAGCTGGCGCGGAGGTGTGCCGGGCTGCTGCGGGATATGACCGATGTAGAAGTGTTTTTTACGCCGGACGATGAGGTACAGACGGGGGTGCTCAGCTTCCGTGCAGCGGGGCGGGACTGTGAGGAACTGGGGGAAGCACTGGCTTCTCAGGGGGCGGCAGTGCGCTCCGGGCTGCACTGTGCACCGCTGGCTCACCGCACAGCGGGAACGCTGGAAACAGGCACTGTGCGCTGTAGTTTTTCGATTTTCAATACCGCGGCGCAGGTGGAGGAATTTGCCCGCTTGCTGCGTCGGGCCCTTCGTTAAACTGCAAAACTGTTCACATAATTTTTTGTTGCATTTTCCCAATATTTTTTATATAATGATACTATCTATTTTTATGCGTACTTTGTACCCGATACGGGAAGGGTGACAACATGGAAAAGGTACTGTCGTTATTAGAAAATATTGGGAATTACTTACTGCTGATCCGGGTGTCGGATATACTGGACATCGCCATCATTGCGTTCCTGGTCTACAACCTCCTGCGGGTGGTCAAAAGCACCCGTGCGGAGAATATCCTGAAAGGCGTGGTGGCTTTCCTGCTGGTGCTGGGCTTGTCAGATATCCTGCAGCTGAACGCCGTTTCCTACATTATGAAAAATCTGGTACAGGTGGGGATCCTGGCTATCATTGTTTTGTTCCAGCCGGAGATCCGCCAGATTCTGGAAAAAGTGGGCAGCCGGAACCTCAAGATGCTGCGGGTGTTCAACAACCCCAAACAGCAGACGGAGATGGAGGCGGCCATTGACCAGACGGTCATTGCCTGCAGTGAGATGTCCCAGAGTAAGACCGGCGTGCTGATCGTATTCGAGAGGGATATCCGACTGGACGATATGGTACGCAGCGGCACCACACTGGATGCCGCCGTATCCTCTGAACTGCTGAAGAATATATTCTTTGTAAAGGCGCCCATGCACGACGGTGCGGTCATTATCCGCCACGGGCGGATCCTGGGCGCGGGATGCATGCTGCCGTTGAGCAAGAACGTGAATCTCAGCCGAGATCTGGGTATGCGGCACCGGGCTGGTATCGGTATGAGCGAGAACTCGGACGCGGTGGTGGTCATCGTGTCCGAGGAGACGGGCTCCATCTCCGTGGCTATCGGCGGAATGCTGAAGCGGCACCTCAAGCCGGAGACGCTGGGTAAGCTGCTCCGCAACGAACTGATGCCGCCGGAGGAGGAGACAGAGGACAAGCCCCACCGCAGTTTGAGTGAACTGCTGGGATTGAACAGAAAGGGGGAGAACGACGATGTCGGAATGGATCTCTGATCGCAAAGAGGATACCGTCGAGGAGGGAAAGAAGCCTCGGTTCAATCGAAGCAAGACGCTGCGTGTCGTCATCTCTATTCTGGTGGCCATCGCCGTGTGGGTGTATGTGGATGTAGACAGGGCGCCGGAGCGGACGAAGACCATCCGGGATATCCAGGTGGAGTTCTCCGGCGAGAATACTACGCTGGCAGACAAGAATCTGATGCTGCTGTCCGGCTATGACACGACCATCGACTTAAAGATACGCGGGCCCAAGCGGGAACTGGTAAAGATGAACAACGAGAATGTCCGCGTTATCGCCAGTACGTCCAGTATCGACTCCGTGGGAGTACATCAGCTGGACTGGACCGTCAGTTTCCCTGATGGTGTGGTGCGTACCAATGTCAGCGTGGAGAAGGCCAGTCTCAGTCAGATCACTGTGACTGTGGGCGAACTGTACACCAAGGAAGTGCCTGTGGAATGCGAGATCATTGGAGAGGTAGCCGAGGGCTACTTTGCCGGCGATGTGGTGCTGGATCCCCAGGTGCTGACGCTGCGGGCCCAGCGAGATGATCTGCTGAACGTCAGCTGCGCAAAGCTGACGCTGGACATCAGCGGCGCCACCCGTTCTGTGGTGCAGACCGTGGATGTGCAGCTGTACGATTACGACGGCAACCCGGTAGAAAACAGCAGTATTCGGACCAACGCCAGCCTTATCCAGGCGAAGGTGCCTGTGCTGACCACCAAGGAAGTGGAGCTGGCTGTGGAATTCTCCGGTGTGCCCGGCGCAGCGCTGGACAGCATCATCTGCAATATCACACCGCAGACGGTACGGCTCAACGGTGAGGCGGATGTGCTGGCCTCCATCGACAAGCTGGTATTGGCCACACTGCATGTGGATGATCTGGAATTGCATCAGCAGAACAGCTATGTGGTCACCCCGCCGGACGGCACCTGGCTGGTCAACGGCAACGAGGTGGCCGCGGTGGATATTACGCTGGACGGTATCAGCGAGACATCACTGACCGTGACAGACATAAGCTTCAGCAGCCTGCCGGCGGGGATGTATGCCGCGCTGCCGGAGGGCGGATTGACGGTGCGGTTGTGGGGCCTAAGCGAGGAGATCGAGGCCATTGCTGCCGAGGACCTGCGGGTAACGGCGGATATGAGTACAGTTACAGGCCCAGGCGTGGTGACGGTGCCCGTGACCGTCACCATCAGCGGATTCAATGACGTGACTGTGCGCGGCACCTATGAATTGACGCTGACTGTGACCGATACGCCGCCCCAGACGGAACCGAGTGAGCCGGCGCAGCCTGCCGGCGGTGAACAGCAGGGTGTTCCTGCGGCGTAAGCTTTCTCAAGAGGTGAGATGATGACACAGATCGCAACAGTTGAAAAACTTCTGCCCGGCGGCTATGCAGAGATCTCTGTGCCGCGCAAATCCGCCTGCGGACACGACTGCGAGGAGTGTGCCGGCTGCGGCATGACCGGGGCGGCCATCAAGGCGAGGGCTAAGAACGAGCCCAACGCCCAACCCGGCGAAAAAGTCGTGGTGGAGAGCAGCACAAAGAAGCTGCTGGGCGTAGTGGCGCTGGTGTATGTTCTGCCGGTGCTGTTTTTCCTGCTGGGATATTTCCTCAGCGAGGGGTTGACCGAGGGCTGGCGATACGCGATCGCCGTGGCCGCTGCTATGCTGGCGTTTCTGCCCAGCGTGGCTTACGATCGATATGCCCGGCGCAAAGAGATATTGACCTATACCATTCTGCGGGTGTTCTGAGCTATGTTCGGCTATGTGCACCCCTCTGACCGGAGGCTGTCAGAACAGGACAGGGAGACGTTCCATGCTGCCTACTGCGGATTGTGCCATACACTGGGCGCACGGTACGGTCTGGCAGGCCGGATGGTACTGAATTACGACCTTACATTCCTGGCCATGGTACTGTCGGACGGAGCAGGGGAAACGTGCAGCCGGCGCTGCGCCGTGCACCCTTTCCGTAGGCGCTGCTGCGCGGCCCATGATCCGGCGCTGAACACGGCGGCAGACATGAGTGTGATCTTGACTTACTGGCAGCTGCGGGACGGCGTGTCCGACCACGGTTTCTGGGGCGGATTAAAATACCGCCTGGCATTGGCGCTTCTGCGTCCGGCCTACCGCAAGGCACAGCGGGCGCTGCCCTGGTTTGACCGGGGCACGCAGGAACGTCTGGCGGCTTTAGCCGCCCTGGAACGGGAAAACTGCCCCTCGCTGGATGCCCCGGCGGATGCATTTGCGTCGCTGTTAGCGCTGGCGGCACAGGAGATTGCCAACCCGGCGCGGCGCCGGGTGACGCAGCAGCTGTTATATCATTTGGGCCGTTGGGTATATTTGGTGGATGCGGCAGACGACATGGCAGCAGACCTGCGTACCGGCAGCTACAATCCGCTTCCTCTGCGTTTTGTACCGAAGAACGGAACCTTGATCCCGGCGGACAAGCAGACCTTGGCAGAGACACTGGACGGCTCCGTCCGGGCTATGGCGGCGGCTTTTGAACTGCTGCCGGAGACAAAATATACACCGGTCCTCCGCGCCACCGTGTACGAAGGGCTGTACGCCGTGGGGGCGTCCGTGCTGAATGGTACGTTCCGCAAACGGAAGAAACGAGAAGAACCTATACGAAAGGCGGACACGGACTATGCGTGATCCCTATCAGGTGCTGGGCGTTCCCAGTACCGCCACAGACGAAGAGGTGAAGAAAGCCTACCGCGATCTGGCGCGTAAGTATCACCCGGACAACTACCACGACAACCCGCTGGCCGATCTGGCGCAGGAGCGCATGAAGGAGATCAACGAGGCCTACGAGACGGTGCAGTCCCAGCGGAAAGCGGCCCGCAGCGGCGGGTATTCCGCCTCCGGCAGCTATGGTGCCGGGTACGGCGGCGGATATCAGTCGACGTACCAGAACACCTATCAGGGCAGCCGCTATCAGCGAGTGCGCATGGCCATCAGCGGCGGTGATCTGAATCTGGCGGAGGAGTTGCTGAACGCCCAGACCGATCACGATGCTGAGTGGAATTTCCTCAAGGGTGCGATCTGTTACCGCAGGGGCTGGCTGGACGAGGCCCGGCGGTACTACCAGACCGCCGTTACCATGGCGCCGGATAACCCGGAATACCAGCGGGCGCTGGATATCCTGGAGGGCCGCGGTACGGCCTATCGCCCGGAGGGCTACGGCGACGTGACCACCGGCGCCTGCGGTGACAACGGCTGTCTGCGTCTGTGCGGCGCGACACTGTGCTGCAACGCTCTGGGTGTGCCCGTTTGTTTTTGCTGAACTTGTACACAACAGGGGAGGTATCCCCGTTTACTAAACTAAAGGAGTTGATCCCGTGGTCAAGAGTATGACCGGTTACGGCCGCGCCCGCGAGATGCGCAGCGGCAGAGACATCACCGTGGAGGTGCGCTCCGTCAATAACCGTTATCTGGACTGCACTGTAAAGATGCCCCGCGCCTATATTTTTGCCGAGGATGCCATCAAGACACGCGTTCAGCAGGCCATATCCCGCGGCAAGGTGGATGTGTTCGTCACGATCGACACCTCTGCCGCTGATGTGGCGGTGGTGCAGGTGAACGAGCCCCTGGCCAAGGGCTACTATGAGGCGCTGATGCAGCTGAAGAACACTTTTTCTCTGCCCGGCGAGGTGACGCCGGAGGTGCTGGCAAAATTCCCGGATGTGCTGACGGTCACTAAGGCGGAGGAGGATATGGAGGCTATCGCTGCGGATATCTGCGCCGTGTTGGATGATGCGCTGGCAGCCTATAACGCTATGCGCGCCGTGGAAGGCGAGAAGCTGGCCCAGGATGTGTCCTCCCGCGTGGACACCATTGAGGACACTGTGGGCAAGGTGGAGGCGCAGTCGCCCCAGACGGTGGCGGCCTACCGCCAGCGGCTGGAGACCAAGATGCAGGAAGTGCTGCAGTCCACCACCATCGACGAGAGCCGTGTTCTCACAGAGGCGGCCATCTTTGCCGACAAGGTGGCTGTGGACGAGGAGACAGTGCGCCTGCGCAGCCACATTGCCCAACTGCGGGATATGCTGCAGAGCGGCGAGCCTGTGGGACGCAAGCTGGACTTTCTCATTCAGGAGGTCAACCGCGAGTGCAATACCATTGGCTCCAAGTGCAACGACCTGGCTGTGGCCCGCGATGTGGTGAACATGAAGGCCGAGGTAGAGAAGATCCGCGAACAGATCCAGAATGTGGAATAAGGTGGCCGACATGCAGTTTATCAACATTGGTTTCGGAAACCTTGTTTCCGCCCAGCGGCTCATCGCCGTGGTCAGCCCAGACTCCGCCCCGGTGAAGCGCCTGGTGCAGGAATCCCGCGACCGCGGAATGCTTATCGATGCCACCTATGGACGCAAAACGGCCTCCGTGCTGATCATGGACAGTGACCATGTGGTGCTGTCCGCACTGGCGGCGGAGCGTCTGGCGCCCCGCCTCGGCATGACCGTGGGAGAATTGACAGAGGAGGATGAATGACCTTTGCATAAGATAGGAAAGACCTTTATCGTCTCCGGCCCTTCCGGCGTGGGCAAGAGCACTGTGCTGCACGCCCTGTTCCAGGGCCGCGATGATCTGTACTTTTCCGTGTCCGCCACTACCCGCGCCCCGCGGGAGGGGGAGCAGAACGGCGTGGATTATCACTTCATCCAGGCAGATGAGTTTCGCGACATGATCGCCGCGGACGCGTTTCTGGAGTACGCCGAGTATGTGGGCAATTTCTATGGGACACCCAAGATGTATGTGGATGACGCCATGGCCCGCGGCAAAGATGTGATCCTGGACATTGAGCGGCAGGGCGCTGTGCAGGTTTGTGCCAAGCGTCCGGAGACGGTGCGCATATTCATCGCGCCCCCCAGCTGGGAGGAACTGGAGCGCCGTCTCACCGCCCGCGGCACCGATACGCCGGAAAAAATACAGAAGCGCCTGATCCGCGCCCAGGTGGAACTGGAGATGGCCGGCGATTACGACTATTTTGTGGTCAACGACACGGTGGAGAACGCGGTCAGTGAACTGCGTGCCATCATGTGTGCCGAGCACTGTAAGCCCGCCGAGCGCATGTCCTCTATCCTCAGCGAAAAGTAAGACTGTGAACCGACGCGGCCTGCCCGCGTATCTGCAATAATATATTGAGACGAAAGGAAATGATCGTTATGTCTATGCTCTATCCCGCTATGAACAAGCTGACCGAATATATCCCCAACCGCTATATGATGGTGAATGTAGTGGCGCGCCGTGCCCGCCAGATCGCCGCCGAGGCCGAGGTCACCGGTGAACATCTGGATGAAAAACCTGTCACTCTGGCCATTGCCGAGGTCGCTGAGGGAAAGTATGTCAGCGATCCTGTGATAGAGGAAGACGAGGCCTAAGGTGGCTGTTGTCGCCAAGGTCGCTGTCCAGGCGGCGACCTATGCCATTGACAAGGTATACGACTATCTGCTTCCGGCGGAACTGCCGGGGCAGGTGGGCTGCCGGGTGCTGGTGCCATTTGGACGAGGCAACCGGCTCAGTGAGGCGATGATCCTGTCCCTGCGGCAGGAGGTGCCGGACAAGCCGCTGAAGGCTGTCCGTTCTCTGCTGGATGACGAACCTGTCATCACGGAGCAGGGCCTGCGGCTGACGCTGTGGATGACTCGCCGCTATTTCTGCACGTTTTACGATGCACTGCGCACCGTGCTGCCTGCCGCCGTGTGGTATCACTACCGTGAGAAGTGGACGCTGCTGCAGCCGCCTTTGACGCCTGCACGGCGAGAGGATGAGGTGTGCCGTCTTTTACAGGACGGCCCCTTGACCACGGATAAGCTGTGCCAGGCGCTGGGTGACGATATAGAGCCGCTGCTGCACCGTATGGCCAAGGCCGGTACTCTGCGCTGTGAGAAGGAACAGCGCCGCAGGGTACAGGATAAGATCGTCCTGTTCGCCCGTCTGGCGGTTCCGGCGGCGGAGGCGCTGGCTCTGGCCGGTAAGTCCCAGCGGAGGCGCGAGGCGGTGCAGTTTCTGGCACAGAACGGCGAGACAGCGCTGCATGATGTGACATACTTTACCGGCGTGACACGCCAAACG
Organism: Bacteroidaceae bacterium; assembly: GCA_963628195.1. GTDB lineage: Bacteria > Bacillota > Clostridia > Oscillospirales > Oscillospiraceae > Vescimonas. The sequence continues at coordinate 10,101 of CAVGEC010000047.1, forward strand.
GTCAACGCGTTGGAAAAGGTGGGCGCGGTGGTCTGCCGTGAGCAGGAGGAGTACCGCCTTTCCGCACAGCAATATGCGGTGAATGCGGTGGACCTGATATTGAATGACCAGCAGCAGAAGATCTGCGATACACTGCTGGAGCAGATGGACAGCGGCAGATCCGGCGTTACGCTGCTGCGTGGCGTTACCGGCAGCGGCAAGACTGTGGTATATATCCGTCTGGCGCAGGAGCTGCTGAAAAAGGGTAAGTCTGTGATGATCCTGGTGCCGGAGATCGCGCTGACACCCCAGATGATGGCGCGTTTCACCGCCTATTTTGGCCATGAGGTAGCGCTGCTCCACAGCGGATTGCGCATGACGGAGCGCTACGATCAGTTCAAACGCCTGCGCCGGGGTGAGGCGCATATCGTCCTGGGGACTCGCTCGGCGGTGTTCGCACCGCTGGAGGATCTGGGCCTCATCATTATGGATGAGGAGCAGGAGGGCTCCTATCAGTCGGAAAATGCCCCCTGCTATCACGCCCGCGATGTGGCCAAGTACCGCTGTGCGCTGGAGGGTGCGCGGCTGCTGCTGGGTTCCGCTACCCCCACGGTGGAAACATTTTACCACGCCCGGCAGGGGGATTACGATCTCCTGGAGCTGACGCAGCGCTATAATCAGCAGGCGCTGCCCCGTGTGCTTATCGCCGATCTGCGGCAGGAGCTGCGGGCAGGACATAGTACCGTCATTAGCCGCCCTTTGCAGAGGGAACTGCAGAAGAATATCGCCGTCGGTGAACAGAGCATCCTGTTTCTGAACCGCCGGGGCAGCAGCCGTCAGCTGCTGTGCCCGCAGTGCGGCTATGTGCCGGAGTGCCCCCGCTGCAGTGTGTATCTGACTTACCACAGTGCCAATGACCGGATGATGTGTCATTACTGCGGCTGGTCTCAGCCTGCGCCGCGGGAATGTCCCGAATGCGGCGGTACGCTGAAGCACATTGGCTTCGGTACCCAGCGGGTAGAGGAGGAACTGCGCGAACTGTTCCCCGGCACAGAGGTGCTCCGCATGGACGCGGATACCGTGTCTATGGGCCACGAGGCGCTGCTGCGGGAATTTGAGGAAAAGCGGATCCCTATCCTGTTGGGGACACAGATGGTGGCGAAGGGCCTGGATTTTGAAAATGTGACGTTGGTGGGTGTGCTCAGCGCCGATCTGTCACTGTATGTGGATCACTACCGCGCTGCCGAGCGGACATTCAACCTGCTGACTCAGGTGGTGGGCCGCGCCGGACGCGGTGCCAAGGCGGGCCGGGCCGTTATCCAGACGTATACCCCGGAAAATGATGTGATACAGGCGGCCGCCGCCCAGGACTATGACCGGTTTTACACGGCGGAGGCGGCTCTGCGCCGGCTGCGCTGCGATCCACCCTTTGCCGATCAGTTCACCGTTACAGTCACCGGGCAGGAGGAGACATCCGTCCGCAGGGCCATTGAGCTGCTGCGGCAGGGCCTGGCCGCGGCAGTGGAAAAACCGCCTTATGACGCGCTGAAATTGCAGGTCATCGGTCCTGCGCCCGCTCCGGTGCTGAAGGTCAACGGTGTATACCGTTACCGTCTCTTGGTGCTGTGCCGGAATACCGCCGCAGTGCGCGAACTGCTGGCGGGCTTTATGCGGGCGTTTATGCAGCGCAGCGAAAATCGCCGTCTGCACATCTATACCGATTGCGACAGAATGGATTGAATCTAAGGACAAAGAGGTAAACACTATGGCATTGCGAAAGATAGCCCTGCAGGGCGAGGAATGTTTGGCGAAGGTCTGCCGTCCCGTTACCGATTTCAACAGCCGTCTGCACACGCTGTTGGACGACATGGCCGACACTCTGGCCGAATCCGGCGGTGTGGGCCTGGCTGCACCCCAGGTTGGCGTGCTGCGCCGCGTGTGTGTCGTGCTGGATGAGGAGGATCAGCTGATCGAACTCATCAACCCGGAGATCATCTATACCGAGGGCGAGCAGACCGGTTTGGAGGGCTGCCTGAGCGTGCCGGGGAAATACGGCGTCGTCACCCGCCCGGAGGTAGTGCGCGTCCGCGCCCAGGATCGCGATGGTGACTGGTTCGAGATCGAAGACGAGGGCCTGACTGCCCGCTGCTTCTGCCATGAGATCGAACATTTGGACGGCCACCTGTTCGTGGAGCACACGGATCGTCTGATGGAGGGCGAGGAGCTGCAGAAGTGGCTGGAGGAGCACGCCGACGAGTACGAGATCGAGGAAGACGAGGACGAATAATGCGCATTTTGTTCATGGGCACCCCGGATTTCGCCGTGGCGTCCCTCAAGCGGCTGGTGGCGGACGGCCATGATGTCTGCGCCGTTTTCACCCAGCCGGATAAACCGAAAAACCGTGGCATGAAGCTGATCGCGCCGCCTGTGAAGGAATATGCCTTGACACAGGATATCCCCGTGTACCAGCCTTTGAAGATGAAGGACGGCACGGCGCTGGAGCTGGTACAGTCCTTGGTGCCGGAGTTGATCG
>CAVGEC010000048.1:0-12436 GCA_963628195.1 Bacteroidaceae bacterium
GTTTGACGGAAGAATCCGGAACCTCTTTTAACAGTTCCCGGCAATCACCGATTTTATAGGTTATATCACTCATCATTGTTCTCCCTGATTTTCAGCAAACGCTCATTTGCGATTTTGCAGTAGTCTTCAACGGTTTCGTATCCAAGATAATGCCTGCCGAGCTTCTTGGCGACCGCGGCTGTTGTTCCGCTTCCCATAAAGGGATCCAAAACGACTTCGTTTTTATTTGTTCCTGCAAGAATAATTCGTTCAATAAGTTCTTCGGGATATTGGGCGGGGTGTGTAGTTCTCTCCTCAAAATTCCCCGAAACCATAGAAATACGCCATACATCCGTAGGGTTCTTCATTTGGCTCTTATATCTGTCAGGCCGATAATTCAATGCGGGAATTTTGACGTCATCAAGATTAAACGTATAGTGATCTTTGTCTTTAACAAACCAAAAGACAAATTCATATCGGGGCGCAAATCTTTTGCTTGTAGAGCCGCCCCAGTCAAAATTCCATATGATCAGGTTTTTTAAATACATATCCCGGAAATAATCCTGGATCCAGAATGGGGGCAATACAACACCGTCAACACAACGATTTTTTATGTTTATCCATATCGAACCGGTATCCGAAACAACGCGCTTGCATTCGGAAAACACGGTATCCAGCATGTGCCTGTAGTCCTCTTCTTTCATGTTATCCGCATACTTGATGCCTTTGCTTTCGGATACTTTGCCGTTCACGGTTTTGTTTCCGTACTGAATATCAATGTTGTAGGGCGGTGACGTTACGACCAGATCAACACTTCTGTCGGGGATTTCATGCATGCGTTCGCTGGAATGATTGAATATTACGTCAAGCTTCATTATTCATCATCCTCCGGAACAAACTCCATGATATCTTCGATATTGCAATTCAATGAAACGCACAGCTTTTCAAGACTGTCAATTGCAACCGGCTCATTCTTGCCGAGCTTTGCGAGAACATTGCTGCTTATTCCGGACAGATGCTTTAAGTCAGTTTTCTTTAAATTTTTATCGATCAGCAATTTCCAGAGCCGATTATAGCAAACAGACATTTTCCCACCATCCTACAATTATTTAGTATATAAACAGCAGTGTATCACAATATCACGAACTGTCAATATTTGATCACGAAAATGTGATTTTATTTGCCTCTGCAGAGAATACATCCGTTCACTTCCGACGGCCTTCCGCGTTCCCGGAATATACTCCTTGACCAGACTCATCTTGGACATCCCCGCCAAAAGGCAGGAGATATACGAAGGGGAGTCTCTTATTTTTACAAAAACCTACTACCAAACGCAGAGCGGATGTGGTATGATACTGATGTAGAAGTAGGCCGTGTGAAGGGAGGTGCTGCTGTATGCGGCGGATCAAACGGTATATCGTCCTTGCGGGACTGTTGACGCTGCTGGCGGCGGCGCTGACCGGCTGCGGCTTTTCCGACGCCTCGGTGGAGGAGCTGTTCCAGCTGCCCCGCATGGCGGAGGAGTACACTGGCCTGACCAAAGAGCTGGATGCGCTGATCTCGCAGGGCTACGAGTATGCCTCGCCCACCGGCGGGCGTAATATCCAGTCGGTGCAGATGACCGACCTGGACGGCGACGGGCGGCAGGAGGCTCTGGCCTTTTTCCGCATGAGCAGCGATGAAAAGCCGCTGAAAATATTCGTGTTCAAGCTGGATGGCGACAGCTACAGCCGCTTCTGCACTATTGAGAGCAGCGGCACCGCCATCGACAGCGTGTATTACCAGGACCTCAACGGCGATGGCCGCCGTGAGCTGATCGTGGGCTGGCGCATCAGCGCCGAGGTGCAGACCGTGGCCGTCTACACCGTGGCCCGCGAGCCCGTGGCCCTTATGTCCAGCGGCTATACCCGCTTTACCATGCAGGATCTCAACAGCGACGGCATCCCCAGTCTGCTGGTGCTCCGTACCGATGGCGACAGCCAGCCCGTGGCGGAGTTCTACGGCTGGCAGGATGAGCAGATGGGCGTGGCCTACCGCTGTGTGCTGTCCGGCACTATGGCCTCCGTGAACCGCGGCAGTCTCGTCAGCGGACGCCTGGACGCCGACACCCCCGCCCTGTACATCACCGGTGTGGACGAGCAGGGCATGGCCGCCACGGATATCCTGGTGTTCCGCCAGGATGTCGGCCTGGTAAATCTGGCCCTGTCCGGCAGCAGCACCGGCGTGTCCAACGCCGTGTTCCCCTACCGCCAGCTGTCCCCCCAGGATATCGACAGCGACGGCAATATCGAGATCCCCAGCCCCGACGCCACCTGGTCCGCGGAGCAGACCGACGGTCTGGTCACCTGGCTTCGCTGCGGCGCGGATGGTCAGCTGACCACTGCGGCCAAAACGTACCACAGCCTCTCCTGCGGCTGGTATCTCACCATCCCGGAGAGCTGGTGGGACTGGAACGTGAGCGCGGCCACCACCAGCATCACCAACGAAAACCAGTTCAATCTCGCCATAAACGGCGATCCGATCCTCAGCCTCTACACCATCACCGGCGAGAACCGCGAAAACCGCGGCCGCATGGGCAAGCGCCTGGTGCTCCGCCGCCAGACCGCCACCGTCTATGCCGGCGAACTGTACGAAGCCGCCAACTACTACGGCATGGACGAGGACCTGCTGCGCCGCAGCTTCAACCTCATCGTAGGCTCCTGGAGCAACTGACAAGGAGGATAACACCATGAAAAAAGTCCTGGTACTGGAGGATGAATCCAGCATCCGCAGCTTTATCGTCATCAATCTCCGCCGCGCCGGCTACGAGGTGGTGGAGGCCGAGAGCGGCGAGGAGGCCCTGGAGAAGCTGAAAGTCCACAGCGACGTCCGCGTGGCGCTGCTGGACATCATGCTCCCCGGCATCGACGGCTTCGAAGTCTGCCGCCGCATCCGCGCCACCAATTCCTCCATCGGCATCATCATGCTCACCGCCCGCTCCCAGGAGATGGACAAGGTCACCGGCCTCATGACCGGCGCCGACGACTACGTTACCAAGCCCTTCTCCCCGGCGGAGCTCACCGCCCGCGTGGATGCCCTCATGCGCCGCTCCGGCGGCGGTACCGTGGAAGCCGGCGAGATCGATCAGCCGCCCTTCCTTCTGAATACCCGCAACCGTACTCTGGAGAAAAACGGCCAGCGTATCAAGCTCACCCAGGTGGAGTACGCCATCATGAAAATGTTCATGGAAAATCCCGGCAAGGCCCTCTCCCGCGAGGAGATCCTCGACATGGTCTGGGGCCACGACTACTTCGGCGAGCTGAAGATCGTGGACGTGAACATCCGCCGCCTCCGGCTGAAGATCGAGGACAACGCCACGAATCCGACATATATTACTACTATCTGGGGCTTCGGCTACAAGTGGGGGCTGTGACAGCGGATCTTTTTCGCTGATACTTTGTTGTGATACCTTGCCATACACAAAGTATGGCGGCGGTATCACGCCGCGTCTCAGCGAAAAATCTCTCGCTGTCCCGCTGATCTCGTCTGGAGAAAAGATCCGCGCATTATGTGGGTACCGCTGCGCCTCGTACCGACGAAAAATCCCTCGCCGTCAGGCATTGCGCCGCGCCCGTGGGCGCGCTGTGCCTTATCCCGCAATGAAAGGAGATGAACGCCTTGGCCGCCAAGAAACGAAAGGTGCAGGGCCTGCGCCGCCGGTGGCTCACCGGCAGTATGGGCCCCGTGCTGGTCATATTGCTGCTGGTGGGCGTGCTCATCTCCGTGGGCTTTGCCAGCAACTACTACAACAGCGCCCGTTCTACCCTGCGGGCCAAGGCCGCCGCCGGCGCGGACTATTTCAACACCTACGTCATGACCAGCTACCGCGAATACTACCGCAGCGCTACGCTGTATGCCGCGGCCTTTGACGAGAGCGATAAGATCGAGCTGCAATTTCTCAACAGCTCCGGCCGTGTGGAGGTCACTACCCGCGGCGTCACCACCGGTACCTACCCCGGTACGTCGGAGATACTCCGCGCCGTGGAGACGGGCGAGGTGCAGGACTATATCGGAAGGGACGCCGTCACCGGCGAGCGTATTCTGGCCGTCTCCGGTCTGCTGAAGTTCAACGGCCAGGTGGTGGGCGTCATGCGCTACGTCACCGCCATCGGCAATATCGACCGCCAGGTGCTGCTGACGGTACTGCTGGTGGCCGGCGTCATGCTGGCCGTGGTGGGGCTGATCGTTCTGTCCAGCATGATATTCATCAACAATGTGGTGGCCCCTGTTTCCGCTGTGTCCGAGGCTGCCAAGCGTATCTCCGGCGGCAGTTACGGCATCCAGATCCCCAATAAATACTCCGACGAGATGGGTGAGCTGGTGGACAATATCAACGACATGTCCCGCAAGATCGGCGAAAGCGAGCGCATGAAGTCCGAGTTCATCTCCTCTGTCTCTCACGAGCTGCGCACCCCGCTGACGGCCATCAACGGCTGGGGCGAGACGCTGCTGGAGGACGACAGCACCGATGTGCAGCAGATCAAGCGCGGCGTCCAGATCATGGTCAAGGAGTCCCGCCGCCTCACCAATATGGTGGAGGAGCTGCTGCAGTTCTCCCGTCTGGAGGACGGGCGCTTTACCCTGCAGGTGGAGGATACCGACCTGCAGGCGGAACTGGAGGACGCGGTGTACAGCTACCGCGAGCTGTTCCGCCAGGACGGCATCGCCCTGGAGTATTCCAGCGACGAGGCGGAGTATGAGGAACTCATCTCCGGCGATCCGGAGAGACTGAAGCAGGTGTTCTGCAATCTGCTGGACAACGCCGCCAAGCACGGCGGCAGCGGCAAGCGCATTGCCGTCCATCTGGGCCGGCAGGACGGCGAATACGTCATCACCATCCGCGACTTCGGCCCCGGCATCCCGGAGGCGGAGCTGCCCTATGTGAAGCAGAAATTCTACAAGGGCTCCTCCAAGGCCCGCGGCAGCGGCATCGGCCTGGCGGTCTGCGATGAGATCGTTCAGCGCCACGGCGGCCGTCTGGATATCGCCAACGCCGAGGGCGGCGGCACCGTGGTCACTGTGTATCTGCCTCTGAAAAAGCAGACAGACAAGGAACTCTGATGCGGCTTTGCCCCATTGGGGGCGAAAATGGAAAAAATAACAACGAAAAAATAGAACAAGTGTTGCATTTTACTGCAAGCTGTGCTATGCTTGCGTCAAGAAAGGAATTCAGCAGACCTATGGAAAAGAAAAAGGGCGCTTTCCGCACCAGCATCGGCGGACAGGCGCTGATCGAAGGGATCCTCATGCGAGGTCCGGAGAAGGATGCCATCGTGGTCCGTTCTCCGGAGGGGCTGGTGACCAAGGTCACGGAGCGTAAGTTCGTCAAAGCCAATTACCCCATTCTGGGGGTGCCCATTCTCCGCGGCGCCGTGACGTTCATCGGCTCTATGATCACCGGCGTCAAGGCGCTGATGTTCTCCGCCGACTACTTTCCGGAGGATGAAAACGCCAAGCCGGATAAGGTGGAGGAGTGGCTCAATAAGCATGTCCCGGCGGAGAAGCTGCAGTCGCTGCTGGTGGCCTTTTCGGTCATCCTCAGCATCGGCCTTATGCTGGTGCTGTTCATGCTGCTGCCCACGTTTCTGGCCGGCTTGTTCCACGCCGCCACTCCGGCGGTGCACAATCTGATCGAGGGCATCGTCAAGATCCTGGTGCTGCTGGCCTATATGATCCTCTGCTCGAAGCAGAAGGATGTGTACCGGGTGTTCTGCTACCACGGCGCGGAGCATAAGACCATTTTCTGCTATGAGGCGGGCCTGCCGCTGACGGTGGAGAATGTGCGCATCCAGCCCCGGCACCATCCCCGCTGCGGCACCAGCTTCCTGTTCGTGGTGGTCATCGTGTCCATCATCGTGTCCAGCCTGGTGTTCCCGTATATCCACTGGCAGAATGTGTGGGTGCGTGTGGGCGTCAAGCTGCTGCTGCTGGCGCCCGTGGTGGGCATTACCTATGAATTCAACCGCCTGGTGGGGGCCCACGATAACGTCCTTACCCGCATCCTCTCCGCCCCCGGCATGTGGCTGCAGAATTTCACCACCCACGAGCCGGACGATTCCATGATCGAGGTGGCCATCGAGGCCATGAAGCTGGTCATCCCGGAGGAGCAGGGCAAGGACAGCTGGTAACTCCGTCTCCCTCTGCCAGGGTAAGGGAGATTGTATTTCCCGCCGCGCCGCGCCATCGGACGCGAAGCGGCCCGAAAAAACCCAAAGAAAGTAATAACGGTGGGTATTATGGCGATCACTTATAACAATTTGTATTTGGATATCCGGCAGCAGTTCCTTCGTGCCGGCCTGCCCGATCCCACGCTGAAGTCCCGCGAACTGGTTTGCTGCGCCGCCGGCAAGAGCCGCGAGGAGCTGAGCCGCGACGGGCGTCTCTATGTGCCGGATTCTGTGGAGCGGCAGGTGCGCCGTCTGGCCCAGCGCCATCTGGACGGCGAGCCGGTGGCCTATCTGATCGGCGAGTGGGAGTTCTACGGTCTGCCGCTGGATATCTCCGAGAGCGTGCTCATCCCCCGCCCGGATACCGAGGTGCTGGTGGATCGGGCGCTGGCCGCTCTCAAAACGGCGGAGGAGCCCCGTGTGCTGGATCTGTGCGCCGGTTCCGGCTGTATTGGTCTGGCGCTGGCCAGAAATCTGCCCGGCAGCCATGTGGTGCTGGGCGAGCTGGACGAGGGGGCCCTGCGGGTATGCCGCCAGAATATCCGCCGCAACGGCCTCAGCGGTCAGGTGGTGTCCCTGCAGCTGGACGCCTGCGAAAAGCCCCCCGCCCATTTGGGCGAGTTCGACTGCATCGTCTCCAACCCGCCCTATATCCCCGACGGCGATATCGCCGCGCTGGATGTGTCTGTCCGGGACTATGAGCCCCACATGGCGCTGAAGGGCGGCGCGGACGGTCTGGACTTCTACCGGGCCATCACCGCGCACTGGACGGCAGCGCTCCGCGTGGGCGGCCGGCTGTTGTTCGAGGTGGGCATAGGTCAGGCGGACGAGGTGCTGCGCATTATGCGCGGCATGGGCTTCGGCGACCTGGAGGTCACTCCCGACCTCAACGGTATCCCCCGCGTGGTGGAGGGCATCCTGCGCACCGAGCTGTGACCGTTGTCCGTTTTTTCGGACATATACCTGCTGTAAAATATAGGTGCAAGATAAGTACAGGAAAGATATAAGCTATATACAGGAAATATACAAGAAAAGTACAAGTAATATACAATAAAGTACGAGAAAAATTCGACTTGCACAGGCATGATCTCGCCCGGATCTTGCCCGCTTGTATGACTTGAGGAGGACGGAAATATGGCAGCGAAGAAGGAAACAGCAGCCCCCGCGCCGGTGGTATCCGACAAGAAAAAGGCCCTGGAAACGGCCATGCAGCAGATCGAGAAAATGTACGGAAAGGGCTCTATCATGCGCTATGGCGCCGAAAGCACCATGAACGTGGAGTCCATTCCCACCGGCTCTCTGTCGCTGGATCTGGCCCTGGGCATCGGCGGCCTGCCCCGCGGCCGCATCGTGGAGATCTATGGTCCGGAATCTTCCGGCAAGACCACCCTGGCTCTCCATGTGCTGGCGGAGGCGCAGAAAATGGGCGGCGAAGTGGCTTTTGTGGACGCGGAGCACGCCCTGGATCCCACCTATGCCAAGGCTTTGGGCGTCAATGTGGAGGACATGCTCATCTCCCAGCCGGACACCGGTGAGCAGGCGCTTGAGATCACCGAAGCGTTGGTGCGCAGCGGCGCTATCGATGTGGTGGTGGTGGACTCTGTGGCGGCGTTGGTGCCCCGCGCTGAGATCGAGGGCGAGATGGGCGACAGCTTTGTGGGCCTGCACGCCCGGTTGATGAGTCAGGCTCTGCGCAAGCTGACGGGCATCATCAATAAGACGAATACCATCGTGATTTTTATTAACCAGCTGCGTGAAAAGGTGGGCGTCATGTACGGAAATCCGGAGGTCACCACCGGCGGCCGTGCATTGAAATTTTACGCATCTGTCCGCATTGACGTGCGCCGCATCGAAACACTGAAATCCGGCGGCGAGGTGGTGGGCAACCGTACCCGCGCCAAGGTGGTGAAGAACAAGGTAGCGCCTCCGTTCCGTGAGGCAGAGTTCGATATCATGTACGGCGAAGGCATCAGCAAGCTGGGAGACCTGTTGGATCTGGCGGTGAAGCTGGACCTGGTGCAGAAAAGCGGCTCGTGGTTCAATATGGGAGAAGCACGGTTGGGACAGGGGCGCGATGCGGCCAAGCAGTATTTCCGCGACCATCCCGACGAGGCGGACAAGCTGGAGGCGGCGGTGCGCGAGAACTTCCACAAGCTGATGGGCAGTCAGTCCCGCGTGGCGGCCAAGGCTGCGGGCCGTGCGGTGGATGTGTCCGCCGACGACTTCGACGACGAAGACTGATGCAGATCGAGCGGATCGAAAAATCAAAGCATAAGCAGGAGCGCGTGCTGGTATTTCTGGAGGGGGGCGACCTCCTTCGGATCACCGGCGCGGAGCTTCTGCGCTTTGGTTTATACAAAGGGATGGACTTATCACCGGAACTTGTGGTAGAATTGCAGGCAGCGGCGCAGAAGTCTGAATTGAAGCAGGCGGCGGCGCGGATGGCTTCCGGACGGATGCTGTCCAAAAAAGAGGTGCGGCGGCGCTTGACAAAGAAAGGCGCCGATGACGCAGCGGCGGGGGAACTGGCCGACTGGCTGGAATCGCTGGGCGCGGTGGACGATAAGGGCTATGCCGGAGTCATTGCCCGGCACTACGGGGGTATGGGCTATGGGCCGGGCAGAGTGAAACAGGAGTTCATGCGCCGCGGTGTGCCCAAAGAGTTGTGGGAGGAGGCGCTGGAACAGCTGCCGCCGTCCGGAGAGGCCGTGCAGAAATTTATTGTCTCCAAACTGCGGGGACGGGATATGACGCCGGAGGACGGCCGCAAGTTGGCCGCGGCCCTGCAGCGGCGGGGCTTTTCTTGGAATGACATACGGCCCGCGCTCAACGAGTGGGGGCAGGAAATAGACGAGACGTGAGGTACACGACGTGAAGGTTGCATTTATATCCCTTGGCTGTGCCAAGAACCTGGTAAACACGGAACAAATGATGGCCCTGTGCCGAGACGCGGGATATGCGCTGCAGGAGGAGCCGAGCGGCGCGGATGCTGTGGTCATCAACACTTGCGGCTTTATCGACAGCGCCAAAGAGGAGGCCATCGATACTATCCTGTCTGTGGCCGGGCTGAAGGCCGAGGGGCAGGTGGGGAAGATCCTGGTGACAGGCTGTCTTACCCAGCGTTACCAGCAGGAGATATTGGACGAGATGCCCGAAGTGGATGGCATCATGGGCACCGGCAGCTATGGTGAGATCGTGCCGGCGCTTGCCGAGATGATGGCCGGCGGTACGCCGCGGCGGTTTGCCGACATTCACGGGATGATCGATGAATTTGACCGTGTATTGACTACGCCGGGGCACTATGCCTATCTGCGTATCGCCGAGGGCTGCGATAATCGCTGTTCTTACTGCGTGATACCTTCCCTGCGGGGCAAATACCGCAGCCGCCGTATGGAGGATGTGTTGGCGGAGGCGAAGCATCTGGCCGATGCCGGGGTAAAGGAATGCATCGTCATTGCCCAGGACATCACCCGCTACGGCATCGACCTGTACGGTGAAAAGAAGCTGGCGGCGCTGCTGCGGGAGCTGTGTAAGCTGGACTTTCACTGGATCCGGCTGCATTATCTGTATCCGGATGAGTTTACTGACGAACTGATCGACACCATCGCCGCGGAGGAGAAGGTGCTGCCCTATCTGGATATCCCCATCCAGCACTGCAACGACAAGGTGCTCAAGGCTATGAACCGTCGGGGCGACAAGGCGGAGCTGCTGGCGCTGTTCAAAGAGCTGCGGGCGCGTATTCCGGGGTTGGTGCTGCGGACCAGCCTTATTACGGGATTGCCCTTTGAGGACGAGGCGGCGTTTGAGGAGTTGTGTGAGTTTTTACAGGAAGTCCGTATCGAGCGGGCAGGTGTATTTCCCTACTCTCCGGAGGAGGGGACGCCGGCGGCGCGGATGCTGAACCGGGTGGACACCGCCGAGGCGGAGCGCCGGGCGGAACTGGTGGTGGATGTGCAGTCCCGCATCATGGATGACTTCAATGACAGCCGCATGGGTACCGTGGTGGAGGTGCTGTGCGATGGCTTCGACCAGGAGGCCATGCAGTTCGCGGGCCGCAGCTATGCCGAGAGCCCGGATATCGACGGGCGTATCTACTTCACCGCTGACCATGAAGTGGAGGCGGGCGAGTTTGTGCCGGTGCGCATCACCGGCACCATGGATGGCGAACTGACCGGCGAATTGGCGGAGTAAAGGGGGGCTTTCCCTTTGCTCGGTATCGTGCTATAATACTGCGAGAGATAAAAGCGAAAGGCGGATACATATATGACAACGGCGAATAAACTGACCATCCTGCGGGTGCTGATGATACCGGTATTTCTGATCGTGCTGTACTGGAATTTTCCCGGCAGCCGGTATGTGGCGCTGGGTATCTACATTGTGGCGTGCCTGACCGATCTGCTGGACGGCTACATTGCCCGGCACTATAACCAGATCTCCGATTTCGGCAAGTTCATGGATCCGCTGGCGGACAAGTGCCTGGTGATGGCGGCGCTGTGCTGGTTCGTGGAGGAGGGTACGTTCTTCGCTTGGGTGCTGGCTATCGTACTGCTGCGGGAGTTTGCCGTGTCCGGCATGCGCCTGGTGGCCGTGGAGAAGGGCCGCGTCATCGCCGCCGGCTGGTCGGGGAAGGTCAAGACCGCCAGCACCATGGTGTGCATCTGCCTGATCCTGCTGGGAATTCCCCAGGTGCTGAACTATGTGTGCCAGGGCGTGATTTTGGTGACCACCGTGTATTCCGGTATTGAGTACTTCGCCAAGAACGCCGACGTGTTCAAAGAGGTCAAATAACTTGACACGGCAGGGAAATGCTGGTAGTATAGGACCTAACCGAATAGCGCGTTGATCGGAAAGAGTATGTCCATTCCACGGGGAAAGAGAGAGAGGGCCGCCGGCTGTAAGCCCTTTTACCCGCTGCGGGCAGAAAGTGCGTCCGGGAGCGCGGGGGATGTGGATGCCCTCCGTATGGCCTGCGTTATGGCCGGACTTGAGTGATAAACGAGAGTGGAACCGCGAAATATTCTTTCGCCTCTCATGCCCCAGGGCATGGGAGGCGTTTTTTGTCGGAAGGAGAGAGGGATGGAATATTGGAATGAAAAATGCCCTTATTGTGGCGACAAAATTCAGCAGAGCAGTCTGAACAATAGAGAAGGCTTGGGATCTCCGCTAATTGTTTGTAAAAGATGCAAAAAGACTTATATTCACCCACGGCGAATTGAAATTGGAGTACTAACGGAGAAAGAACGTGAAAGATATATGTTGAAAAGAGTGTTTTCTGCAATTTGGATAGCCTTTGTCATTGCGGCAGTGATATTTGCCATTACCCAAATTGCAGTGCCACAAATTGGCTGGCTTCCGGTAGCCACCGGTGCTATAGCATTTATACTGCTAATGTGGAAAGCTTGGCATGCGAGCAAAACAGCAATTGAGCAGGAGTTACCAAAATCGATTGCACGGTTAAGCAATCCAGATTACTGCCAGATATTAGAAAAATCTGGATATAAACCGAAATGGTAAATGGACAAGAATGTTTTTGGAGGAACAAAAGTCATGTATCTGTATAATTCCGCCACACACAAGAAAGAGGAGTTCAAGACACACACTCCCGGTCATGTGGAGATGTACACCTGCGGCCCCACGGTGTATCATTTTGCCCATATCGGCAATCTGCGTTCCTACATCATGGAGGATGTGCTGGAGAAGTATCTGCGCTACGCCGGGTATGACGTGAACCGCGTCATGAATATTACCGACGTGGGACACCTGACGTCTGATGCCGACGAGGGCGAGGACAAGATGCTCAAGGGTGCCAAGCGCGAGCACAAGACCGTCATGGAGATCGCCCAGTACTACACTGACGCGTTTTTCTCCGACTGCCAAAAGCTGAACATCAAGCGGCCCGACGTGGTGCAGCCCGCCACCGGACTTATTGACGACTATATCAAGATCATTACCAAGCTCATCGACACCGGCTACGCCTATCTGGCCGGGGGCAATGTGTATTTCGACACCAGCAAGCTGCAGCGGTACTACATCTTCAACGACCACAACGAGGAGGACCTGGCTGTAGGCGTCCGCGAGGGCGTGGAGGAGGACACCAACAAGCGCAATAAGAACGATTTCGTGCTGTGGTTCACCAAGTCCAAGTTCGAGGATCAGGCGCTGAAATGGGACTCCCCCTGGGGTGTGGGCTATCCCGGCTGGCACATTGAGTGCTCCGGCATCTCCATGAAGTACAACGGCGAGTATCTGGA
>CAVGEC010000049.1:0-1685 GCA_963628195.1 Bacteroidaceae bacterium
GTATGTAGGCGTGCGGGTGGCAAACCCTGTGGGCAGCCTAAGAAAAACCGCCTCATCGGGGTCCTATCAGGCGTGAGCGGTGGTGCTGCTGATTTTGCGGCCAGAGTCCGCTTGTTTTTGCATACATAAGTCCGTATTTCCAGACCATCAGTCCAGATATCCGGACTATGACAAAAAATTGACAACCCTATCAACGTCCTGTAGAATGATATCGAGAAAACGAAGGAGGCGCTGCGCTATGCAATTCTGGAAAATGAACGGTGCCGGCAACGACTTTATCGTGGTGGACGATCGGCAGAATGCCATTCCCGACGAAAAGTGGCCGGAGATCATCCGCACTGTCTGTGAGCGGCACATGTCCATCGGCGCGGACGGCTTTATGGTGGTAAAGAACCCCACCTACGGCGGGGACTACAAAATGCTGTTTTTCAACTCTGACGGCTCCATGGGCGAAATGTGCGGCAACGGCGCCCGCTGCATCTGCCGCTACGGCTATGAAAACGGCCTGGCCGGCGAGGTACAGAAGGTGGAAACCACCGCCGGTCTGGTCACAGGCTGGCGGGTGGACAAGCGTCTCTATCGCGTGCGGCTCAACGATCCCTGCAACATGCGGCTGGACGGCAAAGCCGAAGTGGACGGCGTCACCTATGACTGCGCGTATGTGGAGCTGGGCGATCCCGGCATTCCCCACGCAGCGGTTCCCATGGAACACTTGAAGGACTACGACACCCAGGCGCTGTTCCAGCTGGGGCGCAAGCTTCGGTACTACAAGGATTTTCCCAAGGGTGCCAACGTGAACTTCTACGAGATTATCGGCCCCGACCATGTGTATGAGCGCACCTACGAGCGCGGCGTGGAGGACTTCACCTATGCCTGCGGCACAGGCACCGGCTCCGTGGTGACGGTGCTGGCGCTGCTGGGTAAAGTCTCCGGCCGGAATGTGAAGGTGGACATGACCGGAGGTACGCTGTACATCGACGTGGAGCGCGACGCGGCGGGCCGGGTTACTGATCTGTACCTCACCGGCCCCACCAACATCGTCTGCAAGGGCGAGATCACCGACGAGGCATTGGTATTTTAAACGGTATGTAAGCAATATGCTTTACATAGAGAGCGAACAAATCAACCAAAAACTGTTAGGAGGAGTAAAAATCTAATGGAAAAGAAAGCAGTCGTCAAGAATTATATTTTCCTTGGCATCATGCTGGGCGCCATGGTCATCGGCGCCATCATCGGCTGGCTGGCTCCCGGCGCGGCTCCCGTGCTGAAGCCCTTCGGCACCGTGTTCATCAACATGATGTTCTGCGTGGTGGTGCCCCTGGTATTCGTGTCCATCGCGGGCTCCATCGCCAACATGAAGAGCATGAAGCGTGCCGGCAAGATCATGGGCACCACCGTGGCTACCTTCGTCATCACCGGCGCTATCGCTGCCGTCATCATGTTCGTGCTGATGAAGATCTTCCCGCCGGTACTGGTCCCCTGGACCGACATCCCCTCTGAGGAGATGGGCGAGTACGCCTCTATCTCCGACATGATCGTGAACTTCTTCACCGCCAGCGACTTCGTGGGCCTGCTGACTCGTCGGGCCATGCTGCCCTTGATCGTGTTCTCCGTGCTGTTCGGCTTTGCCACCAACATGGCCGGCGGCCCTGAGACTCTGGTAGCCAAGTGGCTCAACAGCATGA
>CAVGEC010000049.1:2489-12424 GCA_963628195.1 Bacteroidaceae bacterium
AGCCGCAGCCCCTCCGCCCTCTCTCTTTAGCATTTTCGTGAGCGACAAACCGAAATTAAATCAGCATTAGTATTTGAGTTCGTATATTCGGCTCTACGGGAGCCTTACCATACACAGGAATCATCCGCCTGCGGGCGGGCAGGAGAGAGAAAGGAACGCATTATGATCTGTGACAATATCACCATCGGAGCCAACGGGCATCTCCATTTCGCCGGGCAGGACACCGTGGCCCTGGCCAAGCAGTACGGCACACCGCTGTATCTGCTGGATGAGGACTACATCCGCCACCAGTGCCGCGTATACCAAAACGCCTTCAAAAAGCATTTTGGCCCCACCAGCCGTCCGCTGTATGCCAGCAAGGCCAACTCCTTCAAGCGCATCTATGAGATCATGAAGGAGGAGGGCATGGGCATCGATGTGGTGTCCTCCGGCGAGATCTACACCGCTCTGCAGGCGGGTTACGATCTGTCCCACGCCTATTTCCACAGCAATAACAAGACCGACGAGGACATCGTCTACGGCATGGACAACCACATCGGCTATTTCGTGGCTGACAATGCGGAGGAGATCAAGGCCATCGAGGCCGAAGCCGCCCGCCGCGGCTTCAAGCAAAAGGTTTTGCTGCGTCTGACTCCCGGCATCGATCCCCACACCTACGAGGCCATCGCCACCGGCAAGGTGGACAGCAAATTCGGCTCCGCCATCGAGACCGGCCAGGCCGAGGAGATCACCGTTTTTACCCTGCAGCAGCCCCATGTGGAGCTGATGGGCTTTCACTGCCATGTGGGTTCCCAGGTGTTCGGCGAGGACATCTTTGAGCGCGCCGCTGTGATCATGCTGGAGTTCATCGCCGCCATGAAGGAAAAGCACGGCTACATGGCGCAGCAGCTGGATCTGGGCGGCGGCTACGGCGTCCGCTATGTGGAGAGCGATCCCTATCTGGATGTGGACACCAAGGTGGGCCAGGTGGCCGCGGCCATCAAGGCCGCCTGCACACGGCTGAACATCAATATGCCGGAGATCCACATGGAGCCGGGACGCAGCATTGTTGGTGCAGCGGGTATGACGCTGTACACCTGCGGCACTGTGAAAAAGATCCCCGGCTACAAGAACTACGTCTCTATCGACGGCGGCATGCCCGACAACCCCCG
The DNA here is from genome assembly GCA_963628195.1 of Bacteroidaceae bacterium. GTDB lineage: Bacteria > Bacillota > Clostridia > Oscillospirales > Oscillospiraceae > Vescimonas. The sequence continues at coordinate 3,641 of CAVGEC010000049.1, forward strand.
ATTCGCCCTGTACAAGGCCAATTACACCTGCCTGCCGGCCAACAAAATGAACGAGAAGTGCGACTTCGAAGCCTCGGTAGTGGGCCGCTGCTGCGAGAGCGGCGACATTATCCAGGAGCACGTCATGCTGCCCGCCTCCGTGGGCCGCGGCGACATTGTGGCCGTGTGCACTACCGGCGCGTACAACTACTCCATGGCCTCCAACTACAACCGTCTTCCCCGTCCCGCCACCGTTATGCTGCGCGGCGGCGAGAGCTATGTGGCCATCCGGCGCGAGACATTTGCCGATCTATGCGCCTGCGACCTGTAATGTCATACTGAACAATGGAAGCAAAGCCCGCATAGGCGGGCTTTGCTTTCATGTCCATTGCAAACAGCGCAGACATCGTGTACAATAGGCCCATGACCGGGCGGAAAGGAGCGTGGCATCAATGGACATACTGCAAAGCGTTATGGACTCATCCTCCCACGCTATGTTCACCATGGATCGGCAGGGCATCGTCACACACATCAACCAGCAGGCCAAGGAGCGCTTCGGCCTGTTCAACCACAGTCTCTATTCCCACCCCGCCGGGCAGCTGGAGCCGGGAGATCTGGTGATCCTGGCCACCTCCGCCATGGGCGCGGATGACGGCAATCTGACCTCCGCAGATCTGGCGGCTCTGGACATCCACGATCCGCGCCTGCGCCCCGGCGATATTCTGGCCGCAGTGGGCGTGTACAACGATCCCGGCATCAAGCCCGTGTACAAATATCTGCGCGGCGGAGAGGCCGCAGGCCTGCATCTGGATGTGACGTTCCAGGGTGCGCCCATCTCCGTACACATCGGCGACAAGGAGATCGCTGTAGAGGTACGGGAAAAGGTCTACTCCATCAGCTATTTTGTTTCCATCGGTCAGATGGTGGTACTGGATCACAAGACAAAGCAGGTAAAATTCTGGGAGGAAAAAGGCTACTCCGCCCGCAAAGAGGGCATCGGCAGCCTGCTGCGCGGCGGCAGCTACATCGCCAAGAGCCCGGAGCAGGAGATCTGCGTGGTGGGCTACCACTTCCGGGAGTTTTTTGAGGGCGATCTGTTTGAGGAGCATCTGCGCCAGGTGCTGAACGGGCAGGCACCCGGCTTTTCCGACGTGGCCTATGAGATCAACGGCTTTGCCCTGCTGGCCTCCATTCTGCCCATCCGCGATAACGACCAGATCACCGGCATCATCGTCAAGTTCCGAAACATCGAGGACATCCGCACCACCATCATGGAGCGCAATACCGCCATTGCCGCGGCAGAGCGCAAATACCGCGAATCCTCCGAGCGCAGCTTCCCAAGCGAGGACAGTTCCCTGTTGGGATACGGCAGCTCGGCCGCCCTGCGCGCTGTCCGGCGGCGGGCCTATAAGCTCAGTCAGATGGACTGCAACATTTTCATTACCGGTGAGGCCGGCACCGGCAGAACACGGCTGGCCCAGAGCATTCAGCAGGCGCAGCCGCGGGGCGGCCCCTTTATCCGGGCAGACTGCTCTGCCATCGATCCTGCCCTGCTGGAATCGACGCTGTTCGGCAGCAGTGACGGTGTCCCCGGTCTGTTCCGCGAAGCAGACGGAGGTACGCTGCTGCTGGACGAGGTGACCGGCCTGCCCTTGAATGTACAGGCCAAGCTGCTGTATGCCATCCGCCGGGGCGAGATCACCCCGGCAGGTTCCTCCCGTCCGGTGCATGTGGATGTACGCCTGCTGGCCATTGCCGGCACGGAGCTGCGGGATGAGGTAGACGCCGGACGTTTCCGCCAGGATCTGTACTACCGGTTGTCCGCCTTTTCCGTGGAGATGCCTCCTCTGCGGGACTGCCGCGAGGATATCTACCTCCTGGCCAATCAGCTGATGGAGCAGATCTGCCAGCGCTACCACATTGCGGAGAAGTCCCTGTCCGGCGAAGCCTTCAGCAAGCTGATCAATTATGACTGGCCCGGCAATCTGCGTGAACTGGAAAACGTGTTGGAGGGCGCAGCGGCCCTGTCGGATTCCGATATCATCTATCCGGAACATATCCACCTGGCCGCGGAGCCCGCACCGCTGACACTGCGGCAGCATATGCGGCAGGAGGAACGCCGCTTTATCCAGCAGGTGCTGGCCCAATGCGGCGGCGATCGCCAGCTGGCCATGAAGCAGCTGGACATATCCCGCTCCGTATTTTATGAACGTCTGAAGGAGTACGGTCTGCACTGACCGATATTTCCATATCATTTCCTGCCGAAAGGAGTACAAACATGAAAAGTTTAAATGATTTCCCCCGCATCCCCCTGGCGGTGCTGCCCACCCCCATTCAGAAGCTGGAGAACATCAGCCATCTGCTGGGCACCAATGTATGGATCAAGCGCGACGACTTGACCGGCATCGGCCTGGGCGGCAACAAAGTCCGTAAGCTGGAGTTCCTGCTGGCAGATGCCAAGCGCCAGGGTGCGGAGATCGTATTCACCACCGGCGGTGCGCAGTCCAACCACGCCATGCTGACCGCCGCCTGCGCCAAAAAGCTGGGCATGACGCCCATCCTCATTTTGAAAAAGCGCGGCGTCACCGAGCGCAAGGGCAACCAGCTGCTGGAATATCTTATGGACACCGACGTCCGCTTTATGGACACCGACAGCTACGACGACATCTATGCCGAGATGGACCGTGTGGGCCAGGCCAGCGGCAAAAAATACTACAAGATCCCCTGCGGCGGCTCCAATGCTATCGGCGCGTTGGGCTATGTGAACTGCATGAAGGAGATCGCCGACACCGGTATGCACTTCGACTACGTCTGCTGCGCCGAAGGCAGCGGCGGCACCCACGCCGGCGTGGCTCTGGGCGCCAAACTGTTTATGCCCGACACCCAGGTGGCGGGCCTGATGGTGGACAGCGATCCCTTTGACGTGATCACCACCCGCATCATGCAGGAGACCGCCAAGCTGCTGGAGCTGGACTTTGTGCCCACCTCCGAGGATGTGCACCTGGTGAACATGTGCGGCCCCGGCTACGCCATCCCCTCCCCGGAGGGCAATGCCGCCATCCGCATGATGGCCGCCAACGAGGGACTGTTTCTGGATCCCGTGTACACCGGCAAGGCATTTGCCGGCCTGGTACAGCTGGCGAAAGAGGGCAAGTTTAAGCCCACCGACAACGTGCTGTATCTGTACTCCGGCGGTGCCGGCGGCCTGTTTGCCATTGACGTGGACCTGGGCTGAATGCATACGAAAAAAGCCGCCCCGCGGGGCGGCTTTTTGCTTGTTCCCTTTTAATCCACGCCGGCCAGGTGCAGATGCTCGCCCCGCTGCTCCATGGGAATGTACTGTTCATGGGTGGTAACGGCACGGTAGGCCGGACGCATGATGCGATGGCAGGTAACTACCTCCTCAATGCGGTTAGCGCACCAGCCGGCGATACGGGCAGAGGCAAACAGCGGCGTGAACACCTCCTCCGGGATCCCCAGCATGGAATAAACCATACCGGAGTACATATCCACGTTGGCGCACATAGGCGTGTCGCTGTTTTTGCGCTCCATGATCAAGGGGATGCCCAGAGCCTCCACCTTCTGCAGCAGGGCAAAGTCGTCCGCATAGCCCTTCAGCTCCGCCATGCGCTGGGCATACTTCTTCAGCAGCACAGCACGGGGATCAGACATGGTGTACACCGCGTGTCCCAACCCGTAGATCTTTCCGGAGCGGTCACCGGCCTGCTTATCCAGCAGTCTGTTCAGATAATCCTTGATAGAGCCGTCGTCATGGGGATCCACGTTTTCCTTGATGTAACGGAACATCTCCATGACCTTGGCATTGGCGCCGCCGTGCAGCGGCCCTTTCAGCGAGCCGACGGCCCCGGCAATGGCGCTGTAGGTATCCGTGCCGCTGGACGACATGGCACGGCAGACGAAAGTGGAGTTGTTGCCGCCGCCGTGCTCCGCGTGGACCATGAGCATCATATCCAACAGATGAGCTTCCTCATCGGTGTAGCTCTTATCCGGGCGCATCATCCGCAGGAAATTCTCCGCCGTAGACAACTCCGGTACTGGGAAGTGTATGTGCAGAGAATCCCCGTGAAAGTAGTGACGCTGCACCGCATAGGCGTTGGCCACGATGGAGGGGAAATAGCCGATAAGCTTGACGGACTGCAGGAGCATGTTATCGATGGACGTGTTGTCCGGATCCGGATCATAGGAATACAAACTAAGCACACTGCGGGCCAGTTCGTTCATGATATTGTGGCTGGGGTGACGCATGATCATTCCCTCGGTAAACCCCTCCGGCAGCTTGCGGGCCTGGTTCATGATCTTGTCGAAATAAGCCAGTTCGTCCTTTGAGGGCAGATACCCCATCAGCAGCAGGTACGCTACCTCCTCAAACCCAAAAGTCCCCGCCTTACGGTGGGCCTCCACGATGTCGGTAAGCTCAATGCCCCGGTAGTACAGACGGCCCGGCGCGGGCACCCGCTGGCCATCCTGCATCAAATAGCCCTGCACACTGCCCACCTTGGACACACCCACCAGCACGCCGGTGCCGTCGCTGTTCCGCAGCCCCAGCTTAATGTCGCCCCTGTAGTGATCCGGGCTGATAGCATACTGCTCCTGAATACTGCGGCTCAGAGGATTTGTATATTGCTTTAGAATAGTGGTGTCTTTTTCGATCATGGTTCGGTTCTCCTTTCGCCGCAGAGCGGTACTATATCTTACGGGGTGATTATACGGCGGTTGCGCAAATTTTGCAAGTGTTAAATTTATAAATTTCAAAATTATTCTCCACTTCGCTTAAAATACCTATACTTTCCAAGTTATTTGCAAATTCATTTTGCGCAACTTGCAATTTTATCGTTTTTCCTCTTGCATTTTCCCGCAGCCGTGCTATACTGTCTACATTAATTATTATGCGGGCTGCGTACCCGAATTTCCCGAAAGGGGTGCTGATATGATAAAACTATACAACGAAGGCGTTGTCTGGAAGGATGGCGCCGTGCGCAGAGCGTCCGGTGCCGCTGCCGTAGGCCGCGATAAAACCATGGCCTCCCGTATTCTCCACAGGCACAATACCGACAGCGGAGACGGGCTGCTGCACCTGAAATTCGACAGCCTTATCTCCCACGACATCACCTATGTGGGCGTTATCCAGACCGCCAAGGCCAGCGGGCTGAAGGAGTTCCCCGTGCCCTATGTGCTGACCAACTGCCATAACAGTCTGTGTGCCGTGGGCGGCACCATCAACGCCGACGACCACGCTTTCGGCCTGTCCGCGGCAATAAAATACGGCGGCGACTATGTCCCCGCCAACCAGGCCGTTATCCATCAGTACGCCCGCGAAATGCTGGCCGGCTGCGGCAGGATGATCCTGGGCTCCGACAGCCATACCCGCTACGGTGCACTGGGCACCCTGGGCGTAGGCGAGGGCGGCGGTGAGATCGTCAAGCAGCTGCTGTGCAATACCTATGACCTGGCCGCGCCGCAGGTCATTCTGGTTCACATCACCGGCAAACCTCGCCACGGCGTGGGGCCCCACGATGTGGCCATTGCCCTGTGCGGCGCTGTGTACAAAAACGGCTTTGTGAAGAATAAAGTGCTGGAATTCGTGGGAGACGGCATCGGCAGCCTCAGCATGGACTACCGCATCGGCATCGACGTGATGACCACGGAAACAGCCTGCCTGACCTCTATTTGGGAAACAGACAGCGCCGTGCAGGAATATCTGGCCCTGCACGGCCGCGGCGATGCCTACGCCCCGCTGCATCCTGAGGACGGCGCATACTATGACGGGTTGATCGAGCTGGATCTGTCCGACATTGAACCCATGGCCGCCCTCCCCTTCCATCCCTCCGAGGCGGTGACGCTGCGTGAACTGAGTGAGAACCCCGGCGACATCCTGCGGGAGGTGGAGAAGCGCGCCGCCGCGCAATTCGGCGGCAAGGTACAGCTGCACTTGACCGACAAGGTAAAGGACGGGAAACTCCATGTGGAGCAGGGCGTGATCGCCGGGTGCGCCGGCGGCCTGTACGACAACATCGCCGCGGCTGCCAGCATTCTGGACGGCTGCAATGTTGGCAGCGGGAACTTTGATTTTTCCGTGTATCCTCCCTCTGTGCCGGTAGAGCTGGAACTGGTGGAAAACGGTGTGACTGCGCGGCTTCTGCGGGCCGGCGCGGTCTGCAAGCCCTGCTTCTGCGGGCCCTGCTTCGGTGCAGGGGATGTGCCCGCCAATGATGCGCTGTCTATCCGCCACACCACACGGAATTTCCCCAACCGCGAGGGCTCCAAGCCCGGCGACGGGCAGCTGGCGGGCGTTATTCTGATGGACGCACGGTCTATTGCGGCAACGGCGCGGAACCATGGCGTTCTGACCTCCGCCGCGGATGTGGAGTACGACGAAACGGTGGAGACGAAGCGGAGATTCGATGCCGCCGTGTACGACAAACGGGTATACCGCGGATATGGAAAGCCGCAGCCTCAGGCGGAACTGCAATATGGCCCAAATATTGCAGAATGGCCGGAAATACCGGCACTTTCCCGCGATTTGCTCCTGCAGGTGTGCTCTGTTTTGCGGGACGAGGTGACCACCACCGACGAGCTTATCCCTTCCGGCGAGACGTCCTCCTACCGCTCCAACCCCTTGAAATTGGCCCAGTTTACCCTGTCCCGCAGGGATCCGGACTATGTGCCCAGGGCCAGATCTGCCGCTGCACTGGAGGCCCTGCGGAGTGCAGGAAACCTATCCACACCTTACCAGGATTACCTTGAAAACATACCTGGACACGAGGTTGATGTTCAAGGTGTACACGCCGTTCTGGCCGCGTTGAACACGCTTGGGCTGGACCAAAACACTTTAGCGCATGATGTGCACATCGGTTCAGTCATTTTTGCCAACAAGCCCGGTGACGGCTCCGCCCGTGAGCAGGCAGCCTCCTGCCAGCGGGTGCTGGGCGGCAGCGCCAACATCTGCTATGAATTCGCCACCAAGCGCTATCGCTCCAACTGCGTCAACTGGGGACTGCTGCCCTTCACTCTGGCAGCGGGCGACAGCTTCGATGGCGTTCCCGGCGACTTCATCTACGTCCCGGATGTGCGGGAGAAGGTCGCCGGCGGTCAGGATGTCTTCCCCGCAGTGCTGGTGCACGGCGGCGAAAAACGGGATATCACCCTGTATCTGAAAAATACCAGCGCCGAGGAGCGGGAACTGCTGCTGCAGGGCTGCCTCATCAATCACTACGCGGCAAAGGCGGTGAAGTAAATGGATAAGATCAAAATGCCTGCGGCCATCGCCGAGCTGGACGGCGACGAGATGACACACATCCTGTGGGGCATGATCAAGGCGGAGCTGATACAGCCCTTCGTGGAGCTGAACACCGAGTACTACGACCTGTCCCTGCCCCACCGGGAGGAGACGGCGGACGCGGTGACGAAGCAGGCGGCGGAGGCCATCAAGCGGCTGAAGGTAGGCGTGAAGTGCGCCACCATCACCCCCAACTTTCAGCGGCAGGAGGAATACGGCCTGAGCCAGCTGTGGAAGTCCCCCAACGCCACCATCCGGGCCGCCCTGGACGGCACTGTGTTCCGGGCCCCCATCCTACTGAAGCGCGTCAAGCCGGTGGTGACCTGTTGGGAAAAGCCCGTGACCATCGCGCGGCACGCCTACGGCGACCTGTACAAGGCCGTGGAATACCGGGTGCCCTGCGGGGGCAGGGCGGAGCTGGTATTCACCGACGAGGGCGGCAGAGAGCTGAGCCGCCAGACCGTGTTCGACTTCACCGGTCCCGGCGTGGTGCAGGCCATGCACAACCGGGATAAGTCCATCCTGTCCTTTGCCCGGTGCTGCTTCAGCTACGCACTGTCCGTAGGACAGGACCTGTGGTTCGGCGCCAAGGACACCATCTCCAAGGATTATGACCAGACGTTCAAACTGCTGTTCCAGAAGGTATACGACGAAGAATTCAAAGCCGCCTTCGAGAAGGCGGGACTTCACTACCGTTACGCCCTCATCGACGACATCGCGGCCAAGGTCATTCGCAGTAAGGGCGGCATGGTCTGGGCCTGCAAGAACTACGACGGTGACGTGATGAGTGATCTGCTGGCCGCGGCCTCCGGATCGCTGCCCATGATGACCAGCGTACTGGTGTCCCCCGACGGCTGCTTTGAGTATGAGGCCGCCCACGGCACCGTCACCGACCACTTCTACCGCTGGCGCAGGGGAGAGAAAGTATCCACCAACCCCCTGGCCACCATGTTCGCCTGGAGCGGCGCACTGCGCAAGCGGGGCGAGCTGGACGGCAATGACGATCTGGTGCGTTTCGTCGGCTGCCTGGAGCAGGCGGGGCTGGACGTGTTCGAAGCGGGACACTTCACCGAGGATCTGGCCATGCTGTGCGATCCGTCGGAGTACACCGACAAGCCGGACAACGAGACGCTGATGGGCCTGATCCGCACGCGGCTGGAGGAACTGCTGGCGCAATGAATAACAAAGAGGGAAAGTATCGCTGAACCGCGGTGCTTTCCCTCTTTTATCGGTGCGGGGGGAGTTTCGCGCCTGCGGGCGCGAGCTACTTTTGTCCGCGGTGACAAAAGTAGCCAAAAGCACCGCTTAAGGAAAGGGGGATTTCGAATTTCCCCCTTTCCTTAAGAATCCTTTTCCCTTGAAACGACAAAGGAGGGGGCGTGCGCGCCCCCTCCTTTTGATACCACCCCCCGCGGGGATTGGCGATTATCAAATCGCGCGACAGGGAGTTTCACGCTCCGGCGCGAGTAACTTTCTTTTTTTGTAAAAAGAAAGTTACCAAAGAAAAC
>CAVGEC010000050.1:0-12283 GCA_963628195.1 Bacteroidaceae bacterium
GACTGCTTGTACGTTCACCGGCGCGGAGGCTGACGCGGCCGCTTGCCCCAGCCACGGTAGGAGTGCTGGCTTCTACCGACTTTGGCAATTATCAAATTGCGCCTTTGCCGCCAGATGGCGGCAAAGGTTGGTGTGCCCTGCGGGCACAGAATTCAATATTCCTTGGCCTGTAATTCGGTGGGGCAAAAAGGGTTCTGCCATGGCAATGGGCAGCGGCAGCGGAAAGAGAAGCAGGAGCAATTCGTTTATCCGACAATAGGTAAGAACGTGCCGGCTACGCGGGACACAGGTCACAAATACGAAACCGGCGTGCCGCGCTGAGGGATCCTTAAACCGTAGGTTTGAGTGGTTTTCTTTGGTAACTTTCTTTTGACAACAAAAGAAAGTTACTCGTGCCGGAGCACGAAATACTCCCCGTCGGAGACAAACAAAACGCCCGCGCCGGGGCGCGAAACAGCCCCTGCGCCGGAGAGGCGAAACCTCCCGGTTACTTGCTGTAGACTTCGGGCTTGAGGACACCGATATAGGGCATATTCCGGTACTGCTGGCAGTAGTCCAGGCCGTAGCCCACCACGAACTCGTCGGGGACCTCGAAGCCGGCATAGTCGGCGGTGATGGGTTTTTCACGGCGGGCGGGCTTATCCAGCAGAGTGGCGATGGTGACGGAGGCGGCACCCTTCGTCCTAAGGTACTCGGTCAGGAAATACAGGGTATTGCCGGAATCCAGAATATCCTCCACCACGATGATATCGCGGCCGGTAATATCGCGCTGCAGATCGCGGGTGATCTGCACCACGCCGGAGGACTTGGTGGCGTTCTTATAGGAGGAGAGGCCGATGAACTCCACCTCGCTCTTCAGCTGGGCGGCGCGCACCAGATCCGCCATGAAAATGAAGCAGCCGTTGAGAACGCCCACGAACATGGGGTTCTTGTCCTTGAATCTGTCGTACAGCTGGTCGCCCAGCTCCTGGACACGGGCCTTGATCTCCTCTTCAGACAGCAGGACCTTCAGGATGTCCTGATCCATATTGCTCTTTGCCATTGCTTGTTATCCTCCGTTGTTTTTTGTGATGGTGATGTATATGGTGTCGCCGGAACGCTCTGGCAGGGCTTGCTTATCAAGGCCCACGCGCCAGACGGCGGCAGGGCGGTCATTGAGACACAGGACGGGCCACGCATCGCGCTCCGGCGGGGCGATGCCGCGCTCGGCGAACAGGCGCTTGAGGCTGCGGGGGCCGCGGCTGTCCGGAAGAAAGAGGCTGTCGTCACGGCGCCAGGGGCGGACGCTCCACACGCCGGGCCGGACAGCCAGCGCACCGGGGACAGGGGCTTCCCCCAGCGTGACGCGCCAGGGGCCGAAGTGGTTGTCCCCCATGTGCAGGGGCTGGGGCGCGGGAGGGGCGTCCGGCAGGGAGAGCGTCAGCGTGCCGCCGCGGCAGAGGGCGGACACTCCGCCGGGCAGGGACAAAGCGCCGCCGGTACGGCAGAGTGTCTCCAGCGCGTGGTAGTGGGCGGCGGTGAAGTCCTTTTTGCCCACGGGAAGTCTGTCCGCCAATAGGCGGAGCATGCGGGGGCGTAGGGGCTCCGGCGCGGAGAAAAGCGCCTCGCAGGGGAGGGCGGCGCCTTCCGGCGGCAGCAGGGCGGCAGCCTGGGCGTCCAGAAAGTCGTTCTCGGCGCGGAGGATGTCCGCCGTGCGGGCGATATGCTCGGCGGCGGCAGGGTTGAGCTCCAGCAGCTGGGGCATGATGTCCAGGCGGAGGCGGTTGCGGGCATAGCGGGTGTCCAGGTTCGTCTCGTCGGTGACGTAGGGCAGGCCGTGCGCCGCGATGTAGTCGTCGATGGCGGCGCGGGGCGTGTCCAGCAGGGGGCGGATGATGCCGTCACGGACGGGGGGGATGCCGGCGAGGCCCTGGGGGCCGGTACCGCGCAGCAGCTGGAGCAGCACCGTCTCGGCCTGATCCTCCCGGTGATGGGCGGTGGCGATGAAGTCCGCGCCGGCGGACTCCGCCGTGCGGCGGAGGAAATCGTAGCGGGCGCGGCGGCCCGTCTCCTCCACCGTCAGGCGCCAGGTACGGCACAGGTCGTAGACGGGGACTGTTTCGGTGTAGAAGGGAATGCTCCGTTCGGCGCAGAGGGCGCGGACGAGATCCTCGTCGCGCCGGGCCGTGGGGCGCATGCCGTGGTTCAGGTGGGCGGCGGCCACGCGGAAGTCGCGGGACCGGCCCAGCCGCCAGAGGCAGTCCAGCAGGCAGACGGAGTCACGCCCGCCGGACACGGCGCAGAGGATCAGACCGCCGGGCGGCGGGAACATGTGCCAGCGCGCCATCCACGCGGTGGGATCAAGAGGCTTACTCATCTTCGTCGTAGCGTGTTTCCAGCGTACCGAAGGCGGTGTACTCCGGCATCCAGCGGAGCTCCACCTTGCCGGTCTCGCCGTGGCGGTTCTTGGCCACGATGCACTCGGCCACGTTGCGCTTTTCGGCGTCGCTGTTGTAATAGTCGTCCCGGTAGAGGAACATGACGATATCGGCGTCCTGCTCAATGGCGCCGGATTCACGCAGATCGGACAGCATGGGGCGCTTGTCCTCGCGCTTTTCGTTGGCACGGCTCAGCTGGCTGAGGCACAGGATGGGCACCTGCAGCTCCTTGGCCATGATCTTCAGCATACGGCTGATGTCGGACACCGCCTGCTGGCGGTTCTCGCCGGAATAGCCCTTGCCGCCTGCGGAGGTCATCAGCTGCAGATAGTCGATGACCACCAGGCCCAGATTGTCCAGACGGCGGCACTTGGCGTTCATATCCGCCACGGTCAGCAGCGGATTGTCGTCGATACGGATGTCCATACGGCTGAGGGCGGAGGCAGCCTCGGCGATGCGCTGCCAATCGCTCTCGCGCAGATTGCCGGTGATCAGGCGCTGGTTCTCTACCAGGCCCTCGCTGGCGATAAGGCGGGTGACCAGCTGCTCCTTGGACATTTCCAGAGAGAATATGGCCACAGTCTTGCCGGACTCGCGGGCGGCAGACAGAGCCACGTTCAGCGCCATACTGGTCTTGCCCATACCGGGGCGGGCGGCCAGCAGCAGCAGATCGGACTTGTTCATGCCGTTGATCTTGGCGTCCACGGCGGAGAGGCCGGTGGACAGGCCGGGCACGGTCCTGCCGCCGTTGGCGGACAACTCAGCCAGCTGGCTCATCACGTCGCCCAGCACCATGCCCACCGTCACCATGCCCTGGGCGCTGCGGCCCCGGCGGATGGCGTAGATGCGCTGCTCGGCGGATTCCAGCATATCGGCGGCGCTGCCGCTGCCCTCCTGCACCATGGAGGTGATATTGCCGGCGGCGTAGGCCACCTGGCGCATGAGGGACTTATCCTGCACGATGCGGACGTACTCCATGACGTTGGCGCTGGTGGGGGTGACCTCCATCAGCTGCAGGAGATAGGCGCGGGTATTGTCGTTATACAGGCCGTTCTTCTCCATCTCGCCTGCCACGGTGACACCGTCGATGGGCTGGGAGTAGACGAACATGTGGTAGATCGTCTCGAAGATCTCCCGGTTGGTACGCAGGTAGAAATCCTGGGCCTGCAGCTTATCCATCACGTCCTTGACGCAGTCAGCGTCGATGAGCATGGAGCCCAGCACCGCCTGCTCCGCCTGGGGGGAATGGGGCATGGACGGCGTCAAAAGAGCGTCGGTATTGCTGTTTGCCATGGGGGAGACCTCCTTTTAACAGTATTGCATTGCCGCGAATATGCGGCGGTCCCTCAGTCAATGCCACGCATTGACTGCTCCGCTGTGTATGCCCCGGTATACGCACCGAAGCGCTTTTGCACAGAGGAGTCTTTATACGGCGTGCGGCCGTGCCGCACGGTCACTATTTTTCTTCAATAACGAGGACATAGACGGTGCCGGAGACCTCATAGCCCAGCTTGGCCTTGACCTCGTAGCTGCCGAAGCTCTTGATGGGCTGCTCCAGCACCAGCTTCTTGCCGTCGATGGTCAGAGAGAACTGCTGAGCCAGGGCGGCGGAGATCTCCTTGCCGGTGATGGCCCCGAACAGCTTGCCGCCCTCGCCGCCCTTGGCGGCAATCTTTACCTGGCAGGACTTTAGCTTCTCGGCGATGGCCAGCGCCTCAGCCTTGGCCTCGGCATCGGCCTTGGCCTTGGCCTTGGCCTGCAGATTCATGGTGTTGACGGCGTCGGCGGTGGCTTCCACGGCCATGCCCTTGGGGATCAGAAAGTTGCGGGCGTAGCCCTCGGCGGCCTCGATCATCTGCCCCTTCTTGCCCTTGCCCTTGACGTCCTGCTTGAGAATGACTTTCATATCTATATCTCCTTTACCTTAATTTTCAAAATACTTGTCGATGGCCTCCAGCAGCTTGGCGCGGGCCTCCTCCACGGTGATGTTGTCGGCCTGGCCGCCGGCGGTGGTGGAGTTGCCGCCGCCGCCCAAGGCCTCCAGAATCACCTGGACATTGACCTCGCCCAGCGAGCGGGCGGACATATACACGCCGTCGCCTTTTTTGTAGAGGACAAAGCTGGCCCGGATGCCCTTCAGCGTCAGCAGTTCGTCGGCCGCCTTGGCGGCGGTGACGCGGTCGCATTCCTCCTCCAGCGCCACCACGGCGATATCATCGCGGTACAGCTCCGCCTGACGGATGATGGCGTAGCGGGCGATCATGGACTGGAGGTTGCCCTGGAACATGCGCTGGACATCCTGGGTATCGGCGCCCAGGCGGCGCAGATAGGCGGCGGCCTCGAAGGTACGCCCGCCGGTGCGGTTGGTAAAATTCTTCGTATCCAGAACGATGCCGGCCAGCAGGGCCTCGGCCTCGCATTTCAGCACATCGGACGGATCCACCAGGTACTGCATCAGCTCCGCCACCAGCTCACTGGCAGAGGAGGCGTAGGGCTCGTGGTAGTTCAGCGCCATCTTCTCGATATAGCTGCTGCCGCGGCGGTGGTGATCGATGACCGCCACGCGGTTGCACGTCTCCAGCATCTCCTCGGACTCCACGCTCTCCGGACGGTTGGTATCCACCACCACCAGCAGAGCCCCCGGCTGGCACTTGATAAAGGCGTCGGCGCCGGCGATGGTCACGCCAGCGTACTCCGGCTGCTCGGAGAGCCGCCGCAGGATAGGATGCGCGGCATTATTCTCGGTGTCGATAACGATCTGGCAGGGCTTGCCGCGCTTGCGGGCGATGCAGCACACGCCCACGGCGCTGCCCAGAGAGTCCATATCCGCGTACTTATGGCCCATAACGTACACCTGCTTGGCGTCGTCGATCAGCTCGCCCAGGGCATTGGCCATGACGCGGGACTTGACCTTGGTGCGCTTTTCGGTGGACTTGCTGCGCCCGCCGTAGAACTCAAAATTCACCCGGTCCTTGACCACGGCCTGGTCGCCGCCGCGGGAGAGGGCCATCTCCAACGCCAGGGAGGCATTCTTGAACAGCTGCTCGAAGCTGTCCTCATCCCGGCCCACGCCGATGGACAGCGTGGCGGACACACCCTCGCCGGCCTGTACCTGGCGGACCTTTTCCAACACGTCGAACTTGCTCTCGGTAAAGCCGGCGTAGTCCTTCTCCTCGAACAGGAACAGGTAGCGGTCGCGGTCGTAGCCCAGCAGCAATCCGCCGGTGCCCGCGGCCCAGGTGTTCATCTGCTCCTCCAGCGCGGCCAGCAGGGCAGAGCGCTTGTTTTCGGGGCAGGCCTTCATCAGCTCCTCGTAGTTGTCCACCATGAGGATGGCCAGCAGCGGGCGCGTCAGATCCAGCGTCTGGCGCATCTGCTCGGACTCGGTGATATCCATCCAGTAGGTGGTGGCCAGAGTGGGCTGCTCGCCGCCCTCAGGTTCCGGACGGCTGAGGGCGCCGAACACACGGTAAACTCGGTCATTCCAGCGGAACTGCTCCGGATACTCGCGCTTGCCGTCCATGAGCCAGCGGTAGGTGAAGTCGGGGATGACGGTATCCACCGGTGTCTCGAATATCTTATCCTTCTGGACGGTAAGCTGCAGGAACATATCGTTGCACCACAGGATCTCGCCGGTGGCCACGTCGAACACCAGCATGGGCAGCGGCGCGTAAAGCATATTGCTGGAGCGGGCGGTATCCATACCGCCGGAGACGCGGTCCATATACTGGCGGACGGAGACCTGGGCCATCTTATTGCGGCGGCGGCCCACCAGGATGACCAGAATGGCCACCAGGCCCTCGGCCGCGGCCAGCAGCGGCTGGAACGGCACGGTCACAGCCACGAACGCCACCAGACACAGGCTGTACAGCGTCATATTGGTGCGGAACCCGCGGATGATCTTTTTGCTCAAAGGGGCACGCCTCCTTCCGGTGAAAGGAATATGTCTCCATAATAAGAGTAGTTTATTATAGCACGAAAGGGCGGCGGGGACAATACGCTTTTCGAGAAATCGGCGGGGAATTTTCCGGCGGCGCGGCAAACGTCGGAACCTGTCGGCAAGTTGGGGGTGTACAAACGGGAATATCTGTGCTATACTTTGTGTAAAGTGCCGAATGCGGCGCGTGTTTTTTGGTTGTTTCGCGGTGCGTGGACGCCGCGGTCAATATAGCAAAACGAGGGTTTCCCTCTGCAAAACGAGTGCTGACGACGGGCGACAGACTGTTCCCTCCCCCTGCGATGCAGGGCAGGCGGGCGGGACAGACCGCCTTTGCTTTGCTGCGGTCATTTCTCCCGCCGCCGCGGCGCTCCATCTTATTTGAAAAAGGAGCATCTATTCTTTTATGGCAGAAAAATTGAAAATCATTCCCCTTGGCGGTCTGAACGAGATCGGCAAGAACATGACCGCCTATGAATACGGCGGCGAGATCATTGTGGTGGACTGCGGCATGGCCTTCCCCGGCGACGACATGTACGGCATCGACTGCGTCATCCCCGACGTGACGTATCTGGTCAAGAACCGCAGCCGGCTGCGGGGCCTGTTCATCACCCACGGACACGAGGATCACATTGGGGCCATCCCCTATGTGCTCAAGCAGATCAACCTGCCCATCTACTGCACGAAGTTCACGGCCGGGCTCATCAAGCTGAAGCTGCAGGAGCACGGGCTGGTGAGCTCCACGAAGCTCATCACCGTGGAGCCGGGGCAGACCGTACGGGCGGGCAAGTTCCAGGTGGAGTTCATCCATGTGAACCACTCCATTGCCGACTCGGTGGCCTTTGCCATCCACACGCGGATGGGCGCTGTCGTACACACGGGCGACTTCAAGATCGACTCCACGCCCATCGATGGGGAGGTCATCGATCTGGCGCGGTTCGGCGAGCTGGGCAAGCAGGGCGTACTGGCGCTGCTGGCGGACTCCACCAACGTGGAGCGGCCCGGCTACACCATGAGCGAGCGGGCCGTGGGTGCCACGTTCAAGCGGCAGTTCACAGGCTGCGACAAGCGCATTATCGTGACCACCTTCGCCAGCAACGTGCACCGCATCCAGCAGGTGCTGGACGCCGCCGCCGCCTGCGGGCGGAAGGTGGCCGTCACCGGGCGGAGCATGGAGAACATCATGAAGGTCTCCACGGAGCTGGGGTACATGAAGGTGCCCAAGAACACGCTGGTGGACATCAACCGCATCAAGGGCCTGCCGCTGAACCAGCAGGTCATCGTGACCACCGGCTCTCAGGGCGAGGAGATGAGCGCCCTGTACCGCATGGCGTTCTCCACCCACAAGCAGGTGGACATCGGCGCGGGCGACAAGGTCATCATCTCCGCCAGTGCCATCCCCGGCAATGAGGTGACGGTGGGGCGTGTTATCAACGAGCTGTTCCGCAAGGGCGCGGACGTGGTATACGACAAGGCGGACATGCTGCATGTGTCCGGCCACGCCTGCCAGGAGGAGCTGAAGATCATCCACGCCCTGACCAAGCCCAAGTTCTTTATCCCCCTCCACGGCGAGCAGCGGATGCTGCAGATCCACAAGCGGGTGGCGGAGAGCATGGGCATGCATCCCAACAACATCTGTGTGGCCGATAACGGCAGCGTCATCGAGCTGACCACCAAGCACATGAAGTGCGAGACCACCGTCCCCTCCGGCGAGGTGTTCGTGGATGGCGGCGGCGTGGGCGAGGTGGGCGCCGTGGTGCTGAACGACCGGAAGATCCTGGCCGAGGACGGCATGGTGGTGGTGGTCCTGCCCATGTCCAGCCATGACCACCAGCTGCTGTGCCCGCCGGAGATCGTCACCCGCGGTTTCGTGTATGTCAAGGAGTCCGAGGAGCTGCTGGAGGATATGCGCAGGGTGGCCACGGAGACGGTGGACGGGATGTCCGCCAAGAAACGCCGGGACGAGGGCGACGTGTGCCGCGCCGTGCGCTCCGCTGTGAGCAGCTATCTCTATAAGCACACCAAGCGCAGCCCCATGATCATCCCCATGGTAACAAGGCTGTAAGAACACAAGGGCCGCCCTTTTGGGCGGCCCTTGTGTTGTATGCCTCTATGAGAGCACCCCGTGCGGGACGCTCTCACAGCGCTTCGCTCAGGTCGTACTCATACATTTTGAACTCCGTCCAGCCGGTGTCCTCGTAAAACATGGTCTTGGCCTGTACGAACTGAAATCCGCATTTTGTATACAGCTTTTCCGCGGCGGCGTTCTTGCCGAGGATATCCAGCCGCACGGCCTTTTTGCCGGCGCCCTTTGCGTATTGCAGTATCTCCTCCACAATGCGCCTGCCGATGCCCTTGCCCTGCTGCGCGGGCCGGGCGCCCAGCGCATGGGGGATCAGCACCTCGTCATCACGGCAGTTCAGATGCCAGGGGATACCGGCGTAGCCTTCATTGGACGCGCTGTTGAGAACGGCGCAGGCGTACAGCTGCCCGCCCTCCTCCAATGTGAACAGCTCGCCGCGCCGCAGGCTGTCCTGCAGAAACGCATCTGTGGGATAAACACCCTTCTTCCAGCCGATCACATCGTTCTGGTCCTGCATTTCGTCAATGAGGTCCCAGTAGAAGTTTTTGATGCGCTCAAAGTCGTTTAGGTTTGCTTTTTGAAAGACCATATCAGGACCTCCTCAAAGATCTTGTCATTGATGATCCAGTATGCTGTCAGCGCAGCTCCCTGCCCAGTGTGTAGGCGCTGGACAGATCGTCCTCGCTGAGGTCAGCGGCGGTGGAAGCATTGCGGGCATTGAGAATACCCGCGTTCTCCCACTCCAGATAGCCGGTCATCTGCCGGAACATCTCGTTGCCGGCCAGTGCCGAGTCCATCTCTGTGTCCGCCATAGCCGTGATTAGGATGGCTTTCTTCCTGCCCATCAGCGCCTCGTTGTTGGCGTAGAACCGGTCGATGACCGCCTTGAGCTGGGCGTTGATCGTGAAGTAGTAGATGGGCGAAACGAACACCACCGCATCCGCCGCCAGCAGGTGGGGGTTCAGCAGCTTCATGTCGTCCGCCCCGAAGGTACAGACACCCGTGCGGCGGCATTTGTCGCAGCCGATGCAGGGGTGAACGTCCTGAAACGCCGCGTCGAAGCGGCAGACCTCGTGCCCCGCGTCCAGTGCACCCTGCTGAAATCTGTCCGCCAGCGCCGCAGTGGTGCCGTGCCGGTGTGCGCTGCCTGTGATCATCACGATTTTCATGCTGCAGTCCTCCGTATATATTGTTCTGCTGTTATTCTGCACTGTATTCTGCGCTGCGCGCCAGATATCATTTTGCAGCGTCTATTTCCTCACTGATTATACCATCCCGTTCTGCCGTTTGCAATCACCGACCGCCAGCTGTATATCTCTTTATCCCTGGCGGACCTGAAAGGATTTACCCCTCCGGGGCATAAACCTCGAATCCCTTGGTCCACGACAAAAATAAATCCACCCTTGCGGGTGGTTTATTTTTGGTGGACCTGAAGGGATTTACCCCTCCGGGGCATAAACCTCGAATCCCTTGGTCCACAGCAAAAATAAATCCACCCTTGCGGGTGGTTTATTTTTGGTGGACCTGAAGGGATTCGAACCCTCGACCTCTCGGATGCGAACCGAACGCTCTCCCAAGGCTGACATATTGCATCCACACGCATTTGATTCGTTGAATTTTTGCGCTATTTTATTAAATTCAGCGCCAGTTCAGCTGGAAAATATTACATCTTCATTTCAACACATGCCGCTTGCTTTGTTTAAGAAAATACAGGTGTCAATTATTTTTTGCTTGTTATGGATGCGAGGCCTATCGCAGTATGTCTGCACTTAGGAGTATACCGCTTAACGCTTTGTAGGTCAGCTCTTGTATGGTGTTTATAGGACATATGTAGTTTCTGAATCAAATAGTACCTTGTTGATTGGCTTTAATGTTTCTATTGCGCCACTTGTTCTACTTATCACTTTGTATTTTTCATCTGTAGATGTACGCACAAGAACAGAGAATACACCCGGTCTAATTCTTTTCAAGCTCACGATTTGGCAATTTTCTTTCTTTATGTGAGTTAGTTGCTCAAAATTTCTGTAGAAACGGCCTACCATAAGAATCATAGGACGTGTCTTTGATTTCACTGCAGGTTTGCGCTTTAATAGGCGGAAAAACTTTCCGATTAGGAATTTGACCGCATCGCAAATGAATCCGCCAATAAATATCATCTCAAATGGATGTGCGGACATCCAAAATGTAACTGCTTCCCATGAATTTGCACCAAATTCATATTTGCGTGTTCCTCGCAAAAATGGGGATTGGCATTTAGCTCGTTTTATGTAATCAGCAGCTAGTGGATATTCTGTATCGGCTCGTAGAAAAGTCGGCGCAATGGGTTTTGCCTCTTGTAACGTACAGGATGGCAACTTTTCAAGTTGCAATACCATTTGGGACAGGTTTTCTGAATAGCAATTCATATCCCAAAACGAAAGTGTTTGTCCAACTATCAATCTCGAGTCATAGTATTCGCACACCCCAACATACTCCATTACCTCAAACGGCGACAACTCCGTTGAAACGAGCCTCGAGAATAGTTTTTCACCTGAACCGGAGTCTGAGCCTCCAGAGTAAATCGAAATCAATATTCTCATTAGTTCATCCCCCCTATATCTAACCTTTATGTCCATTGTACAATTGTTTAAGCCTATACGCTTAGAGGCCGCATTCTTGAAAGACTATTTGATAATCTCGTTGCGAGTCATTTAGCCATGCCTCATATATAGTAATCCCGCCCGCTTCGATTGCTGTGTCGATAACCGCTTTTCGATCACAGTCAGATATTTTGGCTCCTAAAATAATAGCTTTGGGCTTTATCTCTAAATAGGCAGTACCACTCATATACTCGAAATCCAGCACACGAGGTATTAACCGCACCTCCTTTTCATACCTCCACACTACGTCTTTCGTCAATACTATATCCTTAATCACCTTGTAATCTGGAGATGAAAGAATATCTCCAGCATGTGTTACAGGCAGCCCTCCAGCTGCTGTGCTAAGCAAGTAATCATGAATGAATGCAGTCGCATCAGGACGGTGACTACGGTATTTTATAGGGTACAATTTAAATTTCTCTTGAAGGACTTTCCCTCCATAAGAGTAACACCTTGCACATTCAAGTTCTTTGGTGTCATAGAGAAGAGCAATGCCAGTATGATCTTTGGCATAGTGTGCCCACATCAAAGTTGACAAATAGTTTTGCGAGAGGCAAATCCCCTTTATATTATCATGGATAGCGTATTTGAGTTTTTCTATTCTGCCGTCTATATATCGTACGAATTGCTGCCGCGCTTGTGGTGTGTTATACATCTGCGCGAAACATCCTACAGAAAAATTTTTCATCTTTTGAGATTCTATGTACGCGGGCATCTGGACTGCAAGCGTTTGCTCAATGAACTTCAAGAGGCCGGCTTTGTCGATGTACATCAACGTATCATAGGGATCGTTATATCCTAATGCGGTCGAGAAGTACAATCGTTCATTTCTTATTGACTCAATAACCCTCTCTCTTTTTTCATCATTGTCATCCCAGCCCCGAAACTTTGCAAGGCAATTATTCGTTATAATTGTCGCTTGAAATCTTCGGCGTTCACTGTCACAAGTAGCGGCGCGCAGTATTTCAAACTGCTCCGGCATATCAATATAATGACCGCATTTAAATCTCATATCACGCTACGCTCCTTCTGCATGGTTTCCTGCGTGTTCTCGTATTCCTATTTTCCCATTCGATGAAGTATTTACACTTTGTGATGACGGCAATTAGTGTATCGTAATGTAAATGTCCCTCGCTAACACGGCAATTTTAAGTAACTGTCAAAGCTGAGGGCGGGTAGACACACATGAGACAATAGTGGTGGGAAG
>CAVGEC010000051.1:0-12269 GCA_963628195.1 Bacteroidaceae bacterium
TTTTCGGTGCGAAGCAGTTTTGCCAAAGTAAATTCGAGCTGAAATTGGCTGCAAAAACGCCCGCATGCTGACGCATGTGGGCGTTTTTTCGGTCGATTTCAGCCGGATAGACACAGGCAAAACCGCACGTTTTCTTGTGTCAGGCGGCCTTTCTGCAACTGGATTTACGCAGAAACGCCACACGCTGTGTGCCTATTGTAACAGATGCGGACGGGAATTTCAAATGGTTTTATCTGCAAAAGTTCCTGGAAATTTTCCAAAAATTTTTTGAAGATTTCCGGAAAATTTATCGACAGAATGTTTGACTTTATGTTACGGGAACAAATTCCACGTTCAGATCCACGATCTCGCCGACGCCGTCCAGATGGGCCTCGTGGGAATACTGCCAGACATCGAAGCGGTAGTAGAAATCCGGGTAGTCGCCGGGATCGGCGATCCACAGGGCGTAGTCCGACAGCAGAGACAGGTCGTAGCGGTAGTAGCCCTGCTGGCGGTTCATGTAGATGCCGGCATCATAGCCGCCCTTTTCGATGAGGGAGCAGAAGGCTTTGGCCTGGACGGTGAGCATGAAGCGGCTGTTGTGCAGCGTGCGGGAGTCCTCCTGCTGTACCGGTTCCCAGTCGTAATAGACCGGGAGATCCAGGGAGCGGCCATCCAACAGCTGCAGGGTGTACAGGGCCTCCTGGGCGGCTTCCATGGGGGTGGCGGCCTGGGAGAACATATACACGCCCACGTCGATGCCGGCGGCCTTGGCCCCATCGTAGTAGCTGGCGAAGGAACGATCCGGGTAGAGGGTGCCGGCATCGCCGTAGCCCCGCAGGCCCACCCGCAGATAGGCAAAGGTGATGCCCTGACGCTTCAGCGCCGCCCAGTCGATGGTCCCCTGGTGATTGGAGACATCCACACCCCAGCGGGTGGCGTACTCCGTGCCCAGGTAGCGCACACGCTCACCCGCGGAGCCGTCGTCATTGGTGTCGCGGCGGAACTGGTCGGGAGTGAGGCCGCTGGCGGGGATGTCCGCATAGGGCGTCAGCCAGACCATATCAAAGCCATCGTTGATGTACACCTGGCCCTCGTGGGGATCGGGCTCCGGCTGCTGCGCGGGGCCTTTGCTGCCCAGAGACAGCACCACCGCCGTGATGAGGCCGCCCAGCACGATGGCGGCCAGTATCAGCAGCAGCACCGGGGGCAGGCCGCGGCGCCTGTGCCGGCGGGGACGGATGCTTCTGTCATCAGTGTATGTCATAGTGGTACCCCTCCATAAGCCGGGCGGCAAAGGCCCGGACATGCAGTGTCTTTTCTTCGTCCATAAACGCGGTGTCATAGCCCAGATGGCGCTCCGCCAGACTATCCAGCCAGCGCATACCGGTGTGCCGGCACCAGCGGCGCATGCCCTCAAGGAACAGATCGGCTCCTTTCTCCGGGCGGTAGCCGCAGGTGGTCAGAACGGCCATGGCCTTGCCCCGCAGGAGAGAGGGCCCCTTGCCGTCCGGGCCGTAATACTTGTCCATGGCGTAGACCAGGCGATCCAGCGCGGCCTTCATGGGGGCGGGGCAGAACCAGGAGTGGATAGGTGCGGCCAGGAGCAGCAGATCGCTTTGCAGAAGACTGTCAAAGATGAGAGGCATGTCGTCGGCGATGACACAGGCGGGATGCTGCCAGTCCCGCTGACAGCACCGGCAGGCGGCGCAGGGGCGGATATCCAGGTCGTACAGAGAGAATACCTCCGCCGTATGGCCGGCCTGCCGCCATGCCTCCAGCCAAAGGCGCAGCAGGGCCAGGGTGTTGCTCTGCTCGCCGCGGGGACTGGCAAATAGCACGGTACAGCGCATGGCGGTCACTCCTTTTCGAAAACGTGGATGTCGAAGGAGATACGGCAGTCCAGCGTTTTAAGTTGACATAATTTTTCGACACCGGCTTTCGGAGTCTTCCAGCAGTAGGGCGTCATGCCGAACAGGGCCTGGATATCCGCGGGGCAGTCCAGATGGACGGTGTCGGCCACATGCCGGATGGTCACATAGCGGAAGCCTTCGTAGGGCGTCTCTTTCACTTCGTTGGGATAGGGGTGCTCGTAGAGCACCTGCTTCATCTCCCAGAGGTGCAGCTCGCCGGGAACCACATAGAGAAAATGGCCGCCGGGGCGCAGTACGCGGCGGAATTCCTCGATAGCCAAAGGAGAGAAGCAGTTGACCAGCAGATCGATAGTGCTGTCAGCTATCGGCAGATGGTAGGAAGAGGCCACAGCGAACTGGATGGCTTTTTCCCGCCTGGCGGCCAGGCGGAGGATGGGCTTGGAGATGTCGATGCCGGCCATGACCGGGGCTTTTCCGGCGGTGCACAGTGCATGATAGATGCCGGCGGTGTAGTATCCCTCGCCGCAGCCGCTGTCCAGCACCGCAGGGGCGGGGCCGGTCAACTCCACAGATAGTTGACATAACGTTTTGAGCAGAGGAGCGTAATAGCCCTTGTTAAGGAAGGCGTTCCGGGCCTGGGCCATAGCTCTGTCATCACCGGGGGAGAGGGAGTGTTTCTGGTTTACCGGCAGTAGGTAGGTATAGCCCTCTCTGGCCACGTCATGACAGTGGCCGTTGGGGCAGAGGTAACTGCCCTGTTTGCGCGTCAGCTGCCCGCCGCACAGGGGACAGATCAGCAGGCCGCTCATTGTCGGCCCTCCGGCAGCGTCACATCGTGGATCCACTTGCGGGAGCGGATGCGCCACAGACAGATGGGACATTTGATGAAGCTTTCGGCCTGGATGGCCAGGGCGATGAACCAGGGATCAGCGTCAAAGACCAGAGCCAGCAGTGCGGTCAGCGGCAGGGCGACGATCCACTGGGGGCCCAGATCCAGTGCTGTGGACCAGAACACATCGCCGCCGGCCCGCAGAATGCCGGTGACGGCGGAGATGGAATAGGCGTGCAGGGGAATGCAGGCGAAGCCCGTGACGATCAGTGTGGTGGCCAGGTGCGCGCTGAGGCCCTCCAGCTTGAACAGCGGGAAGATCACCGGCTGGAACAGCAGAGGCACCAGGGCCAGAGCGATGACGGCCAGCCCCGCGCCCACCAGTATCGTCACCCAGGACAGGGTTTTGGACAGGGCCATAAGTTCATCGTGGCTGGCCCCCTCACCGATGGCCTTGCCGATCATCACGGCGGTGGCCGCGCCCAGGCCGAAGCAAACCACCAGGAACAGGCGGTTCAGATTGCCGGATACGGCGTCGGCGGCCAGGAATTCCACCGAGACAGAGGTATAGCCCAGGATCACGGTCAGCAGACTGTTGCCCAGGCCCCACATCAGCTCATTGCCCAGCACGGGTGAGGAATACTTTATGAAGCGCCGCAGCATCTCGCCGCCGGGGTGCAGCAGGGATTTCAGATCCAGGGGGATGACTCTGCTGCGCAGGGCGCAGAACAGGCAGACGGCGAACTCCACCACGCGGGAGAGCAGCGTGGCGATGGCCGCGCCCTCCACCCCCAGCATGGGGAAGCCGCACTTGCCGAAGATCAGCAGGTAGTTCAAGCCGGTGTTCAGCACCGTGGACATGCCGAACAGCTTCATGCCGAAGGCGGAGTTCTCTACGCTGCGCTGGGCGCTGACGTAGATGGAGGAGAGCATATTGAACACATAGGAGAAGCCGATAACACGCAGATACGGCGCGCCCAGCACAGACAGATGATGCTCGTTGCTGAGCAGATCCATGATCTGCACCGGCCAGAGGAACAGCACCAGGGCGATGACCAGCGCCAGAGCCACGCCCAACCAGGCGGCCACACCGATGGCGCGGCTGATGTTTTTCAGATCCCGCTTGCCCCAGTACTGGCTGATGAGGATGCCTACGCCGGACTGGACGCCGAAGACGATGGAGATCAGCAGGAACACCGGTACGTTGGCGGTTTTAACCGCCGCCATTTCGTTGTTGCCCAGCTGGCTGACCATCAGCGTGTCGATAAGGCCCAGAGAGAAGGTGATGAGATTCTGCAGGGCGATGGGCGCGGTGAGCCGCGCCAGATAGCTGTAAAAGGCTTTATCACGTTGGAGTGCTTTGAACATGGTTCACCTCGGAAAAGTAGTCGTGTCCGTGCCGCGGGCGTATATCACAGCATGGGGAAGCGGCTGTCGCGGTGGGCCTGCAGAGCGGACACCAGCGCGTCCACGTCCGCGTCCGTGTTGTCGGGGGAGAAGGAGATGCGGATGACGCCGGCGGCGGTCTTTTTGTCCAGGCCCAGGGCGGAGACCACATGGCTGGCCTTGCCCTGGTGGCAGGCGGAGCCGGCGGAGATGCAGATCCCCTGGGCACCCAGGCCGGTGACAATGTTGGCGCTGGGATAGCCCACCAGCGACACTGCCAGAATATGAGGAGCCGTGCCGGCACCCACAGGTACCACGCCGCCCATGGTCAGCAGCTTTTCACGGCAGCGGGCCTTCAGCGACGCCATGTGAGCGATCTTTTCGTCGTAGTTGTCCCGGCGCAGTTCCACGGCTTTGGCAAAGCCGGCGATCTGGGCAGTGGCCTCGGTGCCGGAGCGCAGGCCGTGTTCCTGGCCGCCGCCGGGCAGCAGAGGCCGGGGAGAACGCATCCGTGCGCCGATGTACAGGGCGCCGATGCCCTTGGGGCCGCCCAGCTTATGGGCGGAAAGGCTCATCATGTCCACGCCCCAGCTCTCCGGATCGCAGGGGACCTTTAGAAAGCCCTGCACGGCATCGCAGTGGAGTAGGGCGGGAGACCTGCGCTCGCGCAGGAGCGCCGCCGTTTCCCGCACGGGAAAGACGCAGCCGGTCTCGTTGTTCACCAGCATTATGGACACCAGAGCGGTGTCCTCCCGCAGGGCGTCGGCCACCTGGGAGACGGTGATATTGCCGTCCTTGCCGGGCTTGAGGTATGTCACATCATAGCCCTGCTGGGCCAGCAGCTTACAGGGCTCGATCACGGCGCTGTGCTCCACGGCGGTGGTGATGATATGCCTGCCCTTATGACGGTTCTGCCACAGGGTGGTCTGGATAGCCCAGTTGTCGCTCTCGGTGCCGCAGGAGGTGAAATACAGCCGCTCCGTCGGACAGCCCAGAGCGTCCGCGATAACGGCGCGCCAGCCCTCTACGGTCTTTTTCATCTCCAGACCAATAGGGTACTGGGAGGAGGGGTTGCCGAAGTGCTCCGTCAGCACTTGATACATGGCGTCGGCCACGGCTTTGGGCACCGGCGTGGTGGCGGCGTTATCGAGATAGATCATAGGGGCCTCCTGTTTTCCTAAGCCGGTACTTGTCATGCCCGGTGAAATGCAGTATAATAAATCAGTTACTTAGTGGGTTGTACCCGGAGGGGTTCAAGGTGTCTGCCCGCGGTATGCCCAGCCGGGATACTTGCCTTCACGGCTGTAAATGGCATAGGCGTTATCGGGGATGGAAACACCTTATTATACCTTATCAAAGAGGAAAGTGCAAGATGCGTGTTGCTATCTACACCTTGGGCTGCAAGGTGAATCAATATGAAACACAGGCCATGGAGCAGGAGCTGCTGCGCCGGGGGCACCAGTTGGTGCCCTTTGAGGCACAGGCCGACGGCTATATCGTCAACACCTGCTCTGTCACCGCCGTCAGTGATAAAAAATCCCGGCAGATGATCCGCCGCTGCAGGAAGCTGAATCCGGATGCCGTGGTGGCCGCCTGCGGCTGCTACGTTCAAACGCACCCGGACGAGGCGGCGGGGCTGGATATCGACCTCATTGCCGGTACCGGCGACAGAATGGCGTTTCTGGACCTGTTTGAGCAGACGGCGGGGGAGAAGGCGCCTGTGACGCTGCTGGACGATGCCCTGCGCCGCAGAACGTTCGAGGTGCTGCCTGCCGGAGGCATGGCGGAGCGTACCCGTGCCATGCTGAAGGTGGAGGACGGCTGCGTGAATTTCTGCACTTACTGCATCATTCCCTACGCCCGCGGTCCGGTGCGTTCACTGCCTAAGGCCGAAGCGGTGGCCCAGACGGAGCAGCTGCGGCGGGAGGGCTACCGGGAGTTGGTGTTCACCGGTATCGAGATATCCAGCTGGGGCCACGACCTGAAAACAGGCGAGACGCTTATCGACCTGCTGGAGGCGGTGTCCGCCGCTGCCGGGGACATGCGGCTGCGGCTGGGAAGTCTGGAGCCGCGCACCATCACCGAGGACTTCTGCCGCCGGGCGGCGAAGCTGCCCAATCTATGTCCCCACTTCCATCTGTCTCTGCAGTCCGGCTGTGACGAGACGCTGCGGCGGATGAACCGGAAGTACGGCACGGCGCGGTTTTATGAGTCCGTGACGCTGCTGCGGCAGTACTTTGAACGCCCCGCTGTGACCACCGACTTGATCTGCGGTTTTCCCGGCGAGACGGAGGAGGAGTTTGCACAGACGCTGGCCTTTATCGAAAAGTGCGGCTTTGCGGCCATGCACATATTCCCCTATTCCATTCGTCCCGGCACAAAGGCCGCGGCTATGGAGCAGGTGCCCGCCCACATCAAAGAGCGCCGCGCCGCCCAGGCAGCTAAGGTGGCCGAGACCATGCGCCGGACATATTTGCAGGGCTGCGTGGGACAGATATATCCGGTGCTGTTCGAACAGGAGAAGGATGGCCTGTATGCCGGACATGCTCCCAACTACTGCGAAGTGGGTGTGCATGGCGAGGATTTACATAATATAGTAATTGATGTGAAAATAGTTGCAGCAGAGGGAGATAAGTTGATAGGAGAGTTGACATAATATGAATCATTTCTTTGCCTATATCAACCGTATGCGCTTTATCCAGCGCTGGGCGCTGATGCGCAACAGTTATACGGAGAACATCCAGGAGCACAGCCACCAGGTGGCAGTGCTGGCCCATGCGCTGGCGGTGCTGCGCAACGAAAAATTCGGAGGACAGGTGGACGCCGGGGCAGTGGCTGTGGCCGCGCTGTACCATGATGCCGGAGAGATACTGACCGGCGATATGCCCACGCCCATCAAATACTACAATCCCTCTATCCGGGAGGCCTATAAGGCGGTGGAACAGGTGGCGCAGGAGAAACTGCTGTCCATGCTGCCGGAGGAGCTGCGTCTTTCCTATGAAGACGTGCTGGCTCCCGCCGATCCGGAGGTGGAGCAGCTGGTGAAGGCCGCGGACAAGCTGTCCGCCCACATCAAGTGCATCGAGGAACTGAAGGCAGGCAATACGGAGTTCCGCCAGGCCGCGGCCCAGACTGCCGCCGCTATGGACGCCATGGCCCTGCCGGAGTTGGACTATTTCCGGGAGCATTTTTTGCCAAGTTATTCGTTGACGCTGGACGAATTGGAATAGAAAGCCGTACCTCCTGCGCCCTGCCATCGTCAAGCCTCCTGGACGTATACCCGATACGCCGTCGTCGGCTTGCCATCAGCAGGACACAGGATCCATCGGTTTTCGGAGGACCGCGCCAAGAGAAAAAAGAGATCCGAAAGGAGTATATGATTATGAAAGCGATCGTTACCGTTGTGGGCAAAGACCAGGTGGGCATCATCGCCGGTGTGTGCAACACGCTGGCGGACAGCCGCATCAACGTGCTGGACATCAGCCAGACCATCATGGAGGGGTATTTCACCATGATGATGGTGGTGGATCTGACGGAGTGCGCAGAGCCCTTTGATGTTCTGCGGACTAATCTGAAGGCTTACGGCGAGGGCCGGGGGTTGTCCATCCGCATCCAGCGGGAGGATATTTTCGACGCCATGCACAAGCTGTAAGAGGTGGGGAATATGCTGAGTCTGCAAAACATTTTCGACACCATTGCTATGGTGGACAAGCAGCATCTGGACATCCGTACCATTACCATGGGCATTTCGCTGCTGGACTGCGCGGATGAGGACATGAAGCGCTGCTGTGACAAGATCTATGACAAGATATGTTCCCGCGCCGAGAAACTGGTCAGGACCGGCTGCGACATCGAGAGCGAGTTCGGCATCCCCATCGTCAACAAGCGTATCTCCGTTACGCCCATGGCCATCGCGGGCGCGGCCTGCAAAAGCAAGGACTTTGTGCCTCTGGCGCTGACGCTGGATCGGGCGGCCAAGACCTGCGGCGTTAATTTTATCGGCGGGTATTCCGCGCTGGTGCAGAAGGGCTTTACCACGGGCGATACCCGTCTGCTGGCATCTATTCCGGAGGCGCTGGCCCAGACGGAGCTGGTGTGTTCCAGCGTGAATGTGGGCAGCACCAAGGCCGGCATCAATATGGACGCAGTGGCCCAGATGGGGCGCATCATTAAAGAGACGGCGCATCTGACTCGTGATAAGGACGGGTTGGGCTGCGCCAAGCTGGTGGTGTTCTGCAATGCTGTGGAGGACAACCCCTTCATGGCAGGTGCGTTCCACGGCGTGGGCGAGGCGGATACAGTCATTAATGTGGGCGTATCCGGCCCCGGTGTGGTGTACCATGCCCTGCAGGGCTGCAAGGGACAGCCCTTCGACGTGGTGGCCGAGACCATCAAAAAGACGGCTTTCCAGATCACCCGTATGGGCCAGATGGTGGCGGCGGAGGCCAGCGCCCGGCTGGGCGTGCCCTTCGGTATCGTGGATCTGTCCCTGGCGCCTACCCCGGCGGTGGGCGACAGTGTGGCCCGCATTCTGGAGGAGATGGGGCTGGAGGTTTGCGGCACCCACGGCACCACGGCAGCGCTGGCACTGCTGAATGACGCCGTGAAAAAGGGCGGCGTGATGGCGTCCGGCCATGTGGGAGGCCTGTCCGGAGCCTTTATCCCCGTGTCCGAGGACGAGGGTATGATCGCGGCGGCGCTGGACGGTACGCTGACCATCGACAAGCTGGAGGCCATGACCTGCGTGTGCTCCGTGGGCCTGGACATGATCGCTGTGCCCGGAAACACCTCTGCCGCGACGATCTCCGCCATTATTGCCGACGAGGCAGCAGTGGGCATGGTCAACAGCAAGACCACGGCGGTGCGCATCATCCCCGTGGAGGGGGCGGACGTAGGAAACACGGTGGAGATGGGCGGCCTGCTGGGCAGTGCGCCCCTGATGCCTGTGCATGAGGCGGCCTCCGAGGACTTTATCGCCCGCGGCGGGCGTATTCCCGCGCCGCTGCAAAGCCTGAAAAACTGACATATACGGAGGAAGAAAATGATACGCAATGCAGCTTTGGCAGATCTGCCGCGGGTGCTGGATATTTACGACAGCGCACGGCGGTTCATGCGCAGCAGAGGAAACACGGTTCAGTGGAGTGACGGCTATCCCTCGGAGGCGCTGCTGCGGGCGGATGTGGCCGCCGGGCAGCTGTATGTGATGGAGGACATGGGCGGCGTGTATGCCGTGTTCGCTTTCATCATTGGAGAGGACCCCACCTATCAGGTCATCGAGGGCGCGTGGCTGGACAACAGGACACCCTACGGTACGCTGCACCGGTTGGGCAGTGACGGTACCCACACCGGGGTGCTGTCCGATGTCGTGGACTGGGCGTGGGCGCGTATCCGTCACCTGCGGGCGGACACCCACGAGGACAACCACCCCATGCGGCGCTGCTTGGAGCATGCCGGGTTTGTGTATACGGGAGTTATCACCGTGACCGACCACACGCCGCGGCGGGCCTATGAGAAAATATGAGACGAACAGCTCCCTCGGCTATGCCGAGGGAGCTGTTCGTCTATCGGGGGAGCCGCGCAGCACGCATGCCGATGGGAATGCCAGTACCTGCGGACGGAGGACCGGCATCTGCGGGGCTGCCCTGCACCGTGAATCGGAAGCAAGAATCGATGGCAATATCTTGACACAGGGGACATACTTTGTTACGATATGGTCAAAAGAACAGAATTGTTCTCATCCTTGGAGCAGCCGCAGTGATGCGGCTTTCTATAAGATGTGGAGTTAGGCTTCTCTAACTGTCGCCTGGGAAGATAGGAGGAATGAATATGAATCGGAAAGGCGCTGTTCTCGGCGCGATCGGCGGCATCCTGATGGCGGCCGGTGATTGGCTGCTGGGGTGCATTCCCATTCAGCCAACGGACACAGGAATGGTCAACAGAGCCTATTATCTGTCCGGTTCCTATGGGTTGTGGAAACCGGCGCTGATCGTCGGGTTGGGCGCGATTGGGAGCTTTTTATATTACTTTTTGGTAAAAGCACTGAGCGAGGACATTGACGCGGCGTACAGAAAAACAAAGACGGTTCAGTACCTGTGCGGGATATTCACCGTTGCGGTAGCGCTGGCGATCCATCTCTGGTCGGCAACTCTGGCGTGGTTCACCGCCTATCTGGGACCGCGCATCGGAGCGGAGGCCGCCATTGCGGCGGTCACGGCCTATCAGGACGATATGCTTATCGCTATCCTTCCAATGTATCTTCCGATGGTTCTGTTTATCGGGATCCACTTTGTGATGCAGCTTGCCGGCAAAACCCGCTGTCCCCGGTGGATGCTGGCTTTTCATCCGGTTACATGGAATGTCCTGCTGGTCATCATTCCGGACATTGCACAGGCCATGCAGGTACCTGCCGCCACATGGATGTCCGTCATGAGCCAGAGCAGCACGAATACCGCCATAGTGATCTGGTGCATCGCGGCTGCCATTTATGAGGGGAAACACACTTTCAAAAGAAAGGAATTGCTTAAATGAAAAACAACATTTCTGATGTGCAGAAGCGGATCCGTGTAGGTACTCATGGAGAGGACTACGGCAGTTGGATGTCGAACCCTGTGTTCTATGTATTCGGCGGAATTGCGCTGGTGACGCTGGTACTGACCGTGCTGTCCTTCGCTGTATTTCGGATCACGGTGCTGGGCATTGTGTTTGCTGCGGCAACTGTGATCCTGCTGGCGCTGCTGGGCTGGATGGCGTGGATCCGCCGTCAGTATGCCTTCGGCAAGGGAGGCATGATGGAGCGGGTACACCAGACCATCCTCAGCAGCCTTGACTTTGACGGACAGGGAAGTTTACTTGAGGTGGGCTGCGGTTCCGGCGCGTTGTCGATCCGCGCTGCGCTGACATGGCCGAAGGCGAAGGTTACCGGCCTTGATTATTGGGGCGCCATGTATAACTACAGCAAGGCGCTGTGCGAGAAAAACGCGGCGTCCGAGGGCGTCGGCAGTCAATGCGCTTTTATCCACGGCGATGCCAACAAGCTGGAATTCCCGGACGAGAGCTTCGACGCCGTCATCAGCAACTATGTGTATCACAATATCATGGGGGCGGACAAGCACGCTCTGCTGCTGGAAAGCCTGCGGGTACTGAAAAAGGGCGGCGTATTTGTTCTGCATGACAATATGAAGCCCCAGATGTACGGCGACATGAATGCCTTCGCGGAAAAGCTGAGGGGTATGGGCTTTGCCGAGGTGCAGTATGTGGAGACAGCAGAGACCATTTTCGGCTCCAAAAGCCGGGCGGCTATGATGATGCTGGGGAACTCCGCCATGATCGTCGGCAGAAAATAGAAAACAGCCCCCCTGCGGATTGCTCCGCAGGGGGGCTGTTTGGCATCTTCAGGCGTGAGAATAAGCCCCTGTTCGGATTTACTGTCTCACCAGGCTGTTCTCTCGAATAAAGGCAAACAGAACGACCGCCTGCAATATGCAGAAACCGGCGCTTGCCGCGTCATTTACACCTCGATGACATCGTGAAGCGCCGCAACTTCACAGCCCTTGCTCTCATAATACGCAAGCAGCTCCGGCAGCTTCTTTTTATCGTAGCTGGTGATGCAGTCCGACAGCACATGAACGGTATAGCCGCTTTTCCGCATATTGAAGCAAGTGGATTTGACGCAGGCTGCGGCATCCGCACCGACCAAATAAAACTCGGTGATGCCGTGCTCCTGAATGAACGCCGCAAACGGTTCGCTGGTCAGGGCGCTGCTTTTTGACTTTGTAAATATATGGTCGGATACGATGTGCAGCTCCGGCACCAGCTCTGCGCCATGTGTGCCGGGCTTGAAAGTCCTTGTTCCGGCGGATAAGTTGTTGTGCTGTATGTAAACGACACACAGCTCCTTTTGGGCTGCCCAGTCGATCGCCTCATTGACTTTTTCAATGATTTCCCTGTAATTTTTCGTGATGTCATTTTGCAGGTCGATGACCACCAGTGCACTGTTTTTCATATTGTGTTTTCCTCCTTTTGCTTGTCAAACTATTTCCTCCTGCGCTGCCAGTATTGCACCTCTATACGCCTGCTCCAAATGGGAATGGATGATAAATCCGAACTGCATTACCCACTTGGATAATGCAGTTCGGATTATCATTACTTGGTCCGAGTAGTGCGGCTCGAACGCACGGTCTCCTGGTCCCAAACCAGGCGCG
>CAVGEC010000052.1:0-11871 GCA_963628195.1 Bacteroidaceae bacterium
GCATCTCTGTCCAGTCCTGGGCCTCGGTGCCGCCGGCACCGGCGTGGAAGGTGAGAATGGCGTTGTTGGCATCATATTCGCCGCTGAGCAGCGCCGCCAGACGGCGCTCGCTGATCTCCTTCTCCAGCGTCTCGTAGCCGGTGGTGACCTCCTCCAGCTGGCTGGGATCGTCCTCCTCCTGCGCCATCTCGCACAGTGTCAGCGTGTCCTCCCACTCGGAGACCAGCTTGTCGTGCTTTTTGATCTTGTTTTCCAGCCGCTTCACCTGCCGGCTCACCTGCTGGCTCCGCTCCAGATCGTTCCAGAAGCCCTCCTGCTCGGTCTCCTTCTGCAGTTCGGCCAGCTCTTCACGGGCCTTGGGAATGCCCAGCGCCTTTTCCAGTTCACCCAGGGTGGGCTCCAGCGCCAGCAGCTTCTGCTTATACTCGTCGTACTCGATAACGGCCATATATCGTCTCTCCTTGTGCCTGTAAATTTCCTTAGCCTTACTATTATACCAAAAAACCGCTGTTTGTAAAGGGGACAAAATGAGCGCAGACACCCATGCCCGCCCATTTTTGCGGCAAAACAT
Organism: Bacteroidaceae bacterium; assembly: GCA_963628195.1. Taxonomy (GTDB): domain Bacteria; phylum Bacillota; class Clostridia; order Oscillospirales; family Oscillospiraceae; genus Vescimonas. The sequence goes on from CAVGEC010000052.1 coordinate 572, forward strand.
ATCCCCCCGGCCAAAGCCGGAGGGATAGGCGTGTTATTTTTTCGCGTATGGCGTGTTCTTCAGCGGCAGTGCGAATTCCCGTTCACCGGTCAGCCGGTAGTAGGCATCGGCGATAGCCGGGGCGGTGGGAATAGACGTGATCTCGCCGATACCGATGGCGCCGCCGGCCACGTTCAGTCCGGGCTTCTCCACTACGATGGCCTGGATCTCCGGCGGGATCTGATTGGCACGGAACAGTCCCAGCATGCCGTACTTGGCGGTGGGCCTGCAGTTCTCGTCGATGGGGTATTTCTCCGTCAAGGCGTAGCCCATGGACATGACCACGCCGCCCTCAATCTGCCCCTCGATGCTCAGGGGATTCACGGCCTTGCCCACGTCATGGGCGGCCACCATCTTCTTGACGCGGCCAGTCTCCCTGTCCAGAATACACATCTGCGTGGCGTAGCCGTAGGCCACATGGCTGACGGGGTTGGGCACGTCTGCGCCCAGCGGATCGGTCTTGGCCAGGTACTCGCCGTAGAACTCCTGCCCCTTCATATCGTCCAGCGTTCTGCCCGCGTCCAGCTCTGCCTTCAGCTTCTCGCAGGCCCGGCGGGCGGCCTCGCCGGTCACCAGTGTCTGGCGGCTGCCGGAGGTATCACCGGAGTCCGGTGCGATCCAGGTGTTGCTGCGCTCATACACGATATCGTCCCGGCGCAGTCCGGTGTTGGTGACCACCACCTGCACCAGTACGGTGCCCAGCCCCTGGCCGATGCAGCTGGCACCGGCGTAGATGTGCACCTTGCCGTCCTCCTCCACGATCAGCTTGCAGCGGCCCCAGTCCGGCAGGCCCACGCCCACGCCGGCGTTCTTCATGGCGCAGGCGATGCCCACGGGATCCCCGTTGGCTATGGCCTCGTCATAAGCGGGCTTGATGGCCTCCAGCGTCTCCACCAGACCGGTGGAATCGTCCACGATCTGGCCGTTGGGCAGCACGCCGCCGGGGCGGATGGCGTTGCGGTAGCGGATCTCCCAGGGGGAGATGCCCACCAGATCGGCCATCTGATTCAGCAGTGTCTCCGTGCAGAAGCAGGTCTGCGTCACACCGAAGCCCCGGAAGGCGCCGGCGGGGGGATTGTTGGTATAGTAGGCGTGGCCCTCGATCTCAAAGTTCTCATAGGCGTAGGGCCCCGCCGCGTGGGTGCAGGCGCGCTCCAGCACCGGCCCGCCCAGGGAGGCGAACGCACCGGTGTCGGACACCACGCTGGCCTTTACGCCCTGGATGATGCCGTTTTCGTCGCAGCCCATGGTGAAGTCCATGTCGAAGGCGTGGCGCTTGGGATGGACCAGAATGGACTCCTGACGGCTGAGCTTGAACTTGACGGGCCTGCGGGACAGGTAGCACAGCAGCGCCGCGTGGTGCTGCACGGACATGTCCTCCTTGCCGCCGAAGCCGCCGCCTACCAGGCAGTTCTGCACCTGGCAGTGGTCGTAATCCACGCCCAGCATAGCCGCGCACTCGTGCATGGTGGTGTGGGCGCTCTGGTCGGTGGTCAGCAGCTTCACGCCGCCGTTGTCCAGCGGCAGCGCTACGCAGCATTCCGGCTCCAGGAAGGCGTGCTCTGTCCAGGGGGTGGAAAAGTGCTCGGTGAGCACATATCTGGCATTTTTGATGGCTGCTTCCGCGTCTCCGCGGGAGACGTGCTTGTAGGCCTGCACATTGCTCTCGTCGCCCTCAAATACCAGCGGCGCGTCCGGGGCCGCGGCCTCGGCGGGGTTGTGCACGGCGGGCAGCACCTCATACTCCACCTTCACCAGCTTTTTGGCGGCCTCCACCGTCTCCTGGTCCACAGCGCAGATCAGCGCCACGCTGTCGCCCAGATAATGGGTGATCTCGCCCACGCCGATCAGCGTTGGCTGATCCTTCTTGATGTGGCCCACGTTCACCTTGCCGGGGATATCCTTCTGCGTGGCCACGCAGACCACGCCGGGCAGGGCCTCCGCCTCGCTGGTGTCGATGGACAGCACGCGGGCGCGGGCGTACTGGCTGCGCACGGCGCCGCCGTAGCACATGCCGTCCACATAGATGTCGTCGGGATACTGGCCGTAGCCCTGTACCTTTTCCTCCACGTCCAGCCGGTGGACGCGGCTGCCCATGTGCCAGTCCTCCGTGGACGGCGCGGGGAGCTTACCCTCCCGAAGGATCCTGGCCGCCAGCAATATGCCGTCGATGATCTTCACATAGCCGGTGCAGCGGCAGATGTTGTTGCGGATGGCGAAGGCGGCCTCCTCGCGGGTGGGGGAGGGGTTTGCGTCCAGCAGCCCCTTGGCGGAGATGACCATGCCGGGGATGCAGAAGCCGCACTGCACGGCGCCGGCCTCGCCGAAGGCGAAGGTGTATACCTGCTTTTCCCAGTCGCTGAGCCCCTCCACAGTGAGAATGCTCTTGCCCTCCAGCTTGTCAGTCTGGGGGATGCAGGCTTTGGTGGGCTTGCCGTCTATGAGCACATGACAGGTACCGCAGGCGCCCTCGCTGCAGCCGTCCTTTACGGAGGTCAGATGCAGCGTGTCCCGCAGATAACGGATCAGCTTCTGGTTCTTTTCTACAGTGACGGCCTGTCCGTTCACGGTAAATGTGGCCATAGTGAATTTCTCCTTTATGTGTATCATAAGCGTATATTCGACCTAACTATACCACAAGAATGACGGAAAAACAAGCCGGGAAAGGCTGGCGTTTGTCCAAAACGTGATAGTAAATGCAGAATAGCGCAAACGAAAGCGGAGACCGTCCAAAAGGGCGGCCTCCGGATCTTGTTAGGTTTCCAGCACCGGCAGCATCACCTGCATGCGGAATTCGCCGTTCTGGGCGGAGAATACGCACAGTCCGCCGCTGTGCTGGGCGATGGCCTGTATGCTGCGGCAGCCGTAGCCGTGGCGCTCTCTGCTGCTGACGGGAACACCGCCCTGCATGGTGATCTCCCCGGCATAGGGGTTGCGTATCTCGATCAGCAGCTTGTTCTGCCGCACGCCGCAGTACAGCGAGATCTGCCTTTCGCCCGCCGGCAGGCCCTCCACGCCGTGCAGCGCGTTTTCCAGGCCGTTGCTGATCAGCGAGCACAGATCCGTGTCGGAGATGGCCAGTTCGTTGGGCAGCCGGGCATCTATGAACAGCACAGCGCCCGCCCGGCGGGCCTTTTCGACAAAGGAGGAGCACAGCAGGTTCACCAGCTCATTCTCGCAGAACCGCTGGGGTGTGATGCTCTCGATGTCCGCCTGCACTTTTTTGATATAGGCCTCCGCCTGCTCCGGTTTCCCGGCGGTCAGCAGGCCGTCCAGCATGTTCATGTGGTGGCGCATATCGTGCTGGTATACCGCCGTCTGCGTTTCCAACCGGCGCAGGGAATCCATCTCCAGCTGGGACTGCTCCAGCTCCGATTCCAGCATGGAGCGCTGCATCTCCGCGGCGGCGCGCCTCTGGGTTTGCGTGTGAAAGGCGGGCAGGAACAGCACATAGAACGTCACCAGCGCTGTGGGCAAAAACTCGTTCAGCGCCTGGATGCCGGAATAGAGTGCGTCGGAGTAGATGGTGGTGGCGTAGTCGAATATATAGTAGGTGATGGGCAGGCTGCCGAACAGCAGCAGCGCCGAGCGGGAGGCGGTCATGGCGCTGTAGGCCGCGCCCACGAAGAAGCGGTGGAACAGCCAGTACAGCAGCGGCACCAGCAGGATGTAGACCAGCTGGGCGGCCAGGGTGCTGCCGGTCAGCGCTTCCACGGCGATGCGTCCCCAGCGGGGCGGCTGGCAGCACAGATAGGCGGTGCAGGTGCTGACGATAGCCACACCTGCCGGCTTTTTCATAAATACGATCAGTATCAGCACCAGCGGCATATGGATGATCAGCGGATAGAGCTGCTTCACCGTCCGTTCACCCAGCAGCATCAGCCCCAGCCCCTGTACCAGCAGGAACAGCAGGCACAGCAGCGCCAGCAGGCGCTGCTGCCGCCGGGAGATATAGCCGCCGGTGGAGATATCCGCGCTGAGCGCCAGCCCATAGACCAGCACCAGCGCATAGCAGAATACGTCCAGCGCGGACTGCATAGACAAGTCGAACATGTTATGATTCCCTTCCTGAAAACAGCAGTGCCAGATAGTCCTTCTGCAGCTGTGTGTACAGCAGGCGCGACACCGGTACGCTGCGGCCGGAGAACGTGACCACACAGGAGGAGGACAGCTTTTCCGCCTGCAGCATATTGACGATGTAGGACCGGTGTACCCGCATAAACTCCGGACGCGACAGCAGCGCTCCCTCGTATTCACGCATGGAGCCCACGGCCTCGTATACCGTGCCGTCGGTCATGTTGAAGTACAGGTGTTTCCCGTTGACCTCCACATAACTCAGCTGCGAGAACGGCAGGCGTACCAGCATGCTGCCGCACCGCACCGTCAGCCCGTCCTGGGGTTTCTGCTCCCGCAGATACAGCTTGTCCAGCACGGGATACAGCAGCTTGGCGCTGATGGGCTTCAGCAGATACTCCGCCGCCCGCACGCCGTAGCTCTCATAGGCGAATCCCGGCGACGTGGTCAGAAACACGATGTCCGCCGCCGCGTCGAAGGTGCGTATCTCCCGCGCCGCGTCCATGCCGGTCATGCCGGGCATCAGCACGTCCAGCAGATACAGCGTGAAGCGCTCCGACCGTGCCGCGCCCAGCAGTTCGCCCGCACTGCGGAAGTTCCGGCACCGCACGGAGGCCTTCCGATCCGCCTGCCACGCCTGCAAAAGGGCGCTGAGTTTTTCCAGTTCTTCGATCTGGTCGTCACATACAGCGATATACATGGCGTGCCTCCTTGCTGTGTTCGGGATGTTGCTTTTGCGCTTTTCCTGTTCCTATTTTATCATACCCCTGCCGCCTTGTCACCGCCAATTTTGCATTTCGTGGGTGTTTGTGCGCATTTCGCGGCATTTCGCGCCCAAAATCCGGATTCTCTGCTATGATACACTACGCAGGGATACCCACGCCCTGCGGAAGAAAGGGGCGTGTGCGCATGAAGTGGATAATATGGACGCTGGCCGTTGTCAGCACCACGGCGCTGATCGTCCTGTGGTTCTGGGAGGTCCGCCGCAAGCTGCGCGAGCAGTACAGTATGGTGGAGAGCGCCCGCAGCCAGCTGGCCGCCTACGAAAAGCGTGCAGCCGTTGCCGCCGCTGACGCCGACGTGGCGGAGATCTGCCGCCGCAGCGCCAGCATCTACCGCCAGGCGGCGGACAATTACAACGCCACGCTGTACAGGCCGCTGATGTATTTCCCAGGCTACTGCATGGGCTTCCGCCCGGAAGAGCCATAAAGCCGGGCAGCATATATAGAAGATACGCAAACCGAGAGAAATACGAACCATTGGGAGGGTTATGTTATGCGCGATGAAATGAAACGTACTATGTTCGAACTGTTCGGTGTGGGCGGCGAGGATGACAAGATCCTGGCTGCCGGCGGCAAAAAGCAGCCTGCCGTTAAGGCGGAGCCCATTAAGGCCGCCCCGGTGCAGCCCGTCGCGGCCAAGCCCGTTGCGGTCAAGCCCCAGCCCGCTGCCAGCTATCTGGCTGCCGGTGCAGCGCTGGAGGGCACGCTCCGCTCCGACGGCGACATCGAGATCGCCGGCTCCTTCAAGGGTGAGATCGTCACCAACGGCACCGTTACGCTGCGTTCCGCTATCCAGAGCAATATCACCGCCGGCAGCCTGAATCTGATCGGCTGTCTCCTCACCGGCGACGTAAAGGTCACCGGCACCGTCACCATCAGCGAGGATTCCCAGATCACCGGCAACATCACCGCCAAGGAGCTGATGTGCGCCGGTAAGGTCAACGGCGATATCGAGATCAGCGGCAATACCACACTGGAGGAGAAGGCCCAGATCAGCGGCGGCCTGATCACCGGCACGCTGGCAGTGGTCAAGGGCGCGGTCATCCGCGGCGGCGTGGAGATCAAGGCGTTCTCCGCCCCGGTCAAGCCCGAACCCAAGCATGAGAACAAGCAGGAGAACAAGGCCAACTGACCGCTGTGCGATATGTATTTTAGCCCGCTCTGCGGACGCTGATACCGGGAGGTAATTTATCATGGGTTTGTTCAGCAACAACAAGAAACTCTGTCCGCTCTGCGGCGCGCCTACGCCCCGCCTGCTGCCTACCAAGATAGAGGATATGCCGCTGTGTAAGGAGTGCGCCAGCAAGATCGACCTGCCCGGCGGGGCGTTGGATGCCATGCGTCTGGCCGACCTGGAAAAGTACATGGCCTGCTACGATGAGAACAAGTCTCTGCGGGATGCATTCACCGAGACGCTGCGCCGGAATTTCGGCTTTCTGAGCGGCTCGCTGGTGCTGGATACCGACCACCGCCTGCTGCGCTTCAGCATCGGCGACGGCTTCGTGTTCGGGCCGGAGAATCTGACGGCCTTCCGCATCACGGAGGATGGCCGCCCGCTGTTCGAGAGCAAAGGCGGCGTGCTGTACTGCCATTGCAGCGACGTGGCTGACAGAGCTGCCGCCATGCAGCCGGCCATCGACCGGTTCTACATGGACGTGCACGAGTACGAGCGCATGGAGGACATGGACCGCCGCATGCACCGGGACGATGACGACCACCGGCCCGTCCGCTTCCGCCCCACCTTCGATATGAAGGCGCCGGTGCAGAAGTTCACCGTAGAATTGACGCTGGCGCATCCCTACTGGCACAGCTTCCGCGAGGAGGCCGGTGCTCCCGACTTTGACAGCTACAATCCCAGCGTGGCAGCGTATCTCAATGAGTATGAGGACGCCGTGAACGACCTGCACGAGTTGGCCGCCGCACTGCTGCACATTATGGATGAAAACGGCAGCGAGACGTGGGACGATGCCGCCGATACGGCCGCCCAGGCAAACAATGATGTCGCCGTGGCCGCTGCCGCTGCCGCAGCTGCCGCTGTGGCCGCCGCTGCCAACGCCGCGCCGGCACAGACGGATACCGTGGCGGAGATCAAAAAGTACAAGGAGCTGCTGGACGCCGGTGTCCTCACCGAGGAGGAATTTGCCGCCAAGAAGAAGCAGCTGCTGGGGATCTGAAGTATGAACAGATATAAGCGACTGGCTGCGCTGCTGCTGTCGCTGCTGATGGCTCTGGCCCTCGCCGCCTGCGGCGATGGGCCGGAGCCTTCCGGCGAAAGCGGCAGTTGGGCGGTGTACTGGTACCTGTGCGGCAGTGACCTGGAGAGCGAGGGAGGCTTTGCCACCGCCGACCTGCAGGAGCTGCTGGAGGTGGAGCTGCCGGAGAATGTCACCGTGGTCATCGAGACCGGCGGCGCACAGGAATGGCAGAACGACCTGGTGGACGGCTCCCTGCTGCAGCGCTATGTCTACACCGGCGACGGTCTGGAGCTGGTGGACGAACAGCCCTCCGCCAGTATGGGCGACAGTGAGACGCTGGAGGATTTCCTCCGCTTTGCCAAAGACAATTACCCCGCCGACAGAACGGCGGTGGTGTTCTGGAACCACGGCGGCGGCTCTGTGTCCGGCGCGTCCTTTGACGAGATATATGACTACGACTCGCTGACGCTCAGCGAGATGTACGCCGCCTTCTCCGCCGTCTGGGAGCCGGATGCCGAGGACCAGCCGCTGGAACTGGTGGGCTTTGACACCTGCCTCATGGCCACCGTGGACACAGCCTATACCTTCTGCGACCTCAGCCGCTATCTGGTGGCCTCTGAGGAGACAGAACCTGCCAACGGCTGGTACTACACCCGCTGGCTCCAGGCCCTGGCCGACGACACGTCCATGGATGGCGCTGCTCTGGGCCGCGTCATCTGCGACGCCTACTACGAGGGCTGCCAGGCGGTGGGCACGGAGGACGGCGCCACGCTCTCCCTCACCGATCTGTCTGAGATCGGACCTCTGCTGGAGGCCTACGAGTCCTTCGGCGCCCAGGCCCTGTCCGCCGCGGCGGAGGATCCGGGCTTCCTGTCCCGCTTTGGCCGCGCCGCCGCCGGCAGCGAAAACTACGGCGGCAACACCCGTGAGCAGGGCTATACCAATCTGCTGGATCTGGGCCATCTGGCCCGCCGCACCGCGGAGGAGCTGCCCGCTGCTCAGGAGGTGCTGGACGCGCTGGACGGCTGTGTGCTCTACCGCGTCAGCGGGAAGTACCGCACCGAGTCCACCGGCCTGTCCTGCTACTATTCCTATAGCGGCGACGTAAACGACCTCAACGGGTATATCGACCAGGGGGCAGGCACGGCCTTCAAGTATTTGTATGCCTACCAGCTTACCGGCACGCTGGACGAGAGCGGCATGGACTATATCGCCCGGCTGGGCGTTTCCGTCCTGCCGCCGGTCACGTCCCTCTCCGCCGTGGACTGGGACGGCGCGCCCCTGACGCTCACCGACGACGGCTATGCGGTCCTGACACTGGGCCCGGAGGCGGACAGTATACTCTCCGGCATAGGCTTCTCCCTCTATTGGCTGGACCAGGAGAACGACACCCTGCTTCTGCTGGGCACCGACAACGATATGACCGCCGACTGGGAGACCGGTACCTTTACCGACAACTTCCGCGGTGTCTGGGGCAGCATCGACGGCTGCCTGGTCTATATGGAACTGTCCGGTGAGGGCGAGGACTACAACCTCTACTCCGTCCCCGTTCTGCTGAACGGTGAGGAGTACTATCTGCAGGTGGCCTACGACTTCACCGACGAGACGTGGGAGATACTGGGCGCCCGCCAGAGCATCGACGATACCGGCATGGCCGATAAGGCGTTGCGGCTCCTGCAGCCCGGCGACGAGATCACCGCCGTATGGTACTGGGCCAGCCTGTCCGGAGACGATGACTTCGAGCCCTACGAAAGCGAGACGTTCACCGTCACTTCCGACACCGCCTTTGCCGAGACGGAGCTGCCCGACGGCGAGTATCTCATGGTGTTTGAGATGTGGGACGCCCAGGGCGGCACGTCCTATTCCCAGGGCGTGTCCTTTACCGTGGACGGCGACGATATTTTCACCGCCCTTTACGGCGACTGATAATGACCGCTTCGTGGCGGCCCCCGAACTGGCGGGCACCAGCTGGGTGTTCATCGGCGGCTATGTGCAGGGCAAGCAGATGACCGAGGATCAGACCGCCGAGGTCCTGAGCCAACTGGACGATGTCTATCAGTTTGACTTCATGGATGACAGCACCGTCGTGCTGAGCGAGGGCACCGATACCACCACCGACGGCAGCTATACCATTACCGAGGACGGCATGATCGCCGATATTTCGATGAGCAACAACATCAAGTATGCCGGAACCTTCATCGAGCAGGAGGACGGCCCCGTCATGGTCGCCATGCTGGACGGCACCGGCATGAACGCTCTGTACTTCCACCTGTACATGGGCGAGTAAGTCCCGACAAAAAAGAAACCGCCGCCGGCGGTTTCTTTTTTGCGCTGTGCAGTAAAAAGGGCGCACCCCGCAGGGTGCGCCCTTTGGCTTATTCGTCCTCGCCCTCCGTCTCCGGCCGGGGCAGCAGCGTCACTTCCGCCGCGTCCACCTGATGATCCGCGATGGACGTCACATGGATGCGCATACCCTCGGCCTCCAGCGTGATATCCTGCGCTCCGTCGTCGGGGATCATGCCCAGCGCGTCGAATACCAGCCCGGTCAGCGTGTCGTGCTCCTCCTGGTCCAGCTGAATACCCAGCGCGTCCTCCAGGTCGTCCAGCTCCACGTTGCCGGTCACGGCCAGCGAGCCGTCCTCACGCTTCTCGATGCGCGGCTCGTCGTCGTCCGGCAGATTGCTGTCGTCGCTGCCCAGGTCGCCCACCAGTTCCTCCACCAGGTCGTTCAGCGTCACGATGCCCACCATGCCGCCGTACTCGTCCAGCACCACCGCCAGCGGGTTGCCTGTGCGCTTCATATTGCGGAACAGCGCGTCGGCCTTGATGGTCTCCGGCACGAAGTAGGGGGTGCGCACGGCGTCGGCCATCACGTTCTCCCGGCTTTTGTCCGCCAGACGGAAATACTCCTTGGCGTTGAGAATGCCCACCACATTGTCTGCGCTGTCCTCGCACACGGGATAGCGGGTGTGCCGCGTGTTGTGTATGGTCTCCGCCCAGTCCTCCATGCTGTCGTCCAGCCACAGCAGATCCACATCCGTCCGGTGGGTGGCGATCTCCTCGGCGGTCAGATCGTCGAACTCGAATACGTTCTGTATGAACTCCTTCTCCTCGTGGTCGATGCCGCCGTTTTCACTGCTGGCGTCCACCATCATGCGGATGTCCTCTTCACCCACCTGCTCCTCGGCCTCGTTGGGATCGATGCCCAGCAGCCGCAGTATCCCGTTGGTGGATACGGTCAGCAACCATACGATGGGGGCAAACAGCTTGGAGATCACCGTGATCAGCCCGGAGATACCCAGCGCCACCTTCTCCGATTTCTTCATGGCGATGCGCTTGGGCACCAGCTCGCCGAAGACCAGCGTGAAGAAGGACAGGATCAGCGTGATCAGTATCACCGCCAGCGTGTTCAGCGTGGCGGGGGGGATGGTCACGCCCAGTCCTACCAGCCAGTCCACCAGCGGCCCGGCGAAGTTATCCGCCGCGAAGGCGCTGCCCAGAAAGCCCGCCAACGTGATGGCCACCTGTATGGTTGCCAGGAATTTGGCCGGCTGGGCCGTCAGCTTGCTGAGCCGCTTGGCCCGGCGGTTGCCGTCGGCCACCATCTTGCTCAGCCTCACATCGTTCACCGAAAGCACGGCGATCTCCGCGCAGGCGAATATCGCGTTCAGGGCGATGAGCACTACCTGTAAAAGCAATAACCAACCTATTGAGGTACCCAAATTAAGCTCCTTTCCTGCTCCTTGCCTCTGGGCAAAAAGCGCAAAAGACACGGCCTGTGTGCTCCGCGCACAGGTCATGTCTTACTCGTCTGTCTTATTCTGATTTCGTGCAGGGCAAGAGTCGCTGCCGGCTGTGTCCATCCTGTGATAGAGCCTCCCTGTACCAGTAGAATTGCTTATATTATACAGATATGCGGCAGGGATGTCAATATATTCGTCGTATCCCTGAACCTCCGCCCCGTCCGCGGCGGCGCAGAGAGTATTTCGCGCCCCCCGGCGCGGGCGTCCTATTTGTCTCCGACGGGGAGGTTTCGCGCCTCCGGGCGCGAGCCCCTTTCTTTCCTTGTCGAAAGAAAGGGGCGAAAGAACGCCACCAAAACCTGCGGTTTTGGAATCCCTCAGCGCGCTATACAACACGAATATCCGCAGCCATTTTCCCCGCGCAATTGGTATATTCTTACCCGTTGTCGGTCAAAAGGACTGCTTGT
>CAVGEC010000053.1:0-11586 GCA_963628195.1 Bacteroidaceae bacterium
GACCGAAAAAACGCCCACATGCGTCAGCATGCGGGTGTTTTTGCAGCCAATTTCACCTCGAATTTACTTTGGCAAAACTGCTTCGCACCGAAAAAGAGCGCGTTTTGCGCAGGACCGAGGCGCGCCGCCGCAGGCATACTGGATGTCTGGCAAGGCGGCGCAACGATGGGGCTGTGCAAAACACGCCTTTTGCGGCGCATGTTTTCTTATGCCAGGTGGCCTAAGGCCGGAGGGCTTTTTATTGCCATGAAGCGCGGCGGCCCTGGGAACGGAGGTAAATTTTCCATTCGGGTATCGTGGTATCTCCTTTTCTGCTACAAAAGCATCTCCCAGCGGGGCGTACCCCAGCCGGTGGTATCAAAGGTGCTGCGGACAGCATCGCTCATCAACTGCAGCTTCCGGCGGATATAGGGCGAACGGATCAGCTGCCGGGCATCCTCATCATAGGTCATAAAGAACTCCATAATGCGGGCCCGGTCCTCGCCGGCGGCCACGCAGGCGTAGGTGTCCACAAAGCGGACGTCCTCAATGGGACTGCTGTACAGCGTCCACGGCTGGGCGGGATCCTGCAGTGTGGCATCGCCGTAGTAGGTGAAGCCCTCCGGATTCAGCGCCGCCCACCCGTCGTAGTCGAAGGCGGTATAGTCGCGGGAGAGGATCTTATTCTCTGTGGCGTGCCAGATCTCGTGGCAGACAGTGCCCTCCCGCATATAGACTGACTGCACGTCCAGGGCGATGTACTGCCAGTCGGCGCCCTCATAGGCGCAGCCCACCACGCCGTAATCACTGTCGATATGGGCCACCAGCAGGAAGCACAGGCCGCCCTCGCCGGCGCTGTTGCGGAACTGGGACAGGAAACCGTCCGGGTACAGGGCAAAGGCGTGGTCCATGGCCTCCAGCATAGTTCGGATACCCTCCAGTTCCGCGGCGCTGTCCATGGTATCCGACAAGGTCATGGTGTAGCTGCCCAGGGCGGCAGCCTCGCGGCACTGAGAGGACAGCAGGATACGCACGCCGTAGGCCGCCTCCAGCGCGTCGGCGGACTGCCGGGCCGCCTGCAGATCCTCCGGCAGCGGCAGACCGGACAGGGCGCCCCAGTAATCGCGGAGCAGCGTCTCGTCCACCGTCAGCGGCGACGGAACGGGGGCAGCGTCCGCCACCTGGGTGAAGGACAGGCGGGCGGGATCCATGGCGTACAGGCGGAACGCGCCGCTCTCATACACGGCCCCCACCAGCAGCTGCGCCTCCGGCAGCCAGCAGCAGTCATACATCTCGCCGGAGATGCCGTTGGCCGCCAGCGAGCACTCGGCGATCTGCTCTCCCGCGGCGTAGAGCACGGAGCGGCCCGTAGTCACGCCCATAAGGTACGGCGCGCCGGAGATGACGTACAGGTCGCCGCCGGCGTCCAGAAACAGCGAGGCGTCCGCAAAGTAGAACGGATCACCGCTGCCGTACAGAGCGGAATAGCCCATGGCATCGGCATCAAAGGACAGCAGGCACAGGCCGTCGCCGGTAAAGGCCGCCTGATAGCGCTCCTGCCGCAGCATGGACACCTGGCCGGTGGTCACGTCCAGCAGGGCGGTACCGCACTCGGTGTTATAGGGGGACAGCATGAACTGCACCACCATCAGGCCGCTGGGCGCGTCAAAAGCGATGATGTCCAGTATACGCAGGTCGGAGGACAGGGCCACGCGGGCCGTCTGGCCGCTCGCCGGCGACTGGCGGAACAGCACATGATCGCGGAGGAAGTAGTACTCATCGCCGTCATAGGAGAAGAAGCCGTCCACATTCTCGGCAGTGAATTCATCGCCCAGGGGGCGCAGATCGCTGCTCAGGAAGTGCCAGCGGCAGTTTTCACGGTCCAGCAGGGCCAGCCGCCCGTCGTTGAAGGACTGCTTTTTCATGTCCCACACGCCGTCCAGTGTCGTTTCCTGCCGCACGGCGTCGCGTTCCGCGTCCACAAGACGGATGGTGGTCGACTCGTTTTCATAATCTGCCCACACCGCCGCCGTCAGGCCGCTGCAGACGGGGTACAAGGCGGAGAGCGCCTCAGGCCGGGTACATTCCAGCGCTTTGACCGGCTGGCGGTCCGGGCGGCTCTCCGCCGTGCAGGCAGGGAGAAGCAATATAAGGCACAGCGCCGCCAACAGCGCCGACGCTATTTTCGTATGGTTCTTGGTCATTTGCCGTTTCTCCTTGTTTCTATACGTTTCCCGTTTGGCTTTCGGGGCATTCTGTACCCTTTCCCAGATACACCAGTACGCCCAGCGCCGCGTTGAAGCCTGTGGCGGCGAACACGCTGAAGCGCTCCACCACGCCGAAGTACGATGCCGGGACGATATTCATCCCCAAAGCCCCCACCAGCATCATCCCCAGGGCAATGCCCGCGAAAAGGCCGTAAACGCGGCACGCTTTACAGCGCAGCCCCGCGGCGATGATCACAGCCAGGGCCGAAACGGACAGCGCCACCACCAGGGCCGTGACCACCAGGTGCATCTTGTCCTGGACAGCGCCGGCATAGCCGCTGTCGCTGAGCGGGAAGGCTCGGAAGCCCACCGCCGACACCCACTCCATCGCCGCGAACAGGCAGACGCCGGTGCGAAGCAGCTTTGTGGCCTTCCCCTGGAGTGCCGCACAAACCATCATGACGGAGAGTACCTCGCACACGTTGTACACACTGCTCAGCCGGTTCCAGAGGCCCAGTGAGGGCGCGTTGGCCGCGCTGAGGTCGCTGACAGCCTGCGCCATCCAGTCGTAGCCCGGATAGGCCAGCGGCGCGAACACCACCGCCGCCGTATACGACAGCAGGCTGGCCACGCCCAGCAGGCACAGCTTCTGCGCCAGTGCTTTCTTTGTTTTCATTCCAATACCCTCTTTTCACCGAAAAGTATATCGCTATTATCTTACGAAGGCCATTGCTTTTCCTTACATTTCCTGCGCTATTCTTACAAATATGTTCGCTGCGTACCTCATCCGTGCTCCGCGTTGAATGTGCGGTAGAACAGACGGACATGGTGCTCCAGCCGGGTGCGGCACTCGCTCTCCCTCTCCGGCTGGCGGTCGCACAGGCCGATGAGCGTGATGATCGGCGCCACATACATAAGGGCCAGTGTGTCGGGATCCTCAGCGCGCAGTTCGCCGGCAGCGATCAAGCTGCGGAATATATCGGCATGGTAGGCCGCCAGGCGTTCTACATAGCGCCGGGAATACAGGGCCGCCAGTTCCGGAGAGCGGAACTGCTCCATGGTCATCATGCGGCGGAAGCGGCGGATGGCCTCATCACGGAGTGAATAGTCAAATATCTGGAACACCTTATCCACCAGGGCCTGCTCGCTGATCTCCGTAAACACGGGGACATCCCGGCCCGCGTTCTGAACGTGGATATCGATGCCATCGGTATACTGCTCATAGCGGGCTGCGGTGGACGCCACAATGGCGTCGAAAATTGCCCGCTTGCCGGAAAAATGGTTATAAAGGGACGGGGCCTTGATGCCCACCGCCCCGGCGATGTCCCCCACGCTGACAGCGTCGTAGCCGTGGGCGGAAAACAGCTCCAGGGCTTTGTCCAGTATCCTCTGCCGTGTATCTTCCTGCTTCATGGCGGCCTCCCAAAACAAACTAACTAATATTCGTTAGTCTGCATTGTAATGCGTCCACTTCTCTTTGTCAAGGGAATTTTCAGGCAAAACGCATGGCGGGCAGAAACCGGTTGAGTTTTCCGTGAAAAAGGTGTTATACTGAACACACTACGCGCAAAGGAGACTCTTACCATGCGAAAGTTTGAAACCAGCCGGGAGGCGCTGTTCCAGTACCGGGGGATTCCGCCCGTGGGCATCACCATCTCCATGGCCTTGCAGCATCTTGTGGCCATGATCGTAGGCTGCGTGACGCCGGCCATCATCATCGCCCACACCGTGGGACTGCCCCAGGCGCAGCGTGTACTGCTGATACAGGCGTCGCTGGTCATGTCCGCCGTGACCACGCTGCTGGAACTGTTTCCCATCGGCGGGCGGTTCGGCGCGGGGCTGCCGGTGATCTTCGGCGTCAGCTTCGCCTATCTGCCCAGCATGCAGGCTATCGCCGCCGGCAGCGGCGGTCTGGCCGCCGTGGCGGGCGCCATGATCGTGGGCGGTCTGGTGGCCGTGCTGGTGGGTGTGTTTGTAAAAAAGATACGGCGGCTGTTCCCGCCTGTGATCACCGGCACGGTGGTATTCACCATCGGTCTGTCCCTGTACCCCACGGCTATCAACTACATGGCCGGCGGCACCGGGAACACCTATGAAAGCGTGGTAACAGAGCGTGGACTGACGGAGGCGCTGGTGTACGGCTCGTGGCAGAACTGGGCTATCGCGGCGTTCACACTGACAGTGGTACTGGTGCTCAGCAACCACGGCAGGGGCGTTTTCAAGCTGGCGGCCATTCTGCTGGGCATGGCGGTCGGGTACGCGGCGGCATTTGCCGCCGGGATGGTGGATCTGTCGGGCATTGCAGAGGCGGAGTGGTTCTCGCTGCCGGAGTTCATGCCCTTCGGCGTCAAATTTGAGGCATCGGGATGCATTGCGCTGGGACTGCTGTTCGCCATCAACTCCATACAGGCCATCGGCGATCTGACGGCCACCACGGTGGGCGGCATGGATCGGGAACCGACGGATCGGGAGCTGCAGGGCGGTATTGTGGCCTATGGCGCGGCCAACATGATAACGGCGCTGTTCGGCGGATTGCCCACAGCCACCTACTCACAGAACGTGGGCATCGTGGCCACCAACAAGGTGGTAAACCGCACGGTGTTCGCTCTGACCGGTGGGTTTTTGCTGCTGGCAGGCGTAGTGCCCAAGTTCTCCGCTGTGCTGACCACCATCCCCCAGTGCGTGCTGGGCGGGGCCACGGTGGCAGTGTTCTCCACTATCGCCATGACCGGCATGAAGCTGATCGCGGCGGAGGGCATCACCGCACGGAATACCACCATCGTGGGGCTGTCGGCGGCGCTGGGCGTGGGCATCGCACAGTCGGCGGAGGCGCTGGCGCAGTTCCCGGAGGCAGTGACCACTATTTTCGGAAAATCCCCGGTAGTGGTGGCCACGCTGATGGCGGTACTGCTGAACCTTGTGCTGCCCCGCGACGGGGAAAATCACTGAACAAGCAAACCGCCCCCGGTACACCGGGGGCGGTTCTTATACTGTTTTCATCTGTCCAGCAGCCGTACACAGGCCACCTGGGGCGGCAGAGCTGCGGCAAAGGCGGCACCGTCGGTCTTTTCCCCCACGATGCTTCCGTAATGGGTGGGAACGGCCACTGCCGGGCCGATGGCAGCGGCCAGCGCCGCGGCCTCCTGCGCTGTCATGGTATAGGTGCCGCCCACGGGCAGGAAAGCGACGCTGCACCGGACGCCGCGGGCCTCCGGGGTATCATCGGTATCGCCGGCCACATAGACACGGCACCCTTCCAGCTCGGCCACATAGCCCACCCATTGATCGCTTTGGGGGTGGAACGGCTTGCCGATATTATAGGCCGGAACAGCGGCAAACGGGATGCCCTTGACGTCGTATGTCCCGCCGGGGCGCACCCTCAGCAGCTGCTCCGGGGCGAAGCCCGCCTGCTCTGCCGCGGGCAGGCAGGTCTCCGGCAGCACCAGCACCGTATCTCCCTTCATCACCCGTCGAAGATCCTCCGGGGAGAAGTGGTCATAATGGTCGTGGGTGACGAACACCACGTCCGCGTCATGGGGCGCATCCGCCACCCGGAAGGGATCAAACCGCACCGTTACGCCGCCGCCATAGCGAATGCTGCTGTGGCAGTTGATGGAGAATTTGTCCATAAAGTCCTTCATATGCAGACCTCCTTATACTCTTCTCTCCCACCGGGCGGGCCGGTCACTCCGTGAGCTCGATCCGGCTGCCTGCGGGGCCCAGGATGCAGCTCTCGTAATAGCCGTCACCGGTGATGCGCGGGCCGCTGACCACCTGATACCCGTCCCGGCGCAGCGTCTCCGTCAGGGTATCCACGGCGGCTCTGCCGCCCAGGCTGAAGGCGATATGGCTGTACCCGGTGCGGACAGGCGGCTCTCCGCCGGGAACCAGCGCCGGTCTTGTCATGATCTCCAGCCGGGCGCCGCCGTCGAAGCACAGAAAATACGAGCGGAAATCCGTCGTCCGGTTGTGATACGGCGCGCTGGGCGCCGCGTGGAAGTATTTTACGAAAAAGTCTCTGGCCGCCTCCAGATCCTCCACATACATCGCCGCGTGTTCTATACGCATACGCCACCTCCATCGCTGCCGCGGCATATTTTCCCCAGTATAGCACACGCGGCTGAAAACTGCAAGAACCGCAGGAAACCGTATCGGCGCACTTGCGTTTTACGGCGAATTGTGCTAATGTAACTGCCGTTGAGTTCCATCCGCCCTGCGGGGCCAAGTGAGGTACATATGAAGCTGCTGCCATGGTGCAGAGCCCACGCCATGCCGGTGATCGCTGTGCTGGCGGCGGCTGTCACCGCCGTATTCGTGCCGCCGGACGCGGCTTATCTTGGATATTATGACGCCAAAACGCTCTCCTGCCTGTTCTGCGTGCTGGCGGTGGTGTGCGCTCTGCGGAGCGCTGGGCTGTTTCCCCTGCTGGCCCAGAAGCTGGTGCAGGTGTTCCACACCACCCGCAGCGTGGTAACAGCCCTGGTGATCATCACACTGGCTGGCTCCATGCTGCTGACCAACGACACGGCGCTGCTGACATTTCTGCCGCTGAGCTGGTTCGTGCTGGAGGGCACGGGGCAAACGAAGTGGGCGGCGCTGACGTTCATCCTGCAGAACTGTGCTGCCAATCTGGGCGGCATGCTGACACCCTTCGGCAATCCCCAGAACCTGTATCTGTTCAACCACTACAGCATCCCCAACGGGGAATTTCTGACCATCATGCTGCCGCCGTTTCTGCTGTCTGCGGCGCTGATCCTGCTGTGCTGCCTGTTCCTGCCGCGGGAAGGGCTGACCGTACCTCGGCAGACAACGCCGCTGAACAGGGGCCGGGCCGCCGCATACGGCGCACTATTCTGCGGAGCAGCGGCCATGGTGCTGCGCGGCATCCCCTACTGGCTGGGGCTGATCGTCATTGCGGCGGCTCTGCTGGTGTTGGACCGCCGGGCGCTGCTGGGCGTGGACTGGGGCCTGCTGGTGACGTTCGCGGCGTTTTTCACGTTCTCCGGCAACATGGCGCGGATTGCCCCCGTACGGGCGCTGTTCCAGCGGCTGCTGGCTCACGGAGTCATGCCGGTGGCCGCCTTGACCAGCCAGATCATCAGCAATGTGCCCGCGGCCATTCTGCTGAGTCAATTTACCGAAGACTACCGGGGATTGCTGGTAGGCGTGAACATCGGCGGCGCGGGTACGCTGGTGGCATCGCTGGCCAGTCTGATCACCTTCCGGGAGTACACAAAGCACGTCAAAGACCGGACGGGACGGTTCCTGGCCCTGTTCTCGGCCATCAGCTTCGGCTTTCTGGCCGTGCTGCTGGCAGCCATGACGCTCTGGATGCAGTAAACCGTGCGCCCTGTGCGCATGCGGGAAAGGAGGCCTTCCGGGCATGCTCAGTAATTTACAAGTCTGTTTCAACGCCATAGCGCCGCTCTTTCTGGTCATGGGGCTGGGGTACGGAGCCAAGTGCCTGGGGGCCATCAGCGCGGACGACGTGCCGAAGCTGAACAAGCTGGCCTTTCGGTATTTTATGCCGATGATGCTGTTCTGGAATCTGTACACCTCCTCACTGGAGCACGCGGTGCAGCCGGTGCTGCTGCTGTACGCCGTGGGTGCCACGCTGGTAATGTACGGTCTGTCTCTGGCCATCGTACTGCCCACGGAGAAGGATCCGGAAAAGCAGGGCGTGAAGATACAGGGCATGTACCGCAGCAATCTGGCGGTGATCGGCCTGCCTCTGGCGGCAGCGCTGACACCGGGACAGGATATGGGACCGGTGGCCGTGCTGGCGGCGGTGGTAGTCCCCCTATTCAACGTGCTGGCCGTGGTGACGCTGTCGGTATTCCACGGGGAACGGCTGCCCGCCGGTAAGCTGGCCAAAATGGTGCTCACCAATCCGTTGATCCTGGGCTCCGCTGCGGGACTGCTGTTTCTGGCCACCGGATGGAAGCTGCCCTCGGTGCTGGAATCGGCGGTACAGCAGGTATCCGCCATGACCAGCCCCCTGCTGCTGTTTCTGCTGGGCGCGTTTTTCCGGTTCAGCGGCCTGCGGCGGTACCGGCGGGATCTGATCCAGGTGTGTGCTGTGCGGCTGCTTCTCATGCCCGCCCTGCTGCTGACGGCGGGGTATCTGCTGGGCATACGGGGCGTAGGCTTCGCGGGGCTGATCAGTGTATTCGCCAGCGCCACGGCCATCGCGTCCTTCACCATGACGCAGCAGATGGGCGGCGACGCGGAATTGGCCGGAGACATCGTGGTGTCCACCAGCACACTGTGTATCCTCACCATGTTCGGCTGGTCCGTGCTGTTCAAGCTGTTGGGGGCATTTTAATAGGGCAAAAGACCGACGGTTAGGCCACCTGGCCTAACCGTCGGTCTTTTTGTCTTCAGTTTCCGTTTTTTTCTCATGCCGCCGGCAGACGGCGCGGTAGATCACATATCCCGCGCCCGCCACAGCAATGGCGATGGCAAAGGCAATAACAGCTGCCCGGTAGTTCTGCTCCCCCAGGGCGCTGCCGCCCACGGTGGACGTGACGATAGAGGGCAGACGCCCTACGGTGGCGATCAGCAGCCAGGTCTTCCAGGGCAGATCGGTGAGCCCCGCGAAGTAGCACAGCAGGTCTTTTGGCGTTCCGGGAACTGTGAATATCAGCCAGAACAGAGCCGTCCGCTTGGGGGAGGTATGCAGCAGGAAATGGAGCTTTTGCAGCTTGTCCGCCGGGAAAAAGACCTCCACCAGGCTCATGCCCCAGCGGCGCACCAGGGCGAACACCGCCACGCTGCCCAGCACCGCGCCTGCCAGACACAGCAGCGTGCCATGCCAGCCCCCAAAGGCGTAGCCGCCGGCGATCTCCAGCGGCTCACCGGGGATAACAGCCACCACCACCTGCAGAAACACCATGGCCACATAGGCCAGCGGGCCCCAGGCCCCGTGGCCATCCACCCAGGCACGGAACTTGTCCGGCTCACGGGCAAAGCGGATCATGGGGCGGCCCACGAACCAGGCCAGCGCCGCCGACAACAGGACGAATATGACGACGGCCAGTACGGACAGCGTTTTTTTCTGTTGTTCGGTCAGTGTGCGCTTCACGGACTGCACCTCTTTTCTCATACTATTCGCAGGATACCACAATTTCAGAAAAATCATGTGAACAAGAGGTTAAGATTTCCTTATAAAAACGTTAGCTCCCGGTTTCCCAGGAGCTGTTTTTGGTCGGCAGACGCGGCTGCCGCGGGGAATTCTCTGTACTGGCGATACGCAAAATCCGCAGATATATCGGATATATTTCAAGGATTCCGGAGGAAGGCCGCGCGAAAAAGATCCCGCGAGCGTCATTCGTGCGTGTGGACGTTGATGAATTCCGCCTTCAGCTTGGAGTACAGGATGGTCTGGCTGCTGTACAGGCCGCAGTAGCCGGAGAGCAGATAGCTGATGGCGCAGGCAGCGGCAAAGTAAGCCAGACCGCCGGAGCCAAACAACTCGATACTGAGAATGACGGAAGCGATGGGGCAGTTCACCGCGCCGCAGAACACGGCCACCAACCCCACGGCGGCGGCGAACCCCGGCGGCAGGCCCAGCAATCCACCGAACACACAGCCAAAGGTGGCCCCCACAAAGAACGACGGCACCACCTCGCCGCCCTTGAAGCCGCAGCCGATGGTCACGGCGGTGAAGGCCAGCTTCAAAAGCCACGCCCAGGTATCCGCCTGGCCGGACAGGGCCCGCGCCACCACATCCATGCCGGCGCCGTTGTAGTCCGCGGTACCCAGCAGCAGTGTGGCGGCCACGATGACCGCGCCGCCTGCGGCAGCACGGAGAAAGCTGTTTTTCAGCCAGCGGGCGGCCAAGTGCTCCGTAATGTGCAGGCCGCGGCAGAACAGGATGCTTACCAGGGCGCAGCCCACGGCCAGCGCCGCCACAAGGCCCAGCGTGGGCCAGTTCAGCGCCGGCATGGCCACGGTGAAGCGGGTGGGCTCCACGCCCATGAGGAGGGCAATATAGTAGCCGGTAAGCGAAGCGGTGATGCAGGGCAGAAGCCCGGCGTAGTACAGCACGCCCACGCTGATGACCTCCAGCGCAAATATGGTCGCCGTCAGCGGTGTGCCGAACAATGCGGAGAACACGCCCGCCATACCGCAGAGCGTAGCCAGGGGCAGGTCCTTCTCCCCCAGACGCAGCAGCATGCCGGTACGGTAGCCGATGCCGCCGCCGATCTGCAGGGCCGCACCCTCGCGTCCGGCGCTGCCGCCGCACAGGTGGGTAATGACCGTGGAAACAAAGATCAGCGGCACCAGCAGCGTGGGGATCGCCTTGCCGAAGTGGACGGATTCGATCACGGCGTTGGTGCCCGCGCCCTCCAGCTTACACACCCTGTACAGCAGCGCAATGACCACGCCGCCCAGAGGCAGCAGATAGAGTATCCACGGATGGGCCAGGCGCACATTGGTGGCGTACCCCACGCCCAAATGGAACGCCGCGCCTACAAAACCGCCCACGCCGCCCACCAGCGCGCCCACGGCCAGCCATTTCAGCAGCGCGGTCACATACAGACCGATGTGCCGGATACGCGCCTTCAGTTTGTCCATGACCTCGCCGCCTTTCAAACGCCGGAAAGCGTTAACGTTTTCTTTGCAGACGATTATTGTATCATCTATACAGCGGCGTGTCAAATCGTGTCAGACTTTCTTTTCGGCAGGCTGAAAATTTTTGAGTTTATCTGACTTTTTTTCATTTTTGCTGTTGATTCCGCCGTTCCTTTGCCGTATACTATAGGTACCAATTGTCAGCGCATACAAAAGAGCGCCATAAAATGACGATATGAACAGGAGGAAAACCATATGAAATACGGTCGTACTTTCAATTTCTCCGCCGGTCCCGCCATGATGCCGGAGCCCGTGCTGGAGGAGATCCGCGACGAAATGATGAACTACCGCGGCAGCGGCATGTGCGTCATGGAGATGAGCCACCGCTCCAAGGTGTTCCAGCAGATCATCGACGAGGCCGAGGCCGATCTGCGCGAGCTGATGAACATCCCCGACAACTACAAGGTGCTGTTCATCCAGGGCGGCGCTACCCTGCAGTTCGCCGCTGTGGCATGGAATCTGATGAAGAACGGCAAGGCCGTGTACATCGAGACCGGCGCCTGGTCCAAGAAGGCCATTGCCGAGGCCAAGAAGTACGGCGAGGTCATCGTGGCCGCCTCCTCCAAGGATAAGAATTACAGCTACATTCCCGACTGCTCCGATCTGGACATTCCCGACGACACCGACTATGTCTACATCTGCGAGAATGAGACCATCCACGGCGTCACCTGGAATAAGCTGCCCAATACCAAGGGCCATGTCCTGGTGTCCGACCAGTCCTCCATGTTCCTCTCCAAGCCCTGCAACGTCTCCGACTACGGCA
>CAVGEC010000054.1:0-11163 GCA_963628195.1 Bacteroidaceae bacterium
CGCTGACCAGTGCGGTCATACTCATTTCACATCACCTCGTATATTTACTACACCTACGGCAAAATGTTTACAAGACTTGATTTTTTGCCCGATTTGTGGTAATATAAGACCATAAAATAATGAGAAAACCCGGCGGAGCATTCGCTCCGCCGGGTTGCTTTCAGTAGGCGTACCAGGACGTACTTCCTGTGTACTCACCGAGATCAAGCGTAACATTGTTCACAATCTCCACCACGCGCCAATAGCCTTCGTCATTTTTTTCCAGCTTCCAAAGTGCGATGCAGCCGTCTGTTGATCCGGTCCCTTCATACCACCTAAGATCATCGGACTTATCATAGCGGTCGTACCAATATTTGACCCACATTTTCCCGGAGCTGCCGCTGAAATGAGCCGATAACAGATCAACATTGTAGATGGTCAGTGTCTCACCGGCATGATCCTCGCGGACGAAGTAGTACCGCAGCGCGCCGTAGTAAGAGAATACATCCTCTTCTGCTATGTTGTCCATTTCGAGCACTTCTTTCTCCGAATATACAAATGCCGTGTGAACATTGTTGTGCAGGACACGCTGCGCCTCGATACGATCAGAAATACCACCCTTGAACAGCAGCGCCATGCGGTCGCTGAAGGTATATCCCTTGGTGGCGCTGACATCCGCCAGATAGTCGATGGGGTTGAGCCGCAGTATCAGCGTCACCAGCAGCACCACCGCCGCTGTAATAAAGATGGCGCACCACGTCTGCTTCCGCAGCTTCTTTTTCAGCGTCCGCAGCACACTGGCTTCGCCGGTGCGCTGCTCCGTGTCCGCGTCGGTAGGAGCGGAAGGCTCTTCACCGGCGGACAGTGCGCGGCATTTTTCGCATGTGTCCAGATGATCTTTGACAAAGGCGGCGCTGTCCTCGCTGAGCATGCCCTCCGCATACAGCGGCAGCAGGTCGCGGACGATACTGCATTCATTTTTCATTGTTGCTGTCCTCCAATCTGTTTTTTATCATGTTTCTGGCGCGGTGGTAGGTGACGCATGCCCAGTTATCCGACTTGACGAACAATTCGCCGATCTGCTTATAAGACAGCTCAGCGTATACCCGCCACATGAACACCTCCCGGTATGGCTCCGGCAGGTCATGCAGAATGGCCTGTATCTGCCGGGCTTCCTCCCGTACGCCGATTAGCTCCTCGGGGGTATCCGCACTGCCCACAGACTCCGGCAGCTCCTCCAGCGGAGTGGTATGCTTTTCCTTCCGCAGATAGGTATAATAGCAGTTCTTGGCGATCTGGCACAGCCATACCCGCATGTCGCAGCTGCCCCGAAATTTTCCGATGGAGCGCAGCGCCTTGAAAAATGTGTCGCTGGTGATCTCCTCTGCTACATGCTCACTGCCGGATAGCTTCAGAATGTAACGGTATACATCCCGGAAGTACAGGTCATAGACCTGCTCGAATTCCATCCGCTGTCACCTCCTTTGTCTATATGACGCGCGGCTCGGCGGAATCTTACAAATTTTTCCGATTATTTTGGACAGCGAAAGCGGCGGCGCGGATGATATCCGTGCCGCCGCTGATAACAATAGCTGCAAATTATATCCGCTTTACAGCGTTTCCTTGATTTTGACCGCGATCTGATCCGCCGTCAGGCCGTACTCCCGCAGCACGTCGGCAGCCTTGCCGGACTGACCGAACTGGTCATCGACACCGATTTTCTTAAACTTGCAACAAACTTTGCCCATCAGTACATCAGCCACCGCATCACCCAAACCACCAATGACACTGTGTTCCTCCACAGTGACGACGCTGCCGCACTTCTGTGCGTACTCGGTCACACATGCGGCATCAATGGGCTTGATGGTGTGAACGTTGATAACGCTGATCTCGATGCCCTCAGCGGACAAAATCTTGGCCGCCTCCAGTGCCTCATTGACCATCAACCCGCAGGCGAACACCGCCGCGTCCTTGCCCTCACGCAGCACGTTGGCTTTTCCGATCTCGAAGGGGTAGTCCTCCTCAAACACCGGAGTGGCCAGACGGGCCAGACGCATGTAGGCGGGGCCACAAAACTCAGCCAGAGCGAAGGTGGCCTTCCGTGCCTCGTTGGCATCGGCTGGAACAATAACAGTCATGCCGGGGATGAGGCGCATAAGGCCGATATCCTCGATGGCCTGGTGGCTGCCGCCATCCTCACCGACAGACACGCCGGCGTGGGAGCAGCAGATCTTCACATTGAACTTGGGATAGGCGATGGTATTGCGGATCTGCTCATAGGCTCGGCCCGCACCGAACATGGCAAAGGTGGAGCAGAAGGGGACAAGGCCCATGGTGGACAGGCCTGCGCCGATGTTCATCATGTTGGCCTCGGCGATGCCGCAGTCGAAGAAGCGGTCGGGATGCGCCGCCTTGAAATACTTTGTCATGGTCGCGCCAGCCAGATCGGCGTCCAGCACCACGACCTTATCATTCTTTTCACCCAGCTCTACCAGCGCCTTGCCGTAAGCTTCGCGGGTGGCAATCTTTTCACTCATGGCTCAGTCCTCCAATTCCTTCAATGCCTGCTGCCGTTGTTCCTCATTGGGGGCCTTGCCGTGCCAGCCCACCTGGCCCTCCATGAAGGACACGCCCTTGCCCTTTACCGTGTGCGCCAGGATGGCCTTAGGTTTCCCTGCGGTGACGGAGGCGCTCAGCGCCTGCTCCACAGCGTCCAGATCGTGACCGTCGATCTCGTACAGATCAAAGCCGAAAGCCCGCAGCTTGGCAGGCATATCGCCCAAGGACATGACTTCATCGTTGCTACCGTCGATCTGCAGGCCATTGTTGTCCACGATCACGGTCAAGTTGTCCAGCTTGTAGTGGGCAGCGGACATCAGCGCCTCCCAGATCTGGCCCTCCTGGCATTCGCCGTCGCCCAACAGAGTAAAGACCTTGGTGTCCTTTCCCTGGATCTTAGCGCCCAGTGCCATGCCCACGGCGATAGAGCAGCCCTGGCCCAAAGATCCGGTGGAGGCGTCCACGCCGGGTACCTTCTTGCAGTCAGGATGGCCCTGCAGGATACTGTGCAGCTGACGGAAATCCTTGAATTCATCCCGGCTGATAAAGCCAAGTTCGGCCAGGACCGCATAGTAGCAGGGGGCAGCATGCCCCTTGCTGAGCACAAAACGGTCACGATTCTCCCAACGGGGATTCTGAGGATCAAGGCGCATGTGGTTATAGAATACGCTGGCCATCAGTTCCACGGCGGACAGGGATCCACCGGGATGACCGCTGCCGGCATTGGCGGTCATGTTGATGATGTCACGGCGCATTTGGCGGCACACGCCGGACAGTTCTGCTTTATTCATGGGAAACCTCCATTCCATGTCATTCTAAGAAAATAGAATAAAGCATTTTATGTGTAAAGTCAACGCAAGGAATAAAAAAGTGACAAGGTTTTTGCGTACACCGACAAGAGAATGTGTGCATAGGATGGCGCGGGGGGATGTCATATGCTTTTTCGGCCTTACGACAGAGTGCAGGCGGTGATTTATGCCCATCGCTGGGCCTATGGCCGCAATCCGTCTTTTTACGACTATGAGGAGATCGGCGGGGATTGTACAAATTATGCATCACAATGTATATACGCCGGTACGGGCGTGATGAACTATACACCGACATTTGGTTGGTACTACATCAACAGCAACGACAAATCGCCCTCCTGGACAGGAGTGGAGTATCTGCGCAACTTTCTGGTGCGGCAGGAACGTTCTGTAGGACCGGCCGCGCAGGAAACACAGGACCTCTCCCGTGCACGGCTGGGAGACGTGATACAGCTGCGTTTCAGCGGAGACGTATTTCAGCACTCACCGGTAGTGGTACGGTCCAGCAGTGACGGCGATCCTGCCAAAATACTGGTGGCGGCGCACAGTGTAGATGTGGATTGGCGGCCCTTGAGTACCTATGAATACCAAGCATACAGGGTGCTGCACATCCTGGGCACCTACATGCTGTAAAGGTGAAGGCGGAGGTCAATCCTCCGCCTTTTTGCTGTCAGTATCCTTCATTTTCCCTTTCATTTTAACATGTGACAAGGGATTTGCCTTTGCAGCTACACGCAGTGCTTCGTTGTCGATGTGTGTGTATATCTCCGTGGTATTCAAGTGCTCATGGCCCAAAACTTCCTGCACAGCCTTCACATCCACGCCGTTTTGCAGCATCAGTGTGGCAGCGGTGTGGCGCAGCTTGTGGCTGGAGTATTTCTCACTGTCCAAACCAGCGGCGGACAAATGTTTTTTCACTAAGGCATGGACCATAGAACGGCTGATGCGCTTGTTCTGGGCAGATAGGAATAGGGCGTTTTTGTCCTTGCCGGTGATGGGACGCCGCACCGTCAGATACTGCGCAAGTGCATCCTTGCAGGCCTGATTGAGATAAACCACTCGGACTTTATTGCCTTTGCCCAGCACACGCAGGGCATCACCGTGAATATCCGTGATGTCCAAACCAATCAACTCAGATATCCGCAGTCCACAGTTCAAAAACAGCGTCAAAATGCAGTAATCACGCTCACGGTTGGCACCGTCCACACTCTCCAGCAGGGAAAGGGACTCATTCAGCGTCAGATAGCGGGGGAGGGACTTCATCTGTTTGGGTGTATCCACATCCTTGCAGGGATTTTCTTCCAAAAGATGTCGTTTGTTGCAAATATAATTAAAAAACGAGCGAATTGTGGCCAATTTGCGGGCACGAGAAGCTGAATTTAAACCTTTGTTAGAATTTTCACTATTCTGGTGCTGCACACGGTCACGACTAAGGTAGGTCAGATAGCTATAAATATCTGTTAGAGTGATCCGGGAAATAAAGACAATATCTATATCACGAATGTCGATCTCATCCAGATTTTTACCAGCTAAAGACGGATCGCGCTGTCGCTTTAAATAGCGGAAAAAGTTCCGCATATCCAAGTAGTATTCATCCACAGTGCGCTGAGAATGTGCTTTGATGGTCTCATGGTAGCTGAGGAAATCCAGCAGCAGCTGGGGCGAATCTTGGCAGTAGTCCATAGTGTATGCTTTGAATGCAGCAGACTGTGGAGAGCAAGCACAGCGGTGCAGCGGTATATCGCGGCACCGGATCAACCGAAAGCCGTTTGCCGGTCACCGGGGCGGTCGCAGCGCATCGCTGTGGTCAGCCAAGGGAAAATCGGCCTTAAACGGCTGAAAGCGGTTGTTGCCTCCATGCAATTGAACAAAATTTTTATTTTGTTCAATTGCATCTATCTTTTCAAAGCCCCTCCTTCCTACAATAATTGTAATGGGACTTCAGTCGCATACTTCACTCTTGGGTGTGCTTTTCCATCAGTGTAACAGTGTAAAGTCAATCACACATTTTTATCTGAAAATATTATTCTTGCTTCTGATTGTAACACGTCCTTCCATATCGCTGCAAGCGGATTTATAAAAAAACCAAGGGACGGCGAGAGCCGTCCCTTGCGCTGTTCACTTTTCCCCTCTCCCCTTTTTGCGGGGTTTGGGAATAGGTGTGGCCACTTCCGTCAGCGTGAGGACGCGTTTCGTCAAGTCGTGATCCTCTACGTCCAGAATGTAGTGTTCCTTGGCGCCCTCATAGGGGCAGCCGCAGGGAGCGTTGACCATAATTTCGTCCAAAACCGGCAGCTTTTTCACGAAAACCGTGTTGTCGCAGAGAACCAGTATCGGTTTATCGTTCAGATAGACCATGTACTCCCCAAACATCTTTTTGCTGCGGATGTCCCACAGGGGCGGCAGCTGCTCCAGAACGAAATCAAGATAGTCCTGTGTGGTGGCCATGTTACGCCTTCAGGCAGCGCAGAACAGCCATCAGAATGGAGTAGTACTTGCTGTCCGGCGTGTCGGCGCGGCTGGTGATGACCACCGGGCAGGAAGCACCGCAGATGGTGCTGGCCATGGTCTTACCGGCGATGTAGGTGCAAGCCTTATACAGCACATTGCCGATCTCGATATACGGCACCAGCAGAATGTCCGCCTGACCTGCCACGGGATCATGGATGGCCTTGTGCTTCACGGACTCCATGGAAATCGCGCCGTCCAGCGCCAGAGGGCCGGAGATGACGCAGCCGGGCACACCGCGCTCTGCGATCTCCTTGGCGGAGACGGTGGAGGGCATCTTCTCGGTAACGTTCTCCACAGCGGACAGCACGGCCACCTTGGGGCACTCGATGCCAAGGGCGTTGGCCACGGGCAGGGCATTCTCCACAATGCCGATCTGGGTATCCACATCGGGAGCAATATTGATGGCGGCGTCGGTGATCATCACGAAACGGCCCTCATACTCGAAGATACCGCACTGGCTCACCAGACGCTTGCCGCTGGCGGGGATCAGTCCCGTCTCTCTGTTCAGAATGGCGCGGGCGAAGTTGGAGGTCTGCAGAATGCCCTTCATGGGGATATCGGCTTTACCCTCGCGCACCAGCTGCACCGTAAGCTTGGCGGCGTCCAGCTCCTCGCCGTCGAAATCCACGATCTCGTAGTCGTTCTCGCTCTCGCCCATCTCGTGCAGCATGGCGATGATCTCGTCCTTCTTGCCCACCAGCGTACCCTCGACCACACCCTTGCGGCGGGCATTGACCACGGCGGACAGCGCCGGTTCATCATGGGCATTAGCCAGAGCAATGCGCTTCTTCATGCCGCAGCCCAGCACATAGGCTTCCAATTCCTTAAAAGATGTAAACATTTCCTTTTACCTCCGTTTTTGGCTCCCATTTCCCCGGAAACCATCTTTTGACGGGCCCATTATACCCCCTGCCGGCACAAAAAACAACCGCAAATTCCATACAGCCTCCTCCCTGCCGCAAAACTTCTTGCATTGCCGCCGGTTTTACGGTATACTGAGCAAAACAGGTTTGGGAGGGTGCTGCTATGCTGTGGAACATCATTTTTTACGGGATGATCGCCGTGGGCGCGATTCTATTTGTCTCGCTGACTATCTACCGTATCGACTGGGCGCGCCATCCGGAGAAGTACAAAGATCTGGTGGAGGACGAAGATCCCCAGAAAGCTGAATATCGCAAAAAGAAAGAGGCAGACAAAAAGGCTGCCGCCCAGAAAGCCAAGGAGAAGGAAAAGCAGTTGAAGCGCCAAAAGCGCGTGGACAAGCTGAACCACTACCGCGCCATCAACGGCAAAGGCCCTGTAGGCATAGACGGCAAGCCCATTGACAAAAAGAAAAAATAGAAGACATATAGCACCCCGGCGCAGACGCGCCGGGGTGCTGTCTTATTTCTTTTTTCCTACCACCAGAGGAAGGATACCAACCAGTACCGCCGCAATCAGCGAAACGGCCGCCTTAAAGGGCCAGATGATCTTGAGATTCTCCCAAAAAACCACGGCCGGGGCCGCCTCTAACTTGACACGGAAGCCAGGAACAGCAAGGCTCATGATCAGATATACTGCAATAAAAATACCGATAACAAAAATAGCGGAAAGCATTTTGCGTTTCATACCGGTCCCTCCTTAAATTTGCCGATACCGTTGCTTTTCACTACAGAAAATATACCAAAACGCCAAAAAATGTCAATTACAAAAGGGTTACACGACAGTAACAGTTACTTTCATAGAACAGGTCATCACCGGCCAAACTACCGCAAAGGAGTGATGGTATGATCCCCTGTACCGATAGTTGTTATTGGCAGCAGGACGGTATATGCACGCTGGATACCTGCGACAATGCGGTCGGCCAACCCAGCGCCAAGCATCCCTGCGTCCACTATCTGCCTATTTCCCCTGGGCCAGCAGACGCAGGGCACGGGAGGTATTCTCCACCGGCAGTAGTTCAAGACCGGCAGGAACCTTAAGATCTTTGACCTTGTGGGACGGCACCATACACTGTGTAAAGCCGAGACGCTTTACCTCAGACAAGCGCTGCTCCATGTGAGTGATGCTGCGGATCTCGCCGGAGAGTCCCACCTCCCCTACCGCGGCCATGGTGCCGGGAACGGGTTTGTCCAGATAACTGGAGGCAATGGCCACTACGGCAGCCAAATCGGCAGCAGGCTCATCCAAAGTCAATCCGCCGATGATGTTCAGATAGGCGTCGCACTGACTGACTTTCAAGCTGCCGCGCTTTTCCAGCACCGCCAACAGCATAGCGGCGCGGTTATAGTCAAAGCCGTTGCTGCTGCGCAGGGGCCTTGCGCCTGCGCAGGGGGCCAGCAGAGCCTGCACCTCCGCCAAAACGGGACGCGCACCCTCCATGACGCAGGTAACACAGGTACCGGAGGCGTCGGCAGGGCGTCCGGAGAGCAGCATCTCCGAGGGGTTCTCCACCTGGCGCAGGCCGCTGTCCAGCATCTCGAACACACCGATCTCATTGGTGGCGCCAAAGCGATTTTTCGCCGCACGGAGAATACGGTACGTCATATGCCGGTCTCCCTCAAAATACAGCACACAGTCCACCATGTGCTCCAGAACTTTGGGGCCGGCAATAGAGCCCTCTTTATTCACATGGCCAATGACAAAAACAGTGACACCCTGCCCTTTCGCCAGCTGCATCAGCGCCATGGTACAGTCCTTCACCTGGCCAACGCCGCCGGCAGGAGAATCCAGTTCTTCGTTATACAGCGTCTGGATAGAATCCACAATGAGAATGTCAGGTTGTTCCTTGCTGACACACTCCAACACGTCACCCAGACGCGTCTCGGACAGAACGAACAGGTTTTCACTGTCCACATGAAGCCGCTCAGCCCGCAGCTTCAACTGGCGGGTAGATTCCTCACCGGATACATACAACACCTTGGCGAACTGGCCCAGCTGCTGGCAGATCTGCAGCATCAGCGTGGATTTGCCGATACCGGGCGCACCACCTACCAACACCAAAGATCCCTTGACCGCACCGCCGCCAAGCACTCTGTCCAACTCACCCATACCGGTGGAAAAACGAATCTCCTCGTCCGCTTGCATATCTGTAATGCGTGATACCTTTACATCTGTTTGTGGGCGGTTGCCTCTACTGCCTTTCGATAGCCGCTCGGCGGCTTGCTCCACCATAGAATTCCATGCCCCGCAGACAGTGCAGCGGCCCGACCAACGCGGGCTCTCACTGCCGCACTCCGTGCAGAAATAAACGGTCTTTGCTTTCATTTCCATCCCTCATTTGTACAGTATTGGCAAAAGCCTGCCGCAATGGCGGCGGCTATGGTCAGCTGATAGTCCTGCTCCTGCAGCAGCGCCGTTTCCTCCGGACTTGACAGGAACCCGCACTCTACCAGCACCGCCGGACAGGTGACGTGCTTCATCAAGTAAATGCTGTCACTGATGCGTGAGGCAGTTTTTTCCCGTTCGTTGACGGCAATATTCAGCGCTTGCTGGACGTATTGGGCCAGTGTATCGGCCGTTCCTTTTCCGTTGTGAAATGCCTGCGCACCTTTAACACCCGGATGGCCTGGAAGGGTGTTCTGATGGATACTGATGAGACGGGCATCCGGATAGCTGTTGATCAGCGCTACGCGGTTCTGTGTATCGGATACTTTTTGTCGGCGCAGATCGGCAGCAGGATCGTCGCAGAGGGAGGCCTCCCCTGCTCGCGTCAACAGCACCGTACGGCCGCAAAATGTCAGCACACCGGCCAGACGCCGGGTGATCGCAAGGTTCAGACCACTTTCGGTCACGCCGCTGTCCGACACCGCCCCGCCATCCGCTCCGCCGTGACCGGCATCCAGAATGACCATCCGCTGCGGAGAAAGCTGACCGGAAACCGCAACCACCGCCGAACGCGGCAGACACAGCAGCGCGGCGCACAGGGCTGCAGCAGCCACGGCTGACAGCATGTATTTTTTTCGCACCAGAACGATCAAGGAATATCCCTCCCCTACGGGAGAGTGTATGTGCTACAATAGTATTGTAGCACAATACGGCAGAAATGAAAACGGTTTTCTTTGACTTGGGCAGTGCCGCCGTCCGGACGGCGGGCATAGGATGTATCGAGCCGCTGTGAACGGCTCTACTACCGACAAAAAGGAGGAAACTCTCTTGTATACTGAGAGATCAAAGACGGTACAAGCGGCACAGGCTGAAACGCAGCCTGCCTGCGGCGAGGGCACCGGACAGCTGCCGTCCTGCGGTGCGCTGGCCTTCCCCTATGTAGCGGTGCAGGGAGCGGATCCCGTACGCTACGATGACCAGGAGGCCTTACGGCAGGGAACGCTGTTCCCCGGCCTGGATCTGCCGTTCCAAAAAGAATTACGCTCCCGCTTCCCGCAAGTGGATGGACCTCTGCTGGAGCTGATGGCGCTGGATTTTGCCATCGACGAATTGGGGTTATATCTTACCACCCATGCAGACGATCAGCAGGCACTGGAACTGTACTGGTCGTACATCCGATTAGGGCAGGAAGGACGAAAAACCTATCAGGAGAAGTGCGGGCCGCTGATGCAGACAGATATCACGCCGGGCAGCTACAAGTGGCTGAACGATCCGTGGCCGTGGGACGGAAAGGGGAACTGAGCCATGTTTGTCTATGAGAAAAAGCTGCAATACCCTGTGAAGATCAAGAACCCCAACCCCAAGCTGGCCGCGTTGATCATCAGTCAGTACGGTGGCCCTGATATCAATAGACTACAAAATGAACGCATAAAGCCGGAGAGCCTAAGCTCTCCGGCTTCTCTATTCAGTTAGCCTTTTCCAGCGCGGCCATGCGCTCAGACATCTGCCGCACAACAACCTTCAGGAACTTTACCTCGTCTTCAAGGTCATCAACGCGAGAGCGCGGTACGAGCTGCTCTCGGATGCCGTCCAGCGCCTCCATCACGAGATCGAACTTGGGCGATACCGTGTTCTCGATCAACACCTGCATCCGCCGTTCCGACGCGCTGATACGGTCGTCGATCATTTCAGACATTCGTTTTTCCGATGCACTGATCTTCTCGTCTACCAACTCCGATACCGCCTGCATATCCTTTTCGTTCAGCATAACGTGTTCCTCCCGCCCATTTACGATATGCCCATTATACCCGCCGATACCCCCGCTGTCAACTTCGGCTTTGTCAAAATCGCAGACGAATAACCAAAGGGCGCGAGGTATACCTCGCGCCCTTCTTTATTTCAGTACCGGCATTTTTAGCGTGCTTCCACCCAGTACCGGCATTTGGACTCCGGAGCTTCCACGGCTTCCCAGTACCGGCATTGTCGAGCTGCCGCCCAGCAC
>CAVGEC010000055.1:0-11117 GCA_963628195.1 Bacteroidaceae bacterium
GAAGAAGAGAACGGCAACCCCTCCGCCGACGTCTGGTTCGGCGGCACCACCGATCCCTACAACATGTGCGCCGCGGAAGGCCTGCTGGAGCCCTATGAGGCTGTCAACGCTTCCCACCTGATCAGCGACATGTACAAGGACGCCGACAACAACTGGTTCGGTATCTATAAGGGCATCCTGGGCTTCATGGTCAACACCGACGAGCTGGCCCGCCTGAATCAGGAAGCGCCCGCTGACTGGGCTGACCTGCTGAAGGACGAGTACAAGGGCGAGATCTGGCTGTCCAACTACAACACCGCCGGTACTGCCAAGCTGGTCGTCAACACCATGATCCAGAAGTACGGCCACGACGAGGGCATCCAGTACCTGGTCGACCTGGACAAGAACATCGAGGTCTACACCAAGTCCGGCTCCGGCCCCAGCAAGAACGTTGGTACCGGTGAGTGCATCGTGGGCATCGGCTTCCTGCATGACGGCATCACCCAGATCGTGGACAACGGCTACACCAACGTGAGTCTGGTGATCCCCTCCAGCGGCACCTCCTTCGAGGTCGGCGCTACCGCCATCTTCAAGGGCGCTGCCCACCCCAACGCCGCCAAGCTGTGGATCGAGTACGCTCTGTCCCCGGAGTGCGTTGAGCTGGCCGCTCAGTATGGCTCCTATCAGTTCCTGGTCATCGACAACGCCGAGCAGCCCACTCAGGCTGCCGAGTTCGGCCTGAATCCCGACAACGTCATGAAGTATGACTTCCAGGATGCCAAGGACAACACCACCACTTATGTTGAGGAAGTTATGGCCGCTCTGGCCAGCTCCGGCGCCGACACCGGTGCAGATCGTTTCAAGACCGAGTAATCTCGATCTGATCTGAAGCATTTCCCAGCGAGTTTATGCGGGGCGGCGGCTATGGCCGCCGCCCCGTTCGTTCTTTTTACTCTACCTGACCGTTTATTCTAACTTACCATTCCTTTCGGGATGAGAAAGGAGCTGCTCATGGCAAGAACTCAAAGCGCAATGCTGGACCGGAAAAAACTGATGGCCGATCCCATCATGGTGACCACCATCGTCGTGCTCATTACGTTTCTGACTTTGTTTATCCTCTACCCGCTGGCCATACTGCTGGTGGATAGTTTCGTGGGTGACGGCACGTTCGGCTTCTCCATATTCCAGCGCATCTTCAAGATCCCCACCTTCACCACCGCCATCACCAACACTTTGAAGGTAGGCTTCCTGGTGGGCATCCTGTCGGCGCTGATCGGCCTGCTGTTCGCGTATGTGGAGGTCTATGTCCGCATGAACAAATTCGTGGGCGGTCTGTTCAAGGTGGTATCCATGCTGCCGGTGGTCTCCCCTCCCTTCGTGCTGTCCCTGTCCATGATCATGCTGTTCGGCAAGGCGGGCATCATCACCCGCTTCCTGCTGGGCATCTACGACAATAGCGTATACGGCTTCTGGGGCATCGTTATCGTGCAGACGCTGACGTTCTTCCCGGTGTGCTACATGATGCTGAAGGGCCTGCTGAAAAACATCGATCCCTCGCTGGAGGAAGCGGCCCGCGACATGGGCGCCAGCCGCTGGAAGGTATTTACCAGCGTGACGATGCCGCTGATCC
Source organism: Bacteroidaceae bacterium (assembly GCA_963628195.1). GTDB lineage: Bacteria > Bacillota > Clostridia > Oscillospirales > Oscillospiraceae > Vescimonas. The sequence continues at coordinate 1,610 of CAVGEC010000055.1, forward strand.
TGCCGGGCCTGGGCAACGCGTTCCTGGTGACGTTCATAGAGTCCATCGCCGACTTCGCCAACCCCATGATCATCGGCGGTTCCTATGATACGCTGGCCACCACCATCTACCTGCAGATCACCGGCTCCTACGACAAGCCGGGCGCCGCTGCCATGGCCGTGGTGCTGCTGTGCATCACGCTGGCCATGTTCATCGTGCAGAAGTACTATCTGGAACGCAAGACGGCCGCCACCCTCACCGGCAAGGCCTCCCGCGCCCGGATGCTCATTGAGGACAAGAGCGTGAAAACGCCGCTGACCATCCTGTGCACCCTGGCCGCCGTGTTCGTCATCCTCATGTATATCTGCGTGCCCATCGGCGCGTTCTTCCCCACCTGGGGCTTCAAGTTCTTCCCGCTGACCACCAAGTGGTTCGAGCTGGTGTTCACCCGCTACCACGGGTTCCAGGCCTTCCGTGATTCCTTCGTGCTGAGTTTTATCTCCGCACCTATCACGGCGCTGCTGAGCATGATCATATCGTACCTGGTGGTAAAGCGGAACTTCAAGACCAAGGGCTTCATCGAGGCGGTGTCCATGCTGGCCATGGCCGTGCCCGGTACGGTGCTGGGCGTGGGCTACATCCGGGGCTTCTCCGGCGGCGTGTTCCACACCGGCTTCCTGCAGGGCCTGTACGGCACGGGACTGATACTCATCATCGTGTTTGTGGTGCGCTCGCTGCCCACAGGCACGCGAAGCGGTATCTCCGCCCTGCGGCAAATCGACAAGTCCATCGAGGAATCGGCCTACGACATGGGCGCGGACAGCTTTAAGGTATTCATGACCGTGACGCTGCCGCTGATCAAGGATTCCTTCCTCAGCGGTCTGGTGACGTCCTTCGTCCGCAGTATCACCGCCATTTCCGCCATCATCCTGCTGGTGACGCCGCAGTTCCTGCTCATCACCGTGCAGATCAACGAGTTTGCCGAAAAGGGCTCGTACAGTCTGGCCTGCGCCTTCGCCACCATTCTGATCGTCATCACCTACGGCGCGGTGCTGCTGATGAACCTGTTCATGAAGTATTTCGGCACCAGCAGAAAGCTCAAGGAGGAGTAAACCATGGAAAAAGTGAAAAAAGGCGTCCGTCTGGAGCACATCTCCAAGATCTATCAGGACCCCAAGACCGGCAAGGATTTCTACGCCGTGAAGGATACCTCTTTGACCATCGAACCGGGCAGCTTTGTGACGCTGCTGGGGCCTTCCGGCTGCGGTAAGACCACCACCCTGCGCATGATCGCGGGCTTTGAAAGCCCCGACGAGGGCGAGATCTATCTGGGCGACGAGGCCATCAACGAACTGACACCCAACAAGCGCGACACAGCAATGGTGTTCCAGAGCTACGCTCTGCTGCCCCATTACAATGTATTCGACAACGTGGCTTACGGCTTGAAGCTGCGGAAGGTCCCCAAGGACGAGATCAAGGAACGCGTGATGCGCATCCTGGACCTGGTGGAGCTGACGGGTATGGAGGGCCGTATGACCAACCAGCTGTCCGGCGGACAGCAGCAGCGCGTGGCGCTGGCCCGCGCACTGGTCATCGAACCCAGCGTACTGCTGTTCGACGAGCCCCTCTCCAACCTGGATGCCAAGCTGCGCGTATCCATGCGGACGGAGATCCGGCGCATCCAGCAGGAGGTGGGCATCACCGCCATCTACGTCACCCACGATCAGTCGGAGGCCATGGCCCTGTCCGACAATATCATCATCATGAAGGGCGGCGTGGTAGAGCAAATGGGCTCGCCCCAGGAGATCTACTACCATCCGGTAAACGAGTTCGTGGCGGACTTTATCGGCGAGGCCAACTTCCTCAAGGGCACCATGAGCGGCCACAACGGCACCCACGCCCTGCTGAACATCGAGGGCCATGAGATGCCCATTGCCGGGCGCGGCGACCTGGAGAGCGGCAAGGAATACACCGTGGTGCTGCGGCCGGAATCCGGCCACCTGGCCCCAGAAGGCGGCCTGCCCTGCAAAGTGGTGGTCAGCTGCTTTATGGGCAGCTACCAGAACTACCATGTGATGGTGGGCGATACACTGGTAAAGCTGGCTGAGCACAATCCCAAGAACAAGCGCATCTATCAGGTAGGCGAGGAATGCTGCCTGGTATTCGATCCGGAAGAAGTACACGTTCTGTAAGCACAAGGAAGCGCCGCTGCGGCGGCGCTTCCTTTTTGAGAAGGAGACAGATATGCTGGAGCAATGGCTGAAACAGGCACAGAACGGACAGCCGGTGTGGCTGACGGATATGCGGGCCGGCTGCGCCGCCATGGCGGACGCAGTGAATGTGACCGTACAGCTGACGCTGTGCGACGGCACGAAGCGGGACTTTTCCCTGCCCCTCCCTCGTTGGCACAGCGACGAGGAGCGGCGCTTTGTTCTGCAATATGTGACCGCCTGCGTATACAACACTCTATCCGCCTGCAGCGGACGGGAGATGGCGTTCTATCTGGACGGGAACGAGACGGCGGCCAGAGCGCTGCTGGCGGAACTGGACGGTCTGTTCCGTGTACACGAGACAGAGCGCAGCGGATACGGCAAGGTCATCAACATCGCGGATCGGCTGTGCCGCGCTTTTGGCGGCGGACGCTTCGCCTTTGCCATGCGGGACAGCGGAGACTACTCCCCCGCCCCGCTGCCTAAAACGATGCCGGGCGCGCTGACGGCGCGGCTGCGGCAGACCGCAGAGCAGTGCGGCCGCGGCGTGTGCTGCGGCATCGATATCGGCGGTACGGATATCAAGGCGGCACTGGCAGTGGATGGGCATCTGGTGTGCGTGAAGGAGTACGACTGGGATCCCTCCTCCAGCCCCACCGCGGAGGGCATCACGCGGCCTATCGTGCTGCTGGTAAGGCTTCTGGCCTGCTGCGCAGCAGGCGTGACACCGGCACTGCGGCAGGCGCTGGAAAAGGACGCCTCTGATGCCCTCATGGCCGGAGCCGTGGCGGAGAGCCGCAGCCTGCCTATAGACGTGCTGGGCGTCAGCTTTCCGGACGTAGTCATCCGGGATCGCATCGTAGGCGGCGAGAGCCCTAAGACCAAGGGCATGCGGGACAATCCGGACATCAACTATGAAACGGCCTTTGCCGGTCTGGGCGGCCTGTTGGAGCAGCTGCGGCCCCTTTGCCGCGAGGACGCAGCGCTGCACATGACCAATGACGGTCACATCGCGGCGTTCACGGCGGCTGCGGAGTTGGCCTGGGCGGGAACACCGGACTTCAGCGGCGGCGTGATCGCCCACGCACTGGGCACAGACTTCGGCATGGGCTTTCTGGCCCCGGACGGACGTATCCCGGAAATGCCCATGGAACTCTACGACTTTCTGCTGGACATAGGCAACTTCCCCCAGCGAGAACTGCCGCCGGACGACCTGCGCAGCACACGAAACGAAAATTCCGGCCTGCCGGGGGCACGGCGGTATCTTGGGCAAACGGCAGCATTCCGACTGGCCTGGGACATCGATCCCTCTCTGCTGGACGGTTTCACGGAGACGCGGGGAGGTCTGCTGACTGTTCCCTCGGAACTGCGGAAGGCCTGTCTGGCACACTTGATGGCCCTGGCGGCACAGGGCAGCGGCGCCGCGCAGGAGGTATTCCGCCGGGTGGGGCGGCACATCGGACAGATCAGCCGGGAGATGGCGCCGCTGCTGCTGCCGCAGACAGCGGTTCGGTATCTGTTCGGGCGTTTCGTAAAGGAGCCGGCATGTTTCCGCCTGCTGCAAGAGGGCTGCCGGGAGATAGCGCCCTCCCTGTGTCTGGAGGCCGCCGACGAAAATCTGACCTGCACACCGCTGATGCGCTCACTGGCGGAGCAAGGCGTCACCGTGGCCCAGTTCGGCCAGGCTGTGGGCGCTATGTACTACGCCGCGGCGCAGGCCCTTCCGTCCCCTTTCAGCACATAAACAGTACAAAAAGCATCCCCCGCTGCCGCGGGGGATGCTTTTGTTCACAGCGCAGAGGGCAGACGGCACTGGTCTGTGATCTGTTCCTTCAGCCGCCGCAGGGCCGGAGTCTCCAGATCACGGGGATAGGGCAGATCGGACAGATCAAACTGCCGGATGGTGCTGTCCGGGTGCATGACGACGATCTTCTGCCCCAGCAGCAGAGCCTCCTCCAGCTGATGTGTCACCAGAATGATGGTACGGGGCATCTCCTGCTGGATAGAGAGCAGCTGACTCTGCAGTTCCCCACGGGTAAGGAAATCCAGCGAGGCGAACGGCTCGTCCATCAGCAGGAGCTCCGCCTGTCCGGCCAGCACGCGGGCCAGGCCCAGGCGCTGCTTCATGCCGGTGGACAGCTCCGCCGGCGTCAGGTCGGCGTACTCCTCCAGGCCAACCAGCCGCACGAAATCACTGGAGCGCTCATAGCGCTCCTCCGGCGTCCTGCCCACGCCGCAGGCCATAGCCACGTTTCGCTGGACGCTGGTCCAGGTAATGACATAAGGAGCCGGACTGAGCATAGCGCTGTGCCAGCCCTCCGGCAGTACTATCTCGCCGGCATCAGGCTGCTCTTGTCCGGCCAACAGCTTCAGCAGGGTGCTCTTGCCGCAGCCGCTGCGGCCCACAATGACGGTGATCTGCCCGGCGGGTACGGTCAGCGACAGGTCCCGCAGTACCTGGCGGGTACGGCAGGGCCGCTGCTCGCCGGTGAGTACGATATCGGTGCTGTAAGTAGTATAGGATTTATCTATATGCTTAAGTATAACTGCATCCATGACATATCCTCGCTTCTCTGTAGTGCGGCTATTATAGCACAGACGGCAAAGAAAAAGCAACGCCCGCGGGCGCTGCTTTTTCTTTTTGTACCGAGTTCACTTCATACGGCCATCGCCCGCCATGAGGTCAGTCATCTCCTGAATGCGTTCCAGCGGGAACGGCGGATCACACAGGGGTTTCATGGCGATGGACATCAGCTTCATGGGATTATCGTCCGCCGCCACGCGGTTGGAGCTCAGCGCTCCGCAGCGCCTGCAGCGGTGAATGATGACCCACTCGCCTCCCCTGCGCACCCATACCGCCACCGGCTCCATAATGCCGCCGCAGTCGGATGCCCGGTCACCGGGCTCAATGTCCACATGCAGGCTGGAGAGACAGTTAGGACAGTGGTTACGGTGGTCGCTGCCCGCGTTCTCCGGCGTCACCAGGCGGTCACATACTTTGCAGGTAAAACTGTCACGGCAGGCATGCGTCTTGTAATAGCCTTTCTCAAATGTCTTGCGTTTGTTTTCTCGGTTCATGGTGTTTCCTCCGGAAGAATATGGTTTCTTGCGGGAGGAATGGCGTGTGTGGATTTACCAGACCTCCCGGTCAGGCCACACGCTCCGGTAACATGTTTTTGTGTTTCAAAAACGTCTCCTTTGGAGTATTGATTTTCGGCGGCTGCGCCGTCCGATAAACGTATCATATCCCCGCCGCCTTACCTTGTCAAGGTCTGCCGCAGCCGGGGCGCAAAAAACTGCCCCGCAGGGCAGTTTTTATGCTGCGCAGGCCGTCAGCCCAGCATGCCAAGGATCTCCTGCAGGGTGAAGCTGCTCTTGTAATACTCCAGCTCGTCGGCGATCAACTCGTCCAAAACGCGCATGCCCAGGACCTCCACCGGCGCCTTGTCGTCGGTGAGGATACAGTCTCCGCCGGTGTAGGCGGTCAGCTCTCCGGCCACCCTGTCCATCATGGCGGCGTAGCGGCTATTCCGCAGGCCGGCCCGACTGGCGTCAAATCGTTCCAACAGACCGTCGGCATTGGTGCAGAACACCTCCGTATTGGTGTTGCCGGGCACATCAGCCAAATAGGTGTACCTGAACACGCTGGCCATAGTGTCACAGAGATATTCATTGATGGAGCCGTTCTCGCGGGAGGTCATGTTGAGATTCACCACCATGACGCCCTCCGGCTTCAAGTGGGCGGCTACCTCCTCGAAAAACTCACGGCTGGACAGCTGGAAAGGGATGGTAATGTCCTGATAGGCATCCACCATAATGACATCGTACAGCCGGTCCGAGGCCGTCAAATAGGCCCTGCCGTCGGCCACAGCCACCTCTGCCTCACCGGGCAGGGAAAAATACCGGCGGGCGATATCGACGATCTTGCCGTCGATCTCTGCTCCCTGCACGGCGACACCGGGAAAATAGCGGGTGCAGTAGCCCGCGTAGGTGCCGGAACCCATGCCCAGAATCATCACACTGCGTCCGGCGTTATCCGCGCCGTCCATACCGGCCATACAGGGCGCAGCCAAAGCGTAATCATAGTACATCCCCGTCAGTTCCTCGTCCTTGCTCTGAACGGACTGTACGCCGAACAGCACGTTAGTGGACAGCGTTGTCCGATGGGTATCGTCCTTGACCTGCAGATAGTTGTAGATGGACTCGTCCTCCAGCGTCAGATCGCTCTCCCAGAAAGCAAAGCTATAAGTGGGCAGCGCAAAGCACAGGCCGGCGATCACCGCCGCGGCGATGATCCCGGTGACGGTCTTTTTCCGCTCAAAAACGAAGTAGGCAATGCCGATAGCGGCCAGCACGCCAGCAAAGATAAGGAACGTGGCCGCCGTGCCCACCGCCGGGATCGTGAGGAACGTGGGCACGAAGGTACCGATGATACTGCCTATGGTATTCAACGCATTGAGCCGTCCCACGGTCTTGCCGGTATCGTCCAGATTATCTACGGTGAACTTGGTCAGCGACGGCGTGACTGTGCCCAGCAGCACACAGGGGAAGGCGAATATCACCAGGCAGGCGGCCAACGCCGCCCAGACAAGGAAGTTTTTCGTCACAAATGTGGCCAACAGAAACGAAACGCCCGCAATAAGCCAGCGGCCCGCAAAGGGAATCAGCGCGATCCAGATGGCGGCGATGATGACGCGGGCATAGAGCTTGTCCGGCGACTTGCTCTTATCCGCCATGCTGCCGCCCCAGATATTTCCCACGGCCATAGCGATCATGATCACGCCGATGATCACCGTCCAGACGATCTGAGAGGAACTGAAATACGGGGCCATCAGACGGCTGGCGCCCAGCTCCACTGCCATGACGGACATGCCGGCGAAAAACTCGGTCAGATACAAAAACCACTTGCTGCGGATAAGCTTATTCTCCATGTGCTGTGCCTCCCATGCACCGTTTTTTGATAGTGTATCTGGAAATCCGCCGGTTGTCAAGAACCCCTCCTGCGGGGTATGCCGCCTTGCAAAATCCAGCCGCGCCGTGTATAATATCCGTACCGTCTGGCAAGGGAGGATGCATCATGTCTCAAGTCACCAAGCGTGCGCTGGAAGCATCACTGAAAAAGCTGCTGCTGGAAAAGCCGCTGCACAAGATCACCGTCAGCGACATCACCGACGACTGCGGCATCAACCGCATGACCTTCTACTACCACTTCAAGGACATTTACGATCTGGTGGAATGGTGCTGTCAGGAGGACGCCAGCCGCGCTCTGGCGGGAAAAAAGACGTATGAGACGTGGCAGCAGGGCCTTTTGCAGATATTTCAGGAGGTCCTGAACAACAAGCCCTTCATTCTGAACGTCTATCGCTCCGTCAGCCGGGAACAGGTGGAGAACTATCTCTATCAAGTCACCTACCGGCTGCTGGAGGACGTGGTGGAGGAGCAGGCCCAGGGCATGTCCGTCCGTCCGGAGGACAAGGCCTTTATCGCCACTCTGTACAAATATATGTTTGTGGGCTTAATGCTGGACTGGGTAAAAAACGACATGAAGGGCGATCCGCAGCTGATCGTGAACAGATTGGAGCAGGTGATCCACGGCAGCGTCCGAGCCGCGCTGGAGCGCCTGCGTACCGACAAATCCTTATCAAACAAGGCGGAATGATAAAAAACTGAACACTTGCCGCACCGGTGATAAAAAACTTATCACCGGTGTTTTTCTGTTTATTGAACAATTTTTTCAGCGGATGTATGCTTTCATCATCAAAGGAAAACATACAGTTTACAGGAGGTATGAGTTATGTATTATTCCAGCGGCAACTATGAAGCTTTTGCCCGTCCCAGGAAGCCGGAGGGCGTGGACAACAAATCCGCCTATATCGTCGGCAGCGGCCTGGCAGCGCTGACTGCCGCCTGCTATCTGGTGCGTGACGGCCAGATGAAGGGCGAGCGCGTACACATTCTGGAGAAGGGCCCCACCGCCGGCGGCGCCTGCGACGGCTGGAAGTTTGAGAACATCGGCTACGTCATGCGCGGCGGCCGTGAGATGGACAACCATTTCGAGGTCATGTGGGATCTGTTCCACTCCATCCCCTCCATCGAGACGGAGGGCGTCAGCGTACTGGACGAGTACTACTGGCTGAACAAGGCCGATCCCAACTACTCCCTGTGCCGCGCCACCGAAAATCGTGGACAGGATGCCCACACCGACGGCAAGTTCGACATCTCCGATAAGGGCGCCATGGAGATCATGAAGCTGTTCTTCACCCCCAACGAGGAGCTGCAGGACAAGCGTATCACCGATTTCTTCGACGACGAAGTGTTTAACAGCAACTTCTGGCTGTACTGGCGCACCATGTTCGCCTTCGAGAACTGGCACAGCGCGCTGGAGATGAAGCTGTATATCCAGCGGTATATCCACCACATCGGCGGCCTGCCCGACTTTACTGCCCTGCGCTTCACCAAGTACAACCAGTATGAGTCCATGATCCTGCCTATGGTCAAGTATCTGCAGGGCTTCGGCGTACAGTTCCACTTCGGCGTGCAGGTGACCAACGTGGAGTTCGACTGCTCCGATCCGGCACACAAGCTGGCCAAGCGCATCGACGTCATCGAAAACGGCGAAAAGGGCGGCATCGACCTGACGGAGAACGACCTGGTGTTCATCACCAACGGCGGCTGCGTGGAGAACTCCTCCATGGGCAGCCAGAACACCCCCGCCCCCTACAACACCGAGATCAAGGAGGGCGGCGGCTGGGACATGTGGCGCAAGATCGCCGCGCAGGACCCCGCCTTCGGCCATCCCGACAAATTCTGCTACGATCCCGAGCAGACCAACTGGATGAGCGCCACCGTCGAGACGCTCGACCAGCGCATCATCCCCTATATCAAGAACATCTGCAAGCGCGACCCGTTCTCCGGCAAGGTCGTCACCGGCGGCATCGTGACCGTGAAGGATTCCAGCTGGCTCATGAGCTGGACGATCAACCGCCAGCCGCAGTTCCGCGAGCAGCCCAAGGACCATTGCCTCGTGTGGGTCTACTCCCTCTTCACCGACAAGCCCGGCGACTTCGTCAAGAAGCCCATGCGTGAGTGTACCGGCAAGGAGATCTGCATGGAGTGGCTCTACCACCTCGGCGTACCCGTGGAGCAGATCGAGGATATGGCGGAGAACAGCGCCAACACCGTGCCCGTCATGATGCCGTATATCGACGCCTTCTTCATGCCGCGCGCCTACGGCGACCGCCCGAAGGTCGTGCCCGACGGCGCCGTGAACTTCGCCTTCCTCGGCCAGTTCGCCGAGACCCCGCGCGACACCATCTTCA
>CAVGEC010000056.1:0-8250 GCA_963628195.1 Bacteroidaceae bacterium
TTCCGGTCTTATTCCGGTCTGTTCCGCTTTTGTTCCATTTCTGTTCCGCTTTTTTCGCCTTTTATTCGCTTTTTATTCCATTTTTATTCCGTTTTTTTCGCTGTCATTCCGGTATTTTTCCGGCTTTTTCCGCGTCCAGGGCGGCGGTAAACGCCTTGAATGCAGAGGGTATCGCCTTGCTTTTTAACGTTTTTTCGTCCACCCATACCCATTCCCGCGGCCCGTCGCCCTCCACAGTCAGCAGCCAGCCGGTCATTTCCCAGCGTCGATGGGTGAAAAGATGCACGGCGCGGAGCGACTTTTTCCACTGGGAGATCCTCAGTCCATAGTCCGAAAGCTGTTGTGCCACAAGGGTTTCCGTCAATTCTCCCGGCACGTTGGGTAACTCCCACAGTCCGGCCAGAAGGCCCTTTTCCGGGCGGCGGCACAGCGCTGTGTGGCCATCGGGGCGCGTCAGGACAAAAACGGTGCGGGCTTCCGTGGGCCGTGCGGTGTTTTTCTCCCGCACGGGCAGTTCCCCCTGTATCCCCACAGCCCTTGCGGCACAAAGGTTTGCGGCCGGACAGCTCTCGCAATTCGGGTTTTTCGGCAGGCAGATCCCGGCTCCCAGGTCCATCAGCGCCTGGTTGAGATCGCCGGGGCGATCCGGGGGCATGACGGCGGACAGAGCAGCGCGTATCTGCTGATGTGTCCTTGTGTCGAGGACATTATCACGACAAGCGGTCAGCCTGGCCACGATACGCAGCGCATTGCCATCCACGGCAGGAATGGCTTTATTAAAGGCGATAGACAGAATCGCGCCTGCCGTATAGTCACCGATTCCCGGAAGCTTTATGAGCTCGCTGTATGTGTCCGGGAGACACCCGCCGTACTGCTCCGTCACTATGCGGGCCGCCTTCTGCAGGTTGCGGGCGCGGCTGTAGTAGCCCAGGCCCTGCCACAGGCCGAGCAAACGTTCCTCCGTTAATTCCGCCAGCGTGGGAATATCCGGTGCAGCGTCCATAAACCGTTGAAAATAGGGCAATACGGCCTGCACCCGTGTCTGCTGCAGCATGATCTCCGACACCCATGTGCGGTACGGAGTAACGATATCCCGCCAGGACAGCGAGCGTTTTTCCGCGTCGTACCAGGGCAGAAGGACGGTGGGCAGCGCCGACAGATCGTATATGGACTTTTCCTCTTTCTTGTTGAACATATCCCTGTATAACCACTTGTACTTCAAGTTGTACAGCCCATCGCGCCCCAAATCGTACAGACACTCCGCTTCCGGCCGTGCAGCCCTTCACCTGTACCGCTTGTTCTCTTCCCTTATGCCGCTCGTTCTTCTCGCTCATATTCGCGCAAACGGAATTTCGTTTATTCGCTCTTATCTGCCGTTCGCATTAAACCGCGCCGCATAATTACAGCGGCGGCACATTTCCTCGGCCGGCCTGCGCCGGTCGAAGCCGCGGCAGATACGGAGGGCGCGGGGTGAGTTGAGAATGTCCTCCAGGCTCTGCTGAAAGATATTGCCCAGCGCCAACCGGCCCTCACTGTCCAGACAGCAGGGCACCACCGTGCCGTCACAGAGGACGGCGATCTGGCGGCGGAGGCCGTAACAGTACTCGGCATCACTTTCTTGATTGCGCTCATCACCGGGCCAGTAGAAGCGGTCCGCGCTTTCGATATAGATCCTCGGCGCCAGGCGGCGGTGGCCCAGCCTGTCCTGGGGAAGGCGGGCGGTGTCCTGGCCGGTGAGCTCACCCATGATGCGCTCGATCTCCGGGTTCAGCCGGGCGGGAGCGCCGCGGTTCCACAGACGGAGGGCGCAGTTGACACCGCGTTCTGCCAGAGACTGGCAGCTGCGGACACAGCCAGCAACGTAATCGGTCAAGGACCGCTCCATCTGATTTCCCTCGTAGGCGTGCAAAGAGACGGACACCTTGTGGAGCGCGGGACAGGCCAGCAGGATATCCAGCTTTTCGGGCAGGAGGACACCGTTGGTGGTGATGCAGACGCGGAATTCCAGCCGGCGGCATATCTCCAGGATCCCGCTCAACTCCGGGTGGAGCAGAGGCTCGCCCATCACATGCAGATAGATATATGAGGTGATCCGCCGGAGCTTCTGGGCCGCCAGAGCGAAATCGTCGGTGCGCATGGCTGCCGGAGGCCGGGAATTTCCGGGACAGAAGTCACAGCGCAGATTACAGACATTGGTGATCTCCACATAAGCGCGGTTGAGCATGCCGCGGCCCCCTTTCCGTTTGATGGAGTTTATTGTATCACAACAGGGGCGCTTTGAATAGAGCAAAGTTTTACGGGGCGCAGCGGGCTGGATGCCGCACGGCAGCAAAAAAAGGAACACGCCGTACGGCGTGTTCCTTTTTTGTATCGTTTTACCGGGCGGTGGTGCGGTCATAGGAAACGACCACGCGGCGGTTGGGCTCGGTGCCCACGGAGTAGGTGGTAACACCGGAGACATCCTGCAGGGCGGCATGGATCACATGACGCTCGTAGGCGTTCATGGGCTCCAGCGTCACGCTGCGGCGGTACTTCTGCACCTTGGCGGCCACCTTGCGGGCCAGGCTCTCAAGGCTCTGCTCACGGCGGGCACGGTAATTCTCGGCATCCATCTGAACGCGGATGCGCTTATTCTCGCTGCCGCTGTTGACCGCATAGCTGGTCAGCTGCTGGATGGCGTCCAGCGTCTCTCCGCGGTGGCCGATCAGCTGGCCCAGGTGCTCGCCCACCAGAAGGACCTTATAGCGGCCCTTCTCCACTTCGTAGACCTTCACCTCGGCGGCACTGTCCATATGGCGGAGCAGACCGGTGACAAAGGCGGTGATGCGCTGGGCGTTCTCGTCGCTGCACTCCGGCAGGTCAATGGCCGGGGCGGCGGGGCGCTGGGGCCGCTCGGCGCGGGGCTGGCGCTCACCGCGCTCCTGACGGTCAGCGCGGGGCTGACGGTCAGAACGCTCCTGGCGGGGTTTATCCTGCCGGGGCGCGGCGGGCTTGCTCTCNNCGGGCTTGCTCTCGGCAGGCTTGGGTGCGGCGGGTTTTTCGGGAATGATCTTTACCTCGGTGGGAGCCTCGATATCGGCCTCCTCCGGGCCATAGGTAATGCGGATACGGGCGGGGGTGGCGCCGATGCCCAGGAAGCCGCTCTTGGCACGCTCCAGGATGGAGACGGACACGTCGTCGCGGTCCATTCCCAGCTGCTCAAGGCCCTTGCGCAGCGCCTCGTCCTCAGTCTTGCCCGTTACGTCAATATAACTCATAGACAAAACTCCTTAGTCGTTGTAATGGTCCTCGCGGTAGGCGCGGCCCCGTGCGTAGGGACGGTTGCCCACCTTACCGGCCTCGGTAGTGCTCTCGCCGGTCTTTTTCTTCTTGGGCTGGGGCTGGGGCTTCTTGCCGCCCTTGGACTGCTGCTCCAGCTGACGGTTGTAGTTCTCGCGGGCAGCCTGCATCTTGGCGTAGCGGGCCTCGCGCTTCTGGCGCTCCTTGTCCGTCTCCTCACGGTCCAGCACCTTGGAGAAGTGCTTGTTCAGCACCAGCTCCTGGATGCAGGAGAAGGCGGCGTTGGCAATCCAGTAGACACACAGAGCGGCGGGAAGGATGTAGCCCATCCAGACCGTCATCAGAGGCATCATGTAGAGCATCGCCTTGGAAGACCCGTTCATGTTATTGCTGTTGCCGTTGGTCTTCATGGAGATGCGCGTCATCAGGAACTGCAGGGCGGCGGAGATCAGCGGCATGATCATAATGCCGATGACGGGCCAGCCGCCGGAGGGGAACTGGCTGAACAGATCCTTGGCCACAGAGGACAGGTCCATACCCAGGAAGTTGTAGTTCAGGTCGATGAGGCCGTCGAACTTGCCGTCGAAGCTGCTCCAGTTGTCATGGATGAACTTGGCCAGATAGATCTGGTCATAGGCCGCGGCCTGGCCCTCGGCGCCGGAGACATAGCCCAGGGACACCGCCAGCTCGGTGATCTTGGCGATGGCCTCGTTGGACAGGGACATGAAGTAGCGCAGGGGGGTACGGATGATGTAGTACAGAGCGATCAGAATGGGGAAGGGCAGGAAGGACCACAGGCAGCCGGACATGGGGTTGACACCCTCGCGGGCGTAGAGATCGGCGATCTCCTGCTGCTGACGCTCTTTATTATTGGCGTATTTCTTCTGGATCTCCTGCACCTTGCCGTTCATGCGGCCCATGCGGAGCATGCTCTTCTTGCTCTTCAGCTGGAAGGGAAGGATGACCAGCTTGACGATGAGCGTGAAGAGGATCAGCGCGACGCCGTAGGAGCCTGTCCAGGTATAGAACATGCGGGTGAGCCACGCGAACGGCACACAGATATAGTAGCCGAGTTGTGCGAACATAGGCTTAATTCCTCCGTAAAGATTTGAGGGGTTGCGACGAGTCAGGGCACCGGATCATACCAGCCGCCCTTGTGATGATGGAAGGGATGACACCGCATGAGACGCTTGAAGGCCAGCCAGCCGCCCTTGGCCGCACCGTATTTTTCGATGGCCTCGACGGCGAATTGAGAGCAGGTGGGGATATAGCGGCAGCGGGGAGGGAACAGAGGGGAGATCGCCCGCCGGTAAAAGCGGATCATACGCAGGAGAAGCTGTTTCATACGTCCTCCCGCAGCATATCCAGCTCCGCAAGGCAGCGGAGATACTGCTTTTCCAGCTTGCAGTAGGGCAGTTCGGCGGCACGGACACGGGCCACCATGATCACGTCGTAGCCGGGGAGCATATCGGCCCTGTGAAGGCGGTATATCTCCCGGAAGCGGCGGCGGACACGGTTGCGGACCACGGCGTGGCCCAGCTTGGTGGAGACGGTGACACCCAGGCGGCTGAGGCCCTGCCTGTTCTTCAGACAGTAGACCACCACACCGCCGGAGACGGCCGAGCGGCCCCTGCGGTAGATGCGGCGGAAGTCGCCGTTTTGCTTTACCGTTACTCTTGCGTCCATGCTTTCCCTCGTTTTCTCGTTTTGCCTCGCCCAGATACACCGATAGGGACGGGGATGCTGATCCTCCGTCCCTTAAGGCTTATCTGTATGTGCGATGCACCTTCCGTGACCTCAATGGGTCAGACGGGCACGACCCTTGGCACGACGACGGGCCAGAACCTTGCGGCCGTTGCGGGTGGCCATTCTCTTGCGGAAGCCGTGCTCCTTGGAGCGCTGGCGCTTCTTGGGCTGATAGGTACGGAACATTGCATGACACCTCCATTTTTAAGATTATCCGGCGGGACACAGGGCCCCGCTCTTACTCGACAGCGGTGAATTTTCGCCGCCGCAGTAAACTTTTTCCACATTTGTTGCACATTTTTATGCAACAACGCGCACAGAACATTATACAGACAGGAGGGGTGGCTGTCAACATAAAATTTCCACGGTATACCGCAGTTTTACGGGAAAAACAGGAAATCAAAACGGAAGTTTATATTTAGAATAGGTATAGACTTCCGGGAGGTTTTCTGCTATACTTATGTGGGATATTTTGCGGCGGTACACCCCCCGCCATTTTATCGCGGAGAAAAAGATATTTCCGCCGAAAGGGGAGCTTTGTTTGAATTCCATGAATGACCTGTGGGACAGCGTGCTGAAACGGCTCAGCAGCGAACTGTCGGAGACCACCATCAAAACGTGGTTCGATGAGGTGACTGTGGTGACGCTGGAGGATTCGGCCTTCGTGCTGCACTGCAGCAACACCTTCAAAAAGAGCACCATAGAGGCACGGTTCCTGCCCCATATCAAGGCGGCGCTGCGGGATCTGTTCTCCACCGATCTTGAGGTGAAGATCCTGGACGACCAGCAGCTGGCGGCCTATCACGGCGTGGCGCCGGACCGGCCCGGCGACCTGTCGGAGTCCGAGGCGTTTACCTTTGAGACGTATGTGGTGGGGCCGCAGAACAAGCTGGCCTTTGCCGCCGCCAAAGCGGTGACAGAGAAGCCCGGAGAGAACTACAATCCGCTGTTTATCTACGGCGATTCCGGACTGGGCAAGACGCACCTGCTGTACGCCATTGCCAACGCCCTGCGGAAAAAGCGCCCGGAGGCCCGTATCGTATACGTCAAGGGCGACGACTTCACCAATGAGCTGATCTCCTCCATCAGAGAAAACCGCAACACGGAATTCCGGGAGAAGTACCGGCAGACGGACATACTGCTGATGGACGATATACAGTTTATCGCGGGCAAGATACAGACACAGGAGGAGTTCTTTCATACCTTCAACACCCTGTACGAGTCCGGACGGCAGATCGTGCTGACGTCGGACCGCCCGCCGCGGGAGATCACGCAGCTGGAGGACCGGCTGCGGACGCGGTTCGAGTGGGGTTTGATGGTGGATGTGGCTCCGCCGGATTTTGAAACACGGTTCGCCATCGTACAGAACAAGGCCGCCATGCTGGGCGTGAAGCTGCCCAATGAGGTGACGGACTATATCGCGGAGAACATCACCTCCAACGTGCGGCAGATCGAGGGCACACTGAACAAGATCCTGGCCTACCGGGATCTGCTGGACGACCAGGTCAACGAGGAGACAGTGAGCCGGGCCATCCGGGACATGCTGAAAAAGAGCAATGACTTCGCGCCCACACCCAAGGTCATCGTGGGGTACATCTGCAGCTACTTCAACGTGGACGAGGACACGCTGCGGGGACAGAGCCGCAGCAGAGACGTTGTGGCAGCGCGGCAGATCGCCATCTACCTCATCCGCCGGATGACATCGCTGAGTCTGAACGACATAGGCAAGGAGTTCGGCGACAGAGATCACTCCACCATCATGCACTCGCTGGAAAAGGTGGAGAGCCAGATGCGCTCCGATCCGGCCTTTGCCGAAAAGGTGAAGGAGATCACCACCAACATCAACAGCAAAAAATAAAATACGAAGGATGCAGGATAAGGTTTATTTTCCACTTATCCTGTGGAATCCACATAAAAAAACAGCACAGCAGCTTACTTATGCATAGGCTTGTGGGAAACCGGAAGTGTTTTCCATACGGCGTTGTTGGTAAAAATTTCAGCAGTGATACGGTGTTAGAGGCTGTTTCCACATTTTTTTCTTCCTACTAATAAGACTACTGAAATAAAAGATTAGTTTATGATTTGATTCTGAAAAAAGAACCGAAAATTTTTCGGAAAGAGAGGAACGACAGACATGGTGAGATTTTCCTGCGAAAAAGCGCTGCTGCAGCAGGCAGTGGCGGCGGTATCCAGAGCGGTGGCGGCCAAGAGCTCTATTCCCGCGCTGGAGGGTATTCTGCTGGAGTGCGGCCAGGGGCTGCGTCTGTCCGGCTACAATATGCAGACGGGCATCCGCACCACAGTGGATGCCGACATACAGGAGGCGGGCCGCATTGTGCTGAATGCCCGGCTGTTCGGAGAGATGATCCGCCGCCTGCCGGACGATATGGTGTTGTTTGCGGCGGACGACAAGTTCAACGTAAAACTGAACTGCGGCGACGCCAGCTTTGAACTGCCGGGACTCAGCGCCGAAGACTATCCGGAGATGCCGGAGGTGGACGATGAATACTCAGTGACGCTGGAGCAGAGGACACTGAAAGCCATGATCAATCAGACCAGCTTCGCCGTGTCGGTCAACGAAACGCGGCCTATCCATACGGGTGCGCTGTTCGAGATCAACGACAAGGGGCTGACCATGGTGGCGGTGGACGGATTCCGTCTGGCCCTGCGGCGGGAGCCGCTGGAGAAGATCGACGGCGGGGCCTTCCGCTTTGTGGCTCCCGGCAGTGCGCTGAACGAGGTGGAAAAGATCTGCGCCGACACCGATGACATGGTGACTGTGACACAGGGCAAGCGGCATCTGATGTTTGAGGCCGGCGCCACACAGCTGATCTGCCGCCGGCTGGAGGGTGAATTCCTGGATTATAAGAACGCCATTCCCACCAGCAACCCCATCTGCATCGAGGTGGACAATAAGGTGATGATCGAGAGTTTGGATCGCGTCAGCGTGGTCATCAGCGAAAAACTGAAAAGCCCGGTACGGTGCGTATTCAGCATGGACAGAGTATATATGTCCGCACGAACCGGCAACGGCGAGGCGCGGGACATCTGCCCCGTCCGCGGCGACGGACAGGAGCTGGAGATCGGCTTCAACAACAGATATCTGATGGACGCGCTGCGGTATGCTCCGGCGGAGACAGTGAAAATGCAGCTGAATACGGGGATATCTCCCTGCATCATTACGCCGGTGGACGGAAGCGACAACTTCCTTTATATGGTACTGCC
>CAVGEC010000056.1:8555-11034 GCA_963628195.1 Bacteroidaceae bacterium
GAGGTTCATTTTCTATGGAAACGATCACCATTACAACAGAATATATCAAATTGCAGGATCTGCTGAAATTCGCCGCGGCGGTGGAGACCGGCGGCGAGGCCAAGGTCGTTATCCAGGAGGGTGACGTCACGGTAAATGGAGAGGTATGCACCATGCGGGGAAAGAAAATACGCCCCGGCGATGTGGTGGCCTTCGATGGGCAGGAACTGACCGTGAAGTATGAGAGTTGACGCGCTGAGGCTGGCGGGCTGGCGGAACTACGGAGAACAGGCGCTGACCTTTGACGAAAACTGCAACGTGATCTACGGCGAGAACGCTCAGGGCAAGACGAATCTGCTGGAAGCGATCGTGTATCTCGGCTGCGGAAAGAGCCCGCGGGCCCACGGAGACAGAGAACTGATCGGGTTCGATGCACAGGAGGCATCGCTGGTGGGAAACATATTTTCGCGGGAGCGGGCCTTTGTGACGGATATACGTTTTTGCCGCGGAAAGAGGCGGAAAATGACCGTAAACGGTGTTGCCGCAAAGAGTGCCGCGGCGCTGAGCGATGTGCTGCATACGGTGTTTTTTGCGCCGGAGGATTTGTTTCTCATTCGGGCGGGCGCGGCGGAGCGGCGGAGATTTATGGACATTTCTCTGTGTCAGCTGCGGCCCAGATACGCCCAGGCGCTGGCGGAGTACGGGCGGCTGTACGATCACAAGACGCGGATACTGCGGGACAGCGAGGACAAGCCGGAGTTGCTGGAGCTGCTGCCGGAGTTCAACGAGGGACTGTGCCGCAGCGGCGCGGTGCTGATCGGCTACCGGGCGCGCTTCTGCGCGGCGCTGGCGGAGTACGCCCGGCAGGCCCACTATGAGTGCAGCGGTGCACGGGAGGAACTGACGCTGACGTATCAGACGGTGAGGACCGTGACAGATCCGCTGGGCGGGCAGGAGGACATATACCGCGCTCTGCGGGAGCATATGGAGAGCCATCAGACGGCGGAGCGGGCGTCCCGGCTATGTTTGAGCGGAGCCCACAAGGATGATATAGAAGTAACGGTCAACGGGCGCAGTGCCCGGCAGTTCTGCTCACAGGGGCAGGTGCGGACGGCGGCGCTGAGCATGAAGCTGGCGGAGCGTGAGATACACAGAAATGCCATGGGGGAATATCCGGTGATGCTGCTGGACGATGTGCTCAGCGAACTGGATCCCAGGCGGCAGGAATTCGTACTGAACCGCATCAGCGGCGGACAGGTGTTTATTACCTGCTGTGAAAATGACCGGCTGGACACGCTGCTGAAGGGCAAGGTGTTCCATATCCGGGGCGGGGAGGTGCTGTGATGGCCTATCTGCACATCGGAATGAATGTGATGGTAGAGGACAGGCGCGTCATCGGCATATTCGATCTGGACAACACCTCTACCTCAAAAAAGACAAGAGAGTTTTTACAGGGAGCCGAGCAGGAGGGCGTGGTACAGAGCGCCTGCGAGGACATACCGCGGTCCTTTGTGGTATGCGACCATCCCTATCATCGGCAGATCGTGTATCTGTCGCAGTTAAATTCCCAGACGCTGGGCAAACGGGCGCAAGGAAAAGGAGAGTAGTACATGGCAGAACTGGAAAAGACAATCGTCGATACGGAATACAACGCATCGGAAATACAGGTGCTGGAGGGGCTGGAGGCGGTGCGCAAGCGCCCCGGCATGTATATCGGCTCCACCAGCGCCAGCGGATTGCACCATCTGGTTTATGAGATCGTGGACAACGCCATCGACGAGGCGCTGGCCGGCTACTGCACGGATATCACCGTGACCATCAACGAGGGCGACACCATCACCGTCACCGACAACGGACGCGGCATACCCGTGGACATCCAGGCACAGACGGGCCGGCCCGCCCTGGAGGTGGTGTTCACCGTGCTGCACGCCGGAGGCAAGTTCGGCGGCGGGGGATATAAGGTGTCGGGCGGTCTGCACGGCGTGGGCGCCAGCGTGGTCAATGCGCTGAGTGAGTGGCTGACGGTACAGGTGCACAAGGACGGGACTATCTATGAGATGAAGTTCTCCCGCGGGAACATCACGCAGGAGATGCAGGTCATAGGCAAGACAGATCACACAGGCACCACTGTGACGTTCAAGCCGGATCCGGAGATGTTTGACACGCTGGAATACGACTACGAGACGCTGCACACCCGCATGCGGGAGCAGGCGTTTCTGAACGCCGGTCTGCGCATCACCATCACCGACGCACGGATGGGCAGAGAACAGTGCGAGACCATGTGCTATGAGGGAGGCATCCGGGAGTTCGTCACCTATATCAACCGGAACAAGACGCCCCTGCACGAGGAGGTCATTTATCTATCCGGTGCCAAGGGAGACAGCACAGCGGAGATCGCCATGCAGTACAACGATGGCTACAACGAGACGTTAGTGTCCTTCGCCAACGACATCCACACGCCGGAGGGCGGCATGCACGAGACGGGCTTCAAGGCGGCCCT
>CAVGEC010000057.1:0-10666 GCA_963628195.1 Bacteroidaceae bacterium
TGGTGCGCGAGGCGGGACTTGAACCCGCACGCCCGTAATGAGCACTAGAACCTGAATCTAGCGAGTCTGCCAATTCCACCACTCGCGCGTTGAACAAGTGAGATTATAGTATGTGTGGGTGAAATTGTCAACCCCCTTTTTGAAATTTTTTCAACCGTCTGTCAAAAAGGGAATCCGTGCCTTGACCTGCCGCCAAAAACTTGTTATGATAGAAAAAACCATTCACCGAAGGAGAACGTGTATCCCTATGAATAAGGAACTTACCCCCCGGAAAAAGCAGGCGATGGAGATGCGCAGCCGCATCCAGAGCGTAGCGCTGGAACTCTTTGACAAGGATGGGTTTGAGAATGTATCTGTGGAGCAGATCGCGCAGGCGGCGGGCTGCTCTGTCGGAAATATTTACCACTATTTTAAAAGCAAGGATGAACTGGTCATACAGGTGACCAGCAGCGTGGACGCCCAGTACAGCGTGCTGGAGGAGAGTTATCTGGCCGACGAGGCCAATTCCTGGTGCAGCAAGCTGCTGGATTTCGTGGGCCAGGCCCTGGTTATCAGTGCCGAGGATCCGTCGCTGTACCGCAGCTTTATCCACGGCATCCGCTATCCCCAGCAGGGCATCCTGCGGGATAACGAGAAGCGCGTGTACTTCCGCGTGCTGCGCGAATTGGTGGACGGCTGCAAGCAGGAGGGTTCGGTGCACCCTTCCCGCGACAGAGGAGAGCTGGTGGCCGATCTGGTGGCGCTGCACCGCGGTCTGCTGCTGGAATGGCGCATCTATGAGGGAGCCTTCGATCTGCCCCGCCGGGGCCGTCGTATGGCCCAGGCCCTGTTGGCGGGCTGGAAAAACGAGGAATGAGTTAAATGCTCCAAACGTTGTTTTTAACAGCGCTTGGAGCGTTTTTTTGTGCGAATCGCTGACTTTTCGAAAAACCGCAAAAGGCCGTTGACATCCCGGTTCACGAGTGCCATAATAGGATAAAGTCACCGAGCGATTCGGTGAAAAGTTTAACGAAAGTGCCCCGCGAGGCGGGAAAAACGAGCGAAACGAAAAAAGGAGAACGACCATGAAACTGTTGATCATCAATCCTGGCGCTACCTCTACCAAGATCGCGGTGTTCGAGGACGAGGAGCAGCTTTTCAAGGTGACCATTGACCACTCTGCAGAGGAGCTGGATCAGTTCCCGCGGGTTATCGACCAGGCGGATTACCGCAGGGAGGCCATTCTCAAGGCCGTTGCCGACGCGGGGTATCAGTTGAAGGATTTTGCCGCCGTGTGCGGGCGGGGCGGGCTGTACCGCGCCATTCCCTCCGGCACCTACGCCGTCAGCGACAAGGTCATGGCCGATGTGGAGGCTGCGCCCTACGGTGAGCATCCCTCTAATCTGGGTGCATATCTGGCCCGCAAACTGGGCGATATGGTGGGTATTCCCGCTTACTTTGTGGATCCGGTCTGCGTGGATGAGATGACCGAGGTGGCCCATTATACCGGCTTTGCCGAGTTTCGTCGCCTGTGCCAGTTCCACGCGCTGAATCACAAGGCCGTGGGCCGCAAGGCTGCCGAGAAGCTGGGCAAGAAATACGAGGACGTGAACCTCATCGTCTGCCATCTGGGCGGCGGTGTCAGCGTAGGCGCGCACCAGCATGGCCGCGTGGTGGACGTGTGCAACGTCAAGGACGAGGGCTCCATGGGTATGGATCGCGCCGGCGGTCTGCCGGTGAACCAGCTGATCAACTACTGCTTCTCCGGCAAGACCAAGGACGAGGTAAAGCGTACCTTCGGCCGCCGCGCCGGCATGTTCTCCTATCTGGGCACTACCGATTTCCGCGTGGTCTGTGCCAAAGTGGTGGAGGGGGATCCCAAGGCTGTGGAGGCCTATCAGGCGCTGGTATATCAGCTGGCCAAGGACATCGGCGCCATGGCTGCCGTGCTGCATTTTGACGTGGATGCCATCGTCTATACCGCAGGCATGGCCTATGAGGACTTCTTCTGCGATGACATCACCGCTTATGTGGGCAAGATCGCGCCCATCATTCGCCTGCCGGGCGAGGAGGAGATGCGCTCCCTGGCCGAAGGCGCTCTGCGGGTGCTCCGCGGCGAACAGGAAGCCGGTCAGTATTGATTTGTTTTCAATTGGCAAATGGAAATAAAGTCGAAATTAGGAGAAAATTAAGAGGAAAATTAGAGAAGAAAGGTGGAATTTACTATGAAACATTTGATGTCCGGCAACGAGGCCACCGCCCGCGGCGTCTACGAAGCCGGTATCAAGGTCTGTTCCGCTTACCCCGGAACGCCCAGCACCGAGATCCTGGAGAATCTGCCCCAGTACGGCAAGGACGTGTACTGCGAGTGGGCTCCCAACGAAAAAGTTGCCACAGAGGTGGCCTACGGTGCGTCCGTGGCCGGTTCCCGCGCGTTCTGCACCATGAAGATGGTGGGCTTGAACGTGGCTGCCGATCCCCTGTTCACCGCCGGCTACATGGGCGTCAACGGCGCTTATGTTGTCGTTACCGCCGATGACCCCAGCTGTCATTCCTCCCAGAACGAGCAAGACAACCGTCATTATGCCCGCGCCGCCAAGATTGCCATGGTGGAGCCCAGCGACGCCCAGGAGTGCAAGGACTTTGTCCGTCTGGCCTGCGAGATCTCCGAGGAGTTCGATACGCCTGTGCTGTACCGCACTACCACCCGCGTCTGTCACAGCAAGGGCCTGGTGGAGTTCGGTGAGCGTGTGGAGCACACCGCCCCCGCCTATGCCCGCAATACCCGCAAATATGTCTGCGCCCCTGCCAACGCCTATCTGAATCATCCCATTGTGGAGGATCGGCTGGTGAAGCTGGCGGAGTACGGCTGCACCCGCGCCCTGGAAAATGGACTGAACAAGGTGGAGATGGGCGACGGCAAGGTGGGCGTCATCACCGCTTCCATCAGCTATCAGTATGCCAAGGAAGTGTTCCCTGAGGGGACGTCCTTCCTGAAGCTGGGCCTGACCTATCCTCTGCCCATGGATCTGATCCGCGACTTCGCCGGAAAGGTGGAGAAGCTGTACATCATTGAGGAGCTGGATCCGTTCATGGAGGACGAGATCAAGGCCGCCGGTATCGACTGCATCGGCAAGGAACTGACCGGCAAGCTGTACGAGCTGAACACCGAGCTGGTGCGTGAGCGCGTGCTGGGCGTCAAGGCCGACTACCGGACCATCGACGAGGTCAAGGTCGCCAAGCGTCCCCCCGCACTGTGCCCCGGCTGCCCCCACCGCGGCTTCTTCTACACCCTGTCCAAGAACAAGAACTATGTGGTCACCGGCGATATCGGCTGCTACACCCTGGGCTTCGCGCCTCCTCTGAACTGCATGGACGTGTGCATCTGCATGGGCGGCGGCTTCTCCGCCGGTATGGGCATGGCCAAGTCCTTCCAGCGCGAAGGCGTCACCGATAAGGTGGTGTTCGGCGTTATGGGAGACTCCACGTTCTTCCACTCCGGCATGACCGGCGCGGCCGAGATCATCTACAACAACGGCCGCATGATCCCCTGCGTGCTGGATAATCGCATCACCGGCATGACCGGCCACCAGGACAACCCCGGCTCCGGCTTTACGCTGATGGGCGAGCCTGCTCCCATGATCAGCGTGGAGAAGGTGTTTGAGGCCTACGGCTATGCACCCATATTCACCGTGGATCCCCAGGACCTGGCGGCCATGAAGAAGACCGTGGACGAGGCTGTGGCCGCGCTGAACGAGGGCAAGCACCCCGCCATTGTTACCCGCCGCCCCTGCCTGCTGATCAAGCGTGTGAAGCATGACACCGGTATGTGCGTGGTCAACACCGACAAGTGCAAGAGCTGCAAGAGCTGCCTGAAGGTGGGCTGCCCCGCTATCTCCATGGAGAACGGCAAGGCGTTCATTGACCGCACCCAGTGCGTGGGCTGCACCGTCTGCGCCCAGGCCTGCCCGTTTGATGCAATCGAAAAGGAGGAGAAGTAACATGAACGATGTGAAAAGCTGCCTGCTGGTCGGCGTCGGCGGCCAGGGTGCCATTCTGATCTCCAAGATCATGTCCAACGGCTTTATGAAGGCCGGTTACGATGTCAAGCAGAGCGAAGTCCACGGTATGGCCCAGCGCGGCGGCTCCGTGTCCACCCAGGTCCGCTGGGGCAAGAAGGTCTACGGCCCCGTGTTCGGCAAGGGCGAGGCCGATATCATGGTGGCGCTGGAGAAGATGGAAGCCGTTCGCTATGCGGAGTTTCTGAATCCCAATGGTGTGGCCGTCATCAATGACTATGCTATCAAGTCCACCACTATCGCTTCCGGGGCTGAGGCCTATCCGGAGGGATGCATCGAGGCTATGCAGAAGCACTTCAAGACCATTGCTGTGCCCGCCAGCGATATCGCCATCGAATTGGGCAACCCCAAGTGCATGAACGTGGTGCTGTTCGGCGCCATGTGCGACAGCCTGGGCTGCCCGGAGATCGACTGGGAGGAGATCGTGGCCGAGACCGTGCCCGCTAAGGTCAAGGAACTGAACCTCAAGGCCTTCCGCGCCGGCCGTGAAGCCGCCAAGGCCGCCAAGTAAAACGACTTTACAAAACTCCCAATTCTTTTTTGTGTTCCCCGCCCCGCAGGGGGCTGGGAACACGGGTATTCTTTCTGCAAAGAAACACGAAATGAAATTGGGATTTACAAAAAAGAACCGCCGCAGACAATGTCGTTAAGTTAAGTATTTTTGTCAAATTTATGTAGAAAAAATGCGGCAATATTTGCAAAACAAGTTGACAAATGTAGAAAAATATTAAATCAAGAACCAGGCCCAATGGCCTGGTTCTTGATTTAATGACATTGCCGCCGAAAGGCGGTTCTTTTTTGTTGCACTATGCCCGGCAGTGCATTATAATAGACAAAAAATCAAGCGAGGTGTTTTGCCATGACATACGGATTTATCGGTACCGGCAACATGGGCGGCGCACTGGCCCGTGCTTTGGTCAAGAGCGTGTCCCCGGCGGAAGTGTACCTTAACAACCGCACCCCTGCTAAGGCGGAGGCGCTGGCGGAGGTATTGGGGGCCAAGGCTGATACGGCGGCCCATATTGCCGCATCATGCGGCTATATATTCCTGGGTGTCAAGCCCCATCTGCTGCCCGGCGTGTTGGCCCAGCTGGCACCCGTGCTGGCGGCGCGGGCGGATAAGCCCGTACTGGTGTCCATGGCGGCGGGCGTGACCATTGCCGCCATTGAGCAGGCCGCGCCCGGCTGCCCGGTAATCCGCATCATGCCCAACACCGCCTGTGCCGTGGGCGCGGGACTGACGCTGTATGCCGCCAACGCCCTGGTGACCGGGCCGCAGCTGGACGGCTTCTTGTCCTCCATGGCCGCCTCCGGACGGATGGAGGCGCTGCCGGAGGAACTCATTGACGCAGGCAGCGCCGTGGCGGGCTGCGGCGGCGCTTTTGCGTGCCTGTTCATGGAGGCGCTGGCCGACGGCGCCGTCACCTGCGGCCTGCCCCGTGACAAGGCCAATACCTTCGCGGCCCAGATGCTGCTGGGCGCGGCGCAGCTGGCGTTGGACAGCGGTAAGCCCTTCGGCCAGATGAAGGATGAGGTCTGCTCTCCCGGCGGTACCACCATCGCCGGTGTCCGGGCGTTGGAGGAGGGCGGCCTGCGCGCCGCCGCTATGAACGCCGTCATCGCGGCATACGAACGAACCCTGGAGCTGAAGCAGTAAACTGCAAGCCGAAAGCCCTCCCCAACGGGGAGGGCATTTTGATTTGAGAGAATCGCAAGGTTAACGTGATGTATTATCGCTTTTCGCAAAATACGCAGCGTGCTACAATGGGTGGGAAGGAGAGTGATACCCATGATACATGTCAGCGATATTTACACCACACCGCCCGCCGTATGCAGCACGGACCTGCAGCAGATCGTGTACGACAGGCTGGAGGGGCTGCATATTCCTTATCAGCGGGTGGAGACCGACGAGGTCATCACCATGGAGGACTGCGCCGCCGTGGATGAAAAGCTGGAGATGCAGATGGTCAAGACGCTGTTCCTCTGCAATCGGCAGCAGACGGAACTTTATCTGTTCGTCACACGGGGGAGCAAGCCGTTCCGCGCCAAGGAGTTCAGTGCCGCCTTGGGTGTGGCGCGGGTATCCTTTGCCCCGGCGGAGTTGATGCAGACCATGCTGCATACAAAGATAGGGGCGGCGACGGTGTTCAGTGCGCTGCTTCCCGCAGCACGCTGTGTCCGGCTGACGGTGGATACCGAGGTGCTGGCGCAGGAGTGGTACGGGTGCAGTGATGGGACTACTACCGGCTATATGAAGGTGAGGACGGCAGATGTTTTTCATAAGCTGCTGCCCAGCAGCGGCGTGATCGCCGAGGCTGTGAGCGTATAAAAGCTGCTGCGCCCGTGAACTGACTATATAAAAAAGACCGCCGGAGGCGGTCTTTTTTATATGTTTTATTTCCCGTACAGGCAGTAGATCAGCCAGTTGAGGAATCTGGCCGGCAGCACCTTGGCCAGAAATGTGAAAAACTTGTAGTCGAACCGTATGGCGTACAGCGGATGACGGCTGTTTTCCCGCAGGGCCACGGAAGCGATGTACGCTCCGGCCTTGGCCGGATCCATGCCCGTCTCCTCGTCGTGCTCCATGCGCTTCACCGAGCGGCTGATGCGCCCGCGGTAGATGTCGTCACCCTCGGTGACCTTGTGCCGCGCAGCGGTAAAGCCGGTGTGGATGTCGCCGGGCATCACGGCGCACACGGTGACGCCGAAAGGCCGCAGCTCATTGGCCAGCGCCATGGTGTAGGCGTTCACTGCCGCTTTGGTGGCGGAGTAGTAGGCCTGGAAGGGGATAGGCACCGGCGCGGCCACGGAACTCAGATTCACAATGCGTCCGTGCCCGGCCTGACGCATCAGGGGTACCACGGCGCGGTTCATGTTCACCATGCCGAAGAAATTCACGTCGAACAGCTTCTTCGCGTCTGCTGTCTCCGTGAACTCGATGGCGCCGGAGATGCCGAAGCCCGCGTTGTTCACCAGTATGTCGATGCGGCCCTCCGCCGCCATGATCTGCGCCGCGGCGGCGCGGACGGCGGCCTCGTCGGTCACATCGGCAGAGATATGATGCAGGCCCTCAACGCCCTCAGCCCGGCGCGACAGCTCGTACACGGTGCAGCCGGCGGCTCTGAGGGCCAGCGCCGTGGCCCGCCCGATGCCGGAGGTGCCGCCGGTGACGACGGCTACTTTGCTGTTATTCATGTGCCATCACCTCGCCGATGATGTCCATGGCCTCGTCCAGCAGGGCTTCGGTGTGGGTGGCCATGTAGCTGGTGCGCAGCAGGGCCTCGCCCTCCGGTGTGGCCGGGGGCAGGGTGGGGTTCACATACACGCCCCGGTCATAGATCTCCGCGGCCACGCGCAGTGTCCGGTACGTCTCGTAGGTATAGATGGGGATAATAGGCGTGGGGGCTTCCAGTGCCGAGGGGCGGATGGTCAATCCCCGCTCCGTCAGCCCCTTTCGGGCGTAGATGCTCAGTTCCCGCAGCCGCTCCGGCAGCTCCGGATGCTTTTCCAGCTTTCGCAGGGCCGCCAGCGCCGTGGCGCAGTTGGCGGGGGGAATGGACGCGGAGAAAATGAACGGGCGGGAGGCGTGGCGCACGAATTCCGCTACTTCCGCCGATGCCGCCATGTAGCCGCCCAGGGAGGCCAGCGACTTGGAGAACGTGCCCATGTACACGTCCACCTGGTCCTCCAGACCGAAGTAGCTGGCCGTGCCGCGGCCGCCGTCGCCCAGCACGCCCAGGCCGTGGGCATCGTCCACCATGACGCGGGCGCCGTATTGCTGCGCCAGCGCACAGATCTCCGGCAGCTTGGCAATGTCGCCGCCCATGGAGAACACGCCGTCGGTGACGATCAGCGCCCCGGCGCTCTCCGGGACCTTCTGCAGGCACCTTTCCAGTTCGGCCATGTCGCTGTGGCGATAGCGCAGCATTTTGCCGTAGGACAGCTGGCACCCGGCGTAGATGCTGGCATGGTTTTCACGGTCACAGATCACATAGTCGTGCCGCCCCACCAGCGCAGAGATGATGCCTACGTTGGACTGGAAGCCCGTGCCGAAGGTGACTACGCCGGGCTTGCGCAGGAATTTGGCCAGTGCGTCCTCCAGCTCCAGGTGCATTTCCAGCGTGCCGTTGAGGAAGCGGGAGCCGGAGCACCCGGTGCCGTACTGCTCCAGCGCCTTGATGCCGGCCTCTACTACCTCCGGATCGGTGGTCAGCCCCAGATAGTTGTTGGAGCCCAGCATGATCCGCCGCTTGCCCTCCATCATCACCTCCACGTCCTGCCGGGACTGGAGGGCGTGGAAATAGGGATACACTCCCTTTTCCTTTAATTCACCGGCCAGTGAAGGCTCGTAGCATTTTGCGAAAATGTCCATATAAGACCTCTCTATCCGATATAATATATTAGATGTGGTTGTATTTTTGGGTTGAAAATATTATATAGGCAGATAGAAAAGTTGTCAACGCCTTCTTGCCTCAGCGTCCTTCGCCGTCGATGGCGTCCAGCAGCCGCAGGATGCCGCGGCTCAGTGCCGCCGCTCCGCAGACAGTGCAGATCATTGTGATCGCTGCCATTATCAGCACCTCCTTGGTGATTTTTATTCATCATACCAGTGAAACTGTACCGAAAAACGGACAGCGGAAAGTTGCGTAAACGGGAGGCATCTGATATACTGATAGGACAACTTGTGAAATACGAGGTGGAGAGATGAGAAAGAGAGTGATCCCCCTGCTGCTGGCGGTGTGCCTGCTGCTGACGGCCTGCGGCGCGGAAAAGGCGGCGGAGACGCCGAAATTTGACTTTCAAGCGGAGACGGCGTCCCTGTCGGAGCTGATGGCCGAGGCCAACGAGGCACGGCGGGAGGCCGTGGATACGCCGGTCATTGAGGAGGCTATCCTGCCCTACGTTGTGGAGGACGGGGAGGCGGGCGGATTGCTGACGGCGGCGGAGGTCGAGGAATTGAAGCGCTATCCGCAGACGACGGAGGAATGTCTGGAATACGCCGCCCGCACCGTGACGGCGGAGGAGGCCAAAGCGGACATCGACCTGCTGTTCCGTGCGCTTCGCGCCGCATACGGCGCGTATGGCTGCTTCGACCGGGCGCAGTTTGACGCGGCGGAGCAGGCAGCGCTGGACTGGGCGGACGGCCAAAAGGGCGACATCGGCCACAGGGCCATGGCCAAGAAGCTGGGGGAGGTGCTGGCCTTCATCGCGGAAAAGGACAGCAGCTTCCGAGTGCAGTATGCAACGGAGTGGAATAATCTTATCGCCGCGGAGGATATTAGCTGCCGCTATCACGCGGCGGAGGGCTACCAGTTTCAGCGGGATGAGCAGGGGTATTTCATGTCCGATGGAACGGACAAGTGGTACTGGACGGCCTTTGGCGATGAGGGCATCGCCATGCGGCCCACGCTGCTGGAGGATGGCCGCATCGTGTACCGTCCCACCTGGGTGTGCCCTGATGGGGATGCTGCCGCGAGCACGGTGACGCTGGAGAAGGGCCGCATCGTGTACCTCCCTACCTGGGTGCGCCCTGATGGGGATGCTGACGCAAGCACGGCGATGCTGGAGAAGGGCGGCGAAAGCCGGACGTTCGACCTTGTGTGGACGGGCGTAAAGCAGCCCAGGGAGACGTTCTCGGACGCGGTGCTGTTCGCGCAGGGCGGCGGCGTGGCCTACACGGCGCTGCACGACGCCAACGACCTGCGGCAGGAGGATGAGCAGCAAGCGTATGATTGGGGCGCGGCGGCCCGCCAGGGCCGTGCGGCCATCCTGGACCTGCGGGGCTTGCAGTACGGCAGTGACAGCGTGATCGTCGGCTGGATGCAGGGCTTTTTGCAGACGGAGGATTGGATACAGCTGAGGGCACTGTTTGCCCGGCGGAATAGCAGCCTGGGCTGGTCGGACGAGATGTCCCCGGCGGGAACGGTGGACGTGGGGAGCTCCGAGGGCCGGTGGTATGAAAATGCCACACCGTTGGTGGTGCTGGTGGACGACCGCACCGGCTGCCTGGGTGAGCAGGCGGTCAATATGCTGCGTCAGGTGGAAAACGTGGTGCTGGTGGGAACGAACACCGCCGGAAATATGCTCTGCCCCAGCAATATACAGATATATCTGCCGGGCAGCGGTGTGTGCGTGGCTTTCGGCGATTGGCTGATGCTGGAGGCAGACGGCAGCAGCATCGAGTACAGGGGCTATGAGCCGGATATTTGGTGCGACAGCCGGGACGGCGTGAGCAAGGCGCTGACCATGCTGACGGCGGCGGGAGTCATCGGGGAGACGGATGGCGCGGCGCTGCTGGAGGCCATAGAGACGGCGCAGAACGCCAATGTGCACCTGTCCATCGACTTCTACGGCAGCGAGTGCCGGGAGGGCGAGGGATTGGGTGCGAGTCACAATAGCACATACAAGGGCACGGTGCTGGTCAACGGCGAGAAGGTCACAGACTTCAGTGCGGAGAGCGGGGATGCAGAGGTCTGCGCCGTGTCGGTGAAGAACGGGCAGCTTATCTTTAAGACACGGAAGAGCGGCACCACAGATATCATTGTTACATGGCAGGGGCATACGGCGCGGTTTGCGTGGTGCACGAGCTGATAAAAAAGGCCGGCTAA
>CAVGEC010000058.1:0-10491 GCA_963628195.1 Bacteroidaceae bacterium
GCCGCCGCCGATGATCTTGCCGAAGGAGCACAGGTCGGCGCGGACACCGAACTTCTTCTGCGCGCCGCCGGTGGACAGGCGGAAGCCCTGCACCTCGTCGATGATCAGCAGCACGCCGTACTTGTCGGCCAGCTCACGCAGGCCCTTCAGGTAGCCGGGCTTGGAGGGGATCATGCCGGTGGTGCCCAGGAACGGCTCCACCAGGATGCAGGCGATCTTGTCGGCATCCTTCTTGAGAATATTCTCCACGTCCTCCAGGCTATTGTAGCGGGCGATATACACGGTCTCACCGGAGGCGCTGGGGACGCCGGGCTCGTTGGCGATGGGCTTCAGCAGATCCACGCCCGGAGCAATCTTGGGGCTGACGTTGAACTCCACCACATCGTGGGTGCCGTGGTAGCCGCCCAGCATCTTGATGACGCCGTCGCGCTTCATGTAGGCGCGGGCAGCGCGGACAGCGAACATGGTGGCCTCGGTGCCGGAGTTGCAGAAGCGGATCAGATCCACATGCTCCATGCGGCTGGTGATGATCTTGGCCAGCTCCACCTGCTCGGGAATACCTGCGGGGCAGGCAGTACCCTTGGCGGCGGCCTCGGCAATGGCCTTGGTCAGCGCGGGATGGGCGTGGCCGTGGATGAGGGAGGTGTAGTTGTTCAGGAAGTCGATGTACACGTTGCCGTCCAGATCGTGGATGCGGCAGCCCTCGCCGTATTCCACGGTGAAGGGATAGGGGTCGTAGCAGGCGATGGAACGGCACTCGCCGCCGGCCATGTACTTCCGGGCCTCCTCAAATGCGGCCTTGGACTTGGGGGTGCGGGCCATGTAGACTTCGCGGGACTTCTGCAGCGCTTCTTGATACGTCATGATAATACATCCTTTCTTATGATCGGTTTGGTTGATATTCTTCTAAACGCCGAGGGCTAATTATTCGACGTCAGCGTTTTTCTTGGAAAACATGCTGGGTGCGTTGTACCGCTCCAGATCCAGATCCTTTTCCGTGGCGGAGACCACAACGGCGGACACCAGGTTGCCGGTGGTATTGGTGGAGCTCTCGGCCTGATCGATCAGGCGGTACATACCGGTGACGATCAGCAGCGGCTCGGAGGGAACGCCCATGCCGCCCAGCAGACCCACGGACAGCACCAGCGCCGCGTTGGGGATAGCCGCGCAGCCCACGGACATCAGCACCGCCGTCAGCAGCATGGAGATCTGAGAGGACAGGGGCATATTGAGGTCGTAGATCTGAGACACGAACATGACCACCGTTGCAAAGTAGATGCAGGAGCCGTTCATGTTGGTGGTGGCGCCCAGGGGACACACGAAAGAGGATGTCTCGCGGGGAACGCCCATATCCTCGGTCACCTCCATGGTCACAGGCAGGGCAGCGGAGGAGGAACACAGGGAAAACGCCACGATCCACGCCCGGAACGCCTTCTTCAGGAACTTGACAGGGCTCACATGGGCAATGCCCCGCAGGAGGATTGGGTAGCAGATGAACATGTGCAGGAACACGGCCAGATACATGCAGAGCAGGAACTTGGCCATGGGCAGCAGCACCGCGCCGCCAAAGGAACCGGTGACCTGTGCCATGATGCAGAAGATGGCGTAGGGGCTGACCTGCATGATCCACTCGGTGATCTTGTACATGGCGTTGGCGCACACATCCACCGCCTTGACGATGGGCTTGGCCGCGTCACCCAGTGCCAGCATCGCCACACCGAAGAAGATGGCGAAGCAGATGATCTGCAGCATATTGGCTTCGGCCATGGCCTGAATGATGTTGGTGGGTACGGCCTCCACCACCATGTCCACGAAGTTCGGCAGCTCGCCGCCGGTCATGGTGCCTTCGGGGATCTCCATGGCGAAGTTGGCGCCGGGCTTGATGATATTCACCACCAGGAGTCCGATAGCTCCCGCACACAGGGACGAGCCAAGGAACAGCGCGATCGTCTTGATGCCGATCCGCCGCAGCTTCGTTGCGGAGGCAAGGCTGGCCACACCGCCGACCAAAGAGAAAAACACCACCGGCACGATGACCATCTCCATCAAACGGAGGAATATGTCTCCTACCGGGCTGAGTACACTCATCTTCTCTCCGAAAATCAGGCCGCAGGCAATGCCCAGCCCGACGCCGATAAAGATCTGAATGTACAGCGAAAGATCCGTCCACTTCTTCAGTACTTTTTTCACATCGATACCTCCACTTCTTTTTGATCGCCTCATCTCTCGAATGGGAAAATAATCACACTCTGTAATTGCGATTTTTTTCTAATCGCGATTATATTACAAAGTGCGACAGATTTCAAGTAAAAAGTAATCGCGATTATTTGTGCATAATATACAACCAACGAGGTGTTTTCGCCATTTGGTAGGGCAGCCTGTTCTTTTATTCGCCATTTTCCTAACATTCTGTCGAACTGTAAAAATGTGCAAAAAAACAGAACTGCAAAAATGCAGTTCTATTTTTTCAGGCAAAGGCAAAAGGCTTATCATGTGCCTGCACATGATAAGCCTTTTGGTGTGTATCAGTTCAATGCAGATACGCTCATTCCCGGCAGGAGCATTTTCCGCATGAGGTAGAGCATCGTTTCTTTATAGCGCGCCGACTGTGATTCCGCGCAGATACCCTCTTTATGCTCGCAAAGCTCCTTCAGCAGAAACTCATGGGCAAAAATAGCCATCTCCGCCAGATGCTGTGCGTCGTCCCGGGTAATGAAGCCCTCCTTCCAGATGGGGTCGGTAATATAGCGCTCACGCTCGATAATGTCACCGCAGCGCAGCATGCTGGTCACAGCTTCATCATAGTCGCCCCACTCCTCCGGAAACAGCGTGTAGTAATCCGAGAGGATATCTCCCAGGTTTTTGCCGTGCTTACCGTAGAACATATTATAGTAGATCTCCGGGCGGGAAAACGTGTGCTTGCAGAATATCTGGAACACGCAGATATAGCGCTCCACCGCATTCATCTTGTCGTCCAGCTGGGCAGACAGTTCTCCGTTGTAGCTCTTGAGAAAGCGCACGGAGGAATACAGCAGAAGCTCATTCAGATCCTTGAAGTACCCATAGATCGTAGCCGTGTTATAGCCGGTCTTGTCTCCGATCTTACGCAGGGTCGCGGATTGAAACCCCTCATTTTCAATTAGCGCCTGCGTTTCCTCCACGAGGTAACGCTTCATCCGAGCAATTTTCTTCCCCTTCTTCGGGGTCACTTCGATCACAGGGCTTCAACTCCTTCATTATCCGAAAATCGCGATTATATTCTAACACAGATTATATCGTGCGTCAATATCGCTTTTCCCGAATACATCAGGAAAGGGTACGGGTGTGCTTTTACGCACCCCATACCCTTTCCTTCAGTCCTGCTGATCGTCAAACGACAGTCTCTGCTCCCAAGCACATGCGTCAATGATCACCATAGGCTTACCGCTTTTCTGCACATAGGCCAATGCTCTGTCCTCTGCGCTGCCTGTGGCCGGTATGTCCGTATCGTAGACGCATAGCACCACATCTGCCATATCTATGATCTTTTTATACGCCTGCATCTGGGCGTCCGGCGTTCCGACTTCACACACGGTGATGATGCAGGTACATTTCTCCAGCATAGCAAAGTACCGTTCCCGCAGGTTCGGCGTCCATTTGGTCGCCTGTTCCTCGTGGGGCGTGAAGCAAAAGAGCATCAGGTCGCGGTCGATCGTCGCCCGCAGGCCGTTGACGATCTCGCCTGTGTATAGCCCTACGCCGCAGTCGCAAGCGGTCAAAAACTGCGACACCCCGCTCTGGCGCAGAGCCATGATCTGCTGTGCCAAGCCTATTTTCATTTTAGAACATGACTCATCTTCTTCGTCAAATCCCCACGGGAAACGCATGGGTGGCTGCCCGATGACCGCACAACGCATTGGCTTGTCCATAGCTCCACATCTCTTTCTTTGCTTGCAGCAGTACATTTCCGACTTATTTGGAGAGCATTTGTCTGTTTTAGATTATACTATTGCCACCATATCATGTCAAACGCTTTCTATTTCAGACAAAAAGTGAAAGGGAGAAACGGTATAATTTACTCATACCACAAGAGAACAGGAGCATCCCGCATGAGTAAAACTGTTTCCTTCAAGAACAATGACCGCTTTATCCAAATTGGCATTTCCATCGTGACACTCCGCAAACTGCGCGGGATGTCGCAGGAAAAGCTGGCCGAAAAAGCAGGGATCAGCCGTTCGCTCCTGAGCGTCATAGAGGCTCCTGGAACAGCACACAACTTCACACTGGATGTGTTCTTCGACATCGCGGATGCTTTGGAGGTCGACCCTGCAGACCTTATCAGCGCATCGATGATCCCTGACAAAATACTGAAGGGCAATAAATCGCAAACATGAAAAGAGAAGGCAAAGGAATGATCCTTTGCCTTCTCTTTTTTACAAAACCAGCAGCAGTCCCTTTTCAGCCATTCGCAGCCCCATCGCCAGCAGGATGACCACACTGACCCGTTCAAATAGCCGCAGCCCCCTCTGCGGTAGGAGTTTACCGGCCAGAGAAAAGATGCCCATCACCGGCATCGTGCCCACGCACCACACCAAAAGCGCAAGTCCGCCCCGCAGCGCACTGCCGGTGGATGCCGCATAGAGCCACATGGCGCCGGAGGCCGCGCAGGGCAGCAGGGCGTTCAGAACGCCCACCAGCAGCGGCCTGCCCTTTGCCACGCGGCGCGCCCCCACGGGAAGCCTGCACAGCGTGGGCAGCTGTGCCTGTACCCGGCGCAGCGCCGGAATGATCCCCCACATGCACAGACCGATGAACAGCACCCCTGCTCCGCAAAGCGTGTAGATCATGCTCTTTGCCTTTACGGAATAGGTAAGGACATTCCCTGCCGCGCCAAAGACAACGCCCAATGCGGTGCATCCCAACAGCCGCCCTGCCTGATAATACACGAACGGCAGAGCGCTGCCGCGCTTTTCCCCTTTCAGGTCGCGGCTGGCAGTCTGCGACAGCAGGATGCCGCCGCACATGCAGATACAGTGTGTGCCGGTGATGACTCCCACCAGGAACAGAAACAGGTACGATGCGCCCGCCTGCACCTGCGGGATGCCCGGCAGCGGCAGATATGGCAGCGCGGCCGCCAACAACAGCGCCGCAGCCGCCGTCAGCAGCTCTGTCACCACGCCGCCATGGATCGTGCCGCAGGGCGGATAGCCTGCGGCGCACAGCAGCTCCCCCAAACGCTGCTGTGAAACGATCTGCGGATCGTAGGTCACGGTCACAAGTGCTTTCCAATAGGAGACTTCCGCCCTCAGAACGCCGCGCTCCCCCAGCAGCGCGTCCATAATGGCATCCTCGCAGGGACGGCAGGTCATCCCGCTGACATGCGTTGTGAACTCAGCGTTTTCCATGGTTTTTTCCCTCCTGTGTCCCCGCTTTTTTCAGGCGCAGGGCGTGCATCAGCACGGCGATGGACGAAAAGGACATGGCGGCGGAGGCAATAGACGGATTCATCACACCGCAGCCCGCCAGCGGGATACACAGCAGGTTGTAGCACAGCGCCCACAGCAGGTTGCCGCGGATGTTCCGCATGGTGTCTCTCGCCATACGCAGCGCCAAGGGTACAGCGGTCAGGCGGCTGGCTGTCAGGACGACCCCCGCCGCCTCCCGTGCCGCATCCGTTGCTCCCGGCAATGTTACGGAGACATCCGCGCTGGCCAATGCAGGCGCGTCGTTGACTCCGTCGCCCACCATGACGACACATTTCCCGCTTCCCTTCATCTGGCGGATATACGCCGTCTTTTGCTCCGGTGTTACCTCCGACAGTACCGTTTCAATGCCCACCTGCGCCGCGATCCTCTGTGCAGTCTCGCGTTTATCGCCGGAGAGCATGACTACCTCCCGCCCCTGCGCCTTCAGCTGCCGCACGGCCTCCGCCGCGTCCGGACGGATGGTATCCTCCGTGTCTGCACGGCGCGCCGCCCCCTCTGTCAGCGTGCCGGTCTTATCGAATACCACCACCTGTGCGCGGCTGGCATTCTCCAACTGCTGTGCGCTGCGGAACAGGATGCCCAGCTCTGCTGCGCGGCCTGTGCCTACCATGATGCTGGTGGGCGTTGCAAGCCCCAGAGCGCAGGGGCAAGCCACCACCAGCACGCCGCACATGGTCATAAGGGATGTCTCCCACACCCCCGGCGTGACCCAGATAAACCATATCGCCCATGTCAGTAGTGCGATGATCACCACTGCCGGGATAAAGTAACCGGCCACCCTGTCCGCCAAAGCCTGCACCGGTGCGCGAGAGTTCTGCGCCTCCTGCACCATGGCGATCATGCGCTGCAATGTGGTGTCCCGTCCAATGCGGGTCACACGCATCGTCACCGTACCCGAACGGTTCAGCGCGCCCCCTGTCAGCCGGTCACCCTCACCGCGGGCGACCAGCTCGCTCTCGCCAGTAAGCATGGATTCATCCACAAGGCAGGCGCCGGTTTGCAGTACGCCGTCCGTAGGGATACGTTCTCCCGCTTCGATCCGCACGATGTCACCGACGCGCAGACACTCCGCAGAGACTTTAACGGCTGTGCCGTTTTCCATGCGGACAGCCGCCTGCGGAATGAGCCGCACCAAGCCGCGAATAGACTTTGCCGTTTCGCCCTTTGCGATGATCTCCAGATACTTGCCGAAAAACACAAGACTCAACAGTACGCCCTCACAGAGGAAATACAGCTTGACGTTATCGTGTACGGTGAAGGTCAGTACCGCGCTGTACACATAGATCACCGTGGTGGACAGCGCGATTAGGAAGTCCATGTTCAGCTGACGGCCACGGAACGCACGCAGCGCACCGCGATAGAAATATCTGCCCGGCCCGGCCTGAAGCAGCGTAGCCAGAATCATCTGCACCCACGGTGCGGGACTCCAGAAAATCGGCGTTGCCAACGCTACGGACAAAAGCAGCCGGCGCAGCATGGCCAGCTGGTCGTTCTGCTCCAATACTTCTTCGCCGGTATCCCACGACAGCACGGTGCAGGTGTCACCGCCTGCGGCCTGTTGAAGTTCCTGCGCGCCTACCCCCACGGGATACAGAGTCAGTGACACGACGCCGTCCTCTGCGGATGCAGTCTGCACCGACCGCAAAGTACGCAGCTTTTCTGCAACGCGGCAGGCTGCCGCACTGTCCGCGGCCTGCAATCTCACCTGTTCCATCGGCAGCGCAAATCCCGCACGCTGCACGGCGGTGCTGATGCTCTGCATGTCCAACAGAGCAAGGTCGGCATCCAGCGTCGCTTTGCCGGAGGCATAATTGCCCTCACAATCGGTCACGCCCCTCTGCCGAAGCAGGGTACGGCGCAGCTGCGGCCCGCAGGCGGCACAGTCCATGCCAAATACCCGCAGCGTTACGCGGCTCATTTGCTCAGTGCCGCCTTTTTCAGCCGCAGATACTGCCGGAATGCTATGACGGAGCTGGGCAGGCACAGCGCCGGCACCTCAAACAGGAACACCCAACTGATCCAATCGACGCCCTGATAGAAATTGCCCTCCCATGTGACGCCTCGAATCAATTCAAAGTAGGAAAAGTTCCAAACGCCCCACAATCCGGAGAACGCTCCGCACAGATGGATGATGAGGAAGCCTGCCGTGGTGAATACCCCGGCGAAGGCTGTCACAAGAGACGCGCTGGCGCGCTCCATCTTTGTCAGAAAAATGGAAACGGCGGGCAGGATATACACCACCAAATTCAGCACCAGCAGCGACAGGGGGATACTGTAACCCCAGTTGTACGCCTGCCGCAGATGATCTCCGTCGTGCATCAGCACCGCTGCCAGGATCACCAGGCAGCAGGTCATCAGCACCTTGGACGCCTTGGCATCCAGCTTCTGCGCCAGAACTTTCAGCGTGTTCTTCTCGTTCTGTGCCACAAATAAACACCTCACTATTTTATATTTACCGATTGGTAAATATAAAATAACACAACCTTGCGCCGGTGTCAATCTTGCTTTATAATGAAGAAAACACTTACAAAGAAGGTACATTATATGCCATTGATCGTGGATAAGGACGCTGTCCGTGGGCAGATACTCGCCGCGCTGGAGGCCTGCATCGTGGATAAGCCGCTGGATCGCATCTCCCTGCGGGACATCGCCGCCCGCGCAGGGATGACCCACCCGAAGCTGCTGCATTATTTCCCCAACAAGGACGCTTTGGTGCTGGCTTACTGCGAATACGCCAAGTGCTATATGTCCGAGCATTGCCGCCAGTGGTTCGACGCGCATAAGGCATCGGACTTTGCTTCCCCGCTGGCCTGCATGAACGCCTTCATGTCCTATGTAGCAGAGGGCGGGGCTGAAGAAACACGCCCCAACGCCACGGTGCAGACCTATGTGCTGGCTAAGTACAACGGGGACATCCGGCAGATGGTCGCCGGAGAGTTCGTTGAGTGGCGGGAGGTCATGTTGGCCTGCCTGCGGGAGCTGTACGGAGATGCCGTTGCCCCCGATCAGGCGGAGGCGATGATGATCCTCATCACGGGTACATTTATCTGCAACTATACCGGCGCGCTGACCGGACACATCAACAAGAACATTCTGTCCGCCATAAAACCTTTGCTGGAGGAGCACAGCTTGTGATCTACAAGAGGGCTTGTCTCATTCTTCCTTCTGTCTTAGTACCTCCGATAGAGTGAGTCCTTCCGGGTGCGCCATGGTGACGCTACCCTTATGACAGCTTGAGAGCGCACCTCCCCCTTGGCGGGAGGTACGCTCTTTTCCCCTTCACTTGACGCGATACAGATTGCTGGTCAGGCTGCCGTTGGGACGGCGGCGATGTGTGCGCTCCAAAAATCCATGACGCTCCAGATCTGACAAGGCTCGCTGCACCGTGCGGCGGGACAGCTTCAGATCCTCCGCGATCCTGCGGATGCTGGGCCAGCAGGTGTCTCCAGCGTTAGAGCGATCCTTCAGGTACATATAGACCGTCCTTGCACGGTGAGACAGTTCCTGATCTGCATAGATGCTTCCAAAGTAGCTCATGGCTTCACGTCCTCGCTGTAGAGTCCCATGGCCGAGCGGGGCGTTCTCCTCTGTGTGGTCGCTGCCTGCTGTGTCTGTGTGGGCTGGTTGCTGCTCCTGCTGTATTTCTTGCCAACACTGAGGAACAATTCCTGACGGCTGGCGTATGCCACAGGCCGCGCCGCGTGTTCCGGCGTAGCATACGGCTCACCAAAAGTAATGCCCCAATCGAGGAACAGCCGCAGCTTCGTCTGCATGGGGTGCGTACCTGTTTTCATTACCACAAAGCTGCCCTTGGGGATGGATTTCAGCTCGTCCGGCGTCATCAGCGGACGCTCCATCATCTGCAAGCTCTGACTGGGATCGTTCTTTCCGCGGCTGACAGAGCCGGACAGCACTGTGCGGCTGCCCAGCGATTTGGAGAGCTGCTCCGCCGTCTGACTGTTGGGCGCGAAGCCGCCAAAGATAGTGTCCTGACAGTTGTCGGACAGGATCTCCGCGCCTTCTCTGCCGTAGTTCTTCTCCAGCTGCGCCAGCGATTGGATAATGGGCACCAGTGTGATACCTCGGGAACGTCCCGCACTGAACAATGCCTCCACATCAAAGGCAGGCATTGTGCCAAACTCGTCACAGTAAAACACCACGCGGCTGGGCAGCCGTCCGCCGTTCTCATCCGCCACGGCAAACAGCTCCCGCGCCAGCGTCTGTATCATCAAGCCTGCCATGAAGTTCTTGGTGGTGTCCTCCTCCGGCAGGATGAGGAAGATGGCGGACTTCTCCGCCGCAAACTGCTCGGCGTTGGTGGTGCTGTCGAAGCACAGCACCTGCTCCAGCTCCGAGTCCAGGAAGGCGTTGAGCCGGGACAGCACCGTGGACATGACGGAGGCCATGGCCTGTTCGGAGGCATCCAGCGCTGCACCGGCAAACCACCGGGCCTTGTGTGCGTCCGGCAGCCTCTCCATCAGAAGCGTGAACCAGTTTTTGCCGCGAACGCCGGAGGGCGCCAGCAACTCCTGCACCAGCTTGAATACGGACACGATGTGTCGGCGCTCTGTGGGGCACTTGGTGTCCGGCGGCAGAAACTCCGCCAGCAGGAGTACCACGGAGGTCAGCAAGCCCTCCGCCGCATCATAGAAGTAAGCGTTCTGGCCGTAGTCGGTGTCGCCGTCCGGGGACACGATGGTCTTGGCCAGTATCTTGGCGTACTTCTCCGCTTTGGCGCGTGCTGCGATGTCACCCGTGGCCTGTGCTTCATCCATGTAGTGGTTGATGAGCGTCAGCAGGTTGTAACCGTCCGAGCGCGTGGGATTACGCAGATCCACCACGGAAACATGATAGCCATAATACCGCGCCGCCACCGCACCGTAGTTGCGGGCGAGGTCACCCTTGGTGTCCAGCGCCAGGAAACTCATGCCGCAGGCGCAGGCATACTCCAGGTTCGGGTACAGGAAGTAGGCGGTCTTGCCCACGCCGGACGCGCCGATCATGAGACAATGCACATCGTCCTTGT
>CAVGEC010000059.1:0-10418 GCA_963628195.1 Bacteroidaceae bacterium
CAAGGTCAAGGTCTATATGAAGAACTTCGGCGAGTTCTACAACAACCAGATCGAGTCTGCCGGCACCATCATCCTCTCCCGCACCCAGCGTCTCAGCCAGGAGAAGCTGGAGGCCGCCGTGGCCCTGCTGCGGGAGAAGAACCCCAGCGCCGCCATTCTCACCACTCCCTGGGATCAGTTGGACGGCATGACCATCCTTAGCGCCATCGAAAAGGTGTCCCTGGTAGACGAGCTGCTGGAGAAGATGCGCGCCGAGCACGAGGCCGACGAGGCCGAGCACGAGCATCACCACCATCACCACGACCATGATGATGACCATGACGGCCATGACCACGACCACTGCTGCCATCATCACGATGATGACGATGACGACGATGACCACGATCATGAGCACTGCTGCCATCACCATGACCATGATGAGGAGCACGAGCACCATCATGACCATGACGAGCACGAGCACGAACACGAACACGAGCACCACCATCATCATGACGGCGAGGAGTGCAGCGATCCGGAGTGCTCCTGCCACCATCACCATCATCACGCCGACGAGGTGTTCACCAGCTGGGGCGTGGAAACGGTGAATCCCTACACGGAGTCCGACCTGGAGCGTATTCTCACTGCTCTGGACAGCGGCGAGTACGGCGCCATTCTCCGCGCCAAGGGCATCGTCCCTGCCGCCGACGGCGGGCAGTGGCTGCACTACGACTTCGTGCCGGAGGAGCATCAGGTGCGCCGCGGCCCGGCGGACTACACCGGGCGCATCTGCGTCATCGGCTCCCAGCTGGACGAGGGCAAGCTCTCCCAGCTGTTCGGCCTGTAAGGAGCGGACGGTATGGATATTCCTGTTTATCTCATCGCCGGATTTCTGGACGCCGGCAAGACGGAGTTCATCAACGGCATCCTGCGGGACGGCTTTGCCGCCGAGGACCGCACCCTGCTGCTCTGCTGCGAGGAGGGCGAAAACGCCTACGATCCCCATGTGCTGGGCAATGTGTTCACCTACACTGTGGAGGACGAGGCGCAGCTGACGCCGGACTTCCTCAAGAAGCTGGAAAAGCAGTACCGCCCCAAGCAGGTCATCGTGGAGTACAACGGCATGTGGAGCATGGAGCGGCTGTACCGCGAGGGCCTGCCCGCCAACTGGATCCTCTATCAGATCATGTGCCTGGTGGATGCCTCCACCTTTGAGATGTATGTCAAGAACATGGGCCAGCTGATGATGGAGAAGATCACCAACTGCGACATGCTGATCTTCAACCGCTGCAATGAGCAGCTGCGCGCCCAGCTGCGCAGCCGCAACCTGCGCATGGTCAACCGCCGGGCCGACATCTATCTGGAGAACGAGGACGGCACCAGCGAGGAGTACGTCACTCCTGAGATGTCCCCCTTCGACCTCAGCGGCGGCAAGCTGGACGTGCCCGACGAGGATTACGGCATCTGGTATGTGGACATGATGGACAACCCCGGCCGCTACGAGGGCGTAGAGGTGTCTTTCAAGGCGCTGATGTGCCACTCCAAGAAGTTCAAGGGTGTCCACTGCCCCGGCCGGTTCGCCATGGTCTGCTGCGACAAGGACATGCAGTTCCTGGCGCTGGTCTGCCGCGGCGAGGGACTGGACAAGTACAGGGACAAGGAGT
The DNA here is from genome assembly GCA_963628195.1 of Bacteroidaceae bacterium. Classification (GTDB taxonomy): domain Bacteria; phylum Bacillota; class Clostridia; order Oscillospirales; family Oscillospiraceae; genus Vescimonas. The sequence continues at coordinate 1,641 of CAVGEC010000059.1, forward strand.
GGGTAAAGATCCACGCCACCGTAAAGAAGGAGCAGTGCGACGCCTACCAGGGCGAGGGCCCCGTGCTCTATGTCACCTCCATCGCCGCCACCACCAAGCCCGATCCTGAGATGGTGTCTTTCTGACAACGGTATGTATATTTCACCGCAATTATTGCAAGATGTATAAAAAAAGACCGCCCTGGGCCACCTGGCCTAAGGCGATCTTTTTTAATGTACCAGCTGTATGGCGGCGGGCAGATTCTCGATCTCCACCCGCGGTGCGCTGGGGCAGTATTCGCCGTCCAGCGACCAGGGCAGCTTCTCCTCCGTGGTCAGCGTCACCCGCTGCACATGGCGCAGTATCACGCCGGGATAGTCGTACTGCATGCGTGTCATCGCCGCGATCAGATTCTGCAGATCCAGCGCCGACTTGGGCATGCGCAGCAGCAGCAGCTCAAACTTCCCGTCGTCCATCTGCACGCGGGCGGGGTCCAGCTTCACCAGCCCGCCCAGCGATGTGGAGTTGCACACCGCGCCGAAGATGAACTCTCCCTCGAATCGCTCGCCGTCAGCCTCCACCGCGCAGCGGTAGGGGCGCAGGGAATCCAGATCGCCCAGTCCCTCCAGAATATACGCAAAGTGCCCCAGAGCGTTTTTGGCCGCCTGTGTAGCGGAGTAAGAGGACCGGGTAAATGCCCCGAAGGACGCCACATACGCGAAATAGCGGTCGTTGTGCCGCCCCACATCCAGCGGATAGGGCTTTCCGTTGGCCGCGGCCTCCGCCGCGGCGGACAGCACCGTGTGCAGATGCAGGCTCATGGCGAAGTCGTTGGTGCTGCCGCAGGGCAGATAGCCCAGCTGCGGCCGCTGCTCCAGCTGCATAAGGCCGGAGAGCGTCTCGTTCAGCGTGCCGTCGCCGCCGGCGCACACCACCATGTCATACTGCCCGCCCCACTGGGCGGCGATGTCGCGGGCCTGCCCGCCCGCCTCGGTCATGAAAACTCGTACCAGATACCCGGCACGGGAGAACTGCGCCACGGCGTCGAACAGCGGGGCGCGGGATTTTGTCTTTCCTGCACGGGGATTGACGATAAACAAGAGCTTTTTCATGGGTACACCCTTCCATACCATCGTATTCTGCGCGGGGTAGTCCGGATATGATACCACGTTTTCCGTCCGATTTCAATACACATTTCGAATGCAGTGCCCATGCGCAAAAAATGTTGCAAAATGCCGTCCATGCGGGTATGATAGAAAAAACAGCGGCAGGAGGACACGCCATGAAGAAAACGCAGTACTTCAAATGGGGCTTGACGGCTTTTCTCACCGTCTGCGCCGTGCTGATATTCTACGACACCTTTTACCAGGCGGGAACGCTCCAGAGCTTCCTGTCCAAGCTGGCATCGATTCTGGCGCCCGTGCTGTACGGCTTCGCCATCGCCTACCTGCTCACGCCCATCATGTCCTGGCTGGAGCGTACCATCGCCGCGCTGTGGCAGAAGCTTTTCAAAAAGGAGCTGAAGCGCCCCTCCGGCGCTCTGCGCCTCGTGAGCATCCTGCTGACCGAGGCCGTGGTCATCTTCCTGCTGTATCTGCTGATGAGCGTCCTGGTGCCCCAGGTGGCGGACAGCGTGCTCACCCTCATCAACAACGCCGAGTCCTACTACCGCAAGGTCTACCGCTGGGCCAACGACCTGCTGGACAGCAACAACGAGATCGCCGTCTGGCTGGCCGGCCTCATCACCGATCGCTACACCGACGGCATGGCCTTCCTCACCGACAAGCTCCTGCCCTGGGCGCAGAAGGCCATCGGCCCGCTGACCAACGGCATCTGGAGCGGCATCCGAGGCGCGGTGGGCTTCGCCTTCGACCTGATCGTGGGCATCATCGTCTCCATCTACCTCATGGGCATGAAGGAGAAAAGCCTGGCCCGCTGCTGCAAGGCCGTATACGCCGTGCTGTCTGAGGAAAAGGCCGACGCGGTCATGCGCGGCACCCGGCGTGTCAACGCCATTTTCTCCGGCTTTGTCCGCGGCAAGCTGCTGGATTCGCTGATCATCGGCATCCTGTGCTTCATCGGCTGCTCCATCCTGAAAATGCCCTATACCCCGCTGGTCAGCGTGGTGGTGGGCGTCACCAACGTCATCCCGTTTTTCGGCCCCTTCCTGGGCGCGGTGCCGTCGGCCTTCCTGATCCTGCTGGTCAGCCCCAGGCAGTGCCTGGTGTTCGTCATTTTCATCGTCATCCTCCAGCAGTTCGACGGTAATATCCTCGGCCCCAAGATCCTGGGCGACGCCACGGGCATCTCCAGCTTCTGGGTGATCGTGGCCATTCTGGTGGGCGGCGGCTTTGCCGGCGTGCTGGGCATGTTCATCGGCGTGCCGGTGTTCGCCAGCGTGCAGGAGCTGATCAAATACCTGATGGACAGGCGCCTGCGTAAGCGCAATATGCCCACGGAGGCCTACGCCTATGTGGGCCGGGCCAAGGACGCCCCGCCGGAGGACGCGCCCGCGCCCGAACCCGAAGATCCCGCGTGATATGGCAGGCAGGCGGGCGCTCAGCCCGCCTGTCTTTTCTTTGAAAGGAGCACCCCATGACAAAAGACCTCTATGATAAGCTGATGGAATTCGGCAATAACCACGAGCCGTTTCTGACGCACAATTACATGACCACCACCGACCTGGACGACGGTACCGCCACCGTGACGCTGCCCATGCACACCGAAAGCCTGAACCGCTGGGGCGGGGCCCACGGCGGCATCCTGTTCTCCCTGTGCGATGTGGCCATGGGCATGGCCATTATGACGCTGCGGCAGGAGATGGTGGTCACGGTGAACGCCACCATCGACTACCTGTCCGCCGCCGCTGCCGGCAGTACGCTGACCGCCGTGGGCAAGGTGGACCGGCTGGGCGGCAAGCTGGCCTTCTGCTCCGCCGAGATGACCGACGAGACCGGCAAGATCATCGTCCGCGCCCACTGCGTCATGTGCTTCACCGGCAGGGCGCTGCCCCTGTGAGCCGCCGCGCCCTGCGCCGCTGGTGTATTGCGCTGGCGGTGTTCTTTGCCGCGTATTTCGTCCTGCGCATCAGCCGCGCCGCCATGAACTGGCTGTGGTACGGTGTTGTCAGCCCCGCCCAGCGTCATTTGGGTTCCCTCTGCGGTCATTGGAGCCTCTCCGCGGCGGAGGTGCTGATCCTGACAGCGGTGTACTGCGCCATACTGTGGCTGGCCAACGTGCCCCGGCGCATCATCGCCGCGCGGGGCCGCCGCTGGGGCATGGCCCTGCGCCTGACGCTCACCGCCCTCTGCGCCGTGCTGACGGTGTATGCCGGCTTTTGCCTCACCTGGGGCGTCGGCTATAACACCGACAGCTTCCGGGACAGAAGCGGCCTGTCGGACGCGCCGGTGTCCGTCCGGGCACTGACGGAGGTAACGTCGTATTTTGCCGACAATCTGGCCGCCTGCGCCGGCGATGTGCCCAGAGAGGAAAGCGGCGTCTGCGCGCTGGACCGGCAGGCGGTGCTGCGCGGCAGCGCAGGTGCGCTGAACCTCCTGCGGCAGGAGTTCCCCTTCCTGCCGCAGGATCACACTGCCGCCAAGGGCTTCGGCTGCTCCAGAGCCATGAGCGCCCTGCGCTTCACCGGCTTCTACTTTCCCTTCACCGGCGAGCCCAACGTGAATATGGACTCCCCCTCGGCCTATCTGCCCGCCACCGTGTGCCACGAGCTGTCTCACCGTCTGGGCGTCACGGCGGAGGAGGAGTGCAATTTCATCGGCATACTGGCCGCCACGCGCTCCGGGGATCCGGCCTACCGTTACTCCGGCTGGCTCACCGGCTTCGGCTACCTCTCCAACGCCCTGTACAGCGCCGACCGGGACGCATGGCAGGCCATACGGGACACGCTGCCGGACACGGTGGTGGCCGACCTGCGGGCGAACAACGCCTACTGGGCGCAGTTCCGCGGCGTCGTCTCAAAGGTTTCGGACACCGTGTATGACGGCTTTCTCAAGAGCAACGGCGACACGGACGGCAGCAAGAGCTACGGCGTGGTCACGGACCTGCTGGTGGCCTATTTCGGATAAAAAAATCTCCCCTTAGGCCAATTGGCCTAAGGGGAGATTTTTTATTGGTCCGTTTGGCCCGGCAAAGTCGCCGGTCTTTCTATTGGGATCATTCCACAGTAAGGTCCTGCAGCACGATAATGTGATACAGCTCTTCCGCATTGGACGCATCGGCATTTCGATATGTCAGCCATATCCGAAGCGTCTCCCCGTCCGGCGTGTGCCAGAGCAGCGCCGAGGCGTAGGCATTGCCGTTTTCATCGAATCGCATTTCGACCTCTACATCCGTTCCCGGCTGCGCCCTCCCGTTGACAACAGGAAACGTCGTCTCATAGCGCCCGTCGCCGGTGCGGAGGGTGACCGCGCCGTTTTCCAGACATACGCTCCCATCTATCATGCCGTCCCGGTAGCCCTCGGCGACATACACAGCGTCTCCCTCACTGATCCATACGCTTTTGCAGACACCCTGCGTATAGGCCGCCCGGTACTGTCTGACATCATGGATATCCGTGGGCCATCTTACTCCGTCCACGGTCCACTTTTCTTTCCACGTTGAAAATTCCAGATTGTTAAGGCCCTCCGCCCTGCTGTCACAGTCAAGCCAGTGGTAGGTAAATTCATCGCCGTGCCTTTGCGTATACTGCCATGTCGTATCATCCCAATCAACAGAGGGATCTCCACTCTCATACTTGCTGTACCAGATATGCAGGTTTCTCCCCAGCTTAAAGACATCCACCGTTTCACTAAGGGGCCCCAGCGTTTTCCCGTCATAATCGATGTCAGTGTAGTAGGTATAAGGCACGTCCTTGCGCACCATATCGCTGTAGGAAGCGTCGTAGGGCAGCAGCACGTCATAGTAATACGGCTCTATGACCTCCTCGCAGAGCTGCCGCATCATGGGATCCAGCGCCAGCGTCTCCAAACCGGGGATATCCTCCTCCAGCAGCGCCTCACTGACCGCATCCAGATAGGCGCACTGCTCCGCCGTCAGCGCGGCGCGGGGCGTGTTGTCCGTCACGACGGCGTCCCCCCAGCACCACAAACCGATGGTCACCGCCGCGGCCCCGGCCACCAGCATGGCCGGAAGGCTGCGGCTCTTTTTCCGCGGCGGCGCGGTGTCGTCGTGGGATATCTCGTTCCCCGGCGCGGCCCACTCCCGCGGCGGCGCGGAGAACTCCGGCCTCGGCGGGGAAAACTCCGCGGGTGCCGGTGAAAATTCCTTGTCGTTCATGGCTTACTCCCGATCCAGCTTCACCTTGTGAACGGGGCAGGAGAGCCCCTCCTCCTCAAAGGCCATGAACAGCGTGCGGTTCAGCAAACGCTGCGCCTTGTAAATGTTCTCCTCGTGCGTCTCCCCCGCCACCCGCAGCACAACGGCGAGATTCTCATAGTCCAGCGACTGTACGCCCAGATAGGTCGGGGCCTTGCTGAACAGGTCGGGGTGCTCCCGGTTCAGCTTCGGCAGCACCTCGCCCAGCACCTCCTCCGCCCGCGCCAGGCTCTCCTTGTCATAGGGGATGGCCATATCGCACACGGCGCAGGACAGGTCGTTGGAGCGGTTGATCAGACTGCGGATATCGGAGTTGTTGATGATCTTCACGTTTCCGCCGGAGTCCATGATCTGTGTGGTGCGGATGCCGATCTGCGTGACCGTGCCGCGGAAGTCGCCCACCACGATGATGTCACCCACCTCGTACTGGTGCTCAAACAGCATGAATGTGCCGGTGATCACGTCGGCGATCAGACTCTCCGCGCCGAAGCCGATGATCAGCGCCAGCACGCCGGCGCCGGCCAGCAGCGCCCGCACGTCCACCCCCACGATAGACAGCGCCCACAGCAGCCCCACGATGATCAGCAGATACCGTATGGCGCTGTCCGCCAGCGTGAACACGGTCTTGCCGTGGTTGCTGCTGGGCGACACCTTCTGAAATACGGCTCTGGCCGCCGCCGAAAACAGCACCAGCCCGGAAAACAGTATGATCAGCTGTGTGCCGATGTCCCAGATCTTCGTCAGCAGGCCCGCGGGCACGGGCACCGCCGCCCGCGCTACCAGGACCGCCGCCAGCAGCACAGCCGCCGCCCACGGCAGCACCTTGCCCGGTTTCTTTTTTGTCTCGTTTTTTTCGTTTTCCATGATGAATTTCTCCTCTTTTTTCTCAATATGGTAAACAGAAATTCTACATAATTTCTACATGCACAGAATACACTGCCTTGTCGAATATGTCAACATATCGCGGAAAATGTTCGAACATTTTGCCTTTTTGCGCAAAAGCACCCGCCCTGCAAAGCGCAGAGCGGGTGCTGATATATCGCGGTTTACAGCCCCAAACCGGGGATATTCAGCCCGCCGGTCAGCGAATTCATAGAGCTGCTCATGGCATCATCTGCCTGCCTAAGTGCCTCATTTACCGCCGAAATGACCAGATCCTGCAACATTTCGGCGTCCTCGGCGTCAATGACATCGGGCTTGATGGTCAGCTTGGTCAGCTCCTTTTTGCCGCTGACCACCGCGGTAACGGCGCCGCCGCCCACAGAAGCGGAAAATTCCGTATTTTCAACTTCTTCCTGCGCCTTCGCCATCTCCTGCTGCATTTTCAGCAGTTTTTGCTGCATTTGCGCCTGCTGCTGCATCATGCCGGCGCCGCCGCCAAAGCCCCTCCGGGCACTGTATCCCTTTGCCATACGTCATTTCTCCTTTATTTATTCAATGCGAAATATCGGTTTGTTAATGTATAATATGGTTTACTTAATGTGTAAAAATGGGTAATAAATGTATAACACATGTTTACTAATGTGTAATATCGGTTTACTTGATGTGAAATCCATCCAATTCTTTTCCGTTTCTCACCAGCTCATCCAGTCTGTCTCCGGAAGCCGCGGGGGCCTCCCATGGCGGGATATCCGCCGGAGCGGGCGGAGCCTCCTCCGGCAGCGGCGGACGTTCATACTCATCCGCCGGAGCGGCGGGACGGGGCCGGGGTGCGGATCTGGGCACGGCAGCGCGGCGCACCGGGGCGGCGGCGCCATCCCCTACTGTAAACTGCACGCGGATGGGCCGGCCCATGTGCTGGGAGGTAACATCCCGCAGCACATCCTCAATGACCTTACGGCTCAACTGCTGCTTCACCAGATCATTGGCGCAGGTCACGATCAGCATATCGCCGTCCAGCACGCCGGAGGCCTGGTTCAGCCAGACACGATCCGGAACGGCCAACGGGCCCTTATAGCGGTCTATAAGCGCAGCCCAGACATTACCGTCGCCGCCGGGAGCAGTCTTGGTCTCCTGTGCCGGAACAGACTCCGGAGCGGGAGCGGCAGGCGGCTCCTGCCGCAGCGCGGGAACCGGCTGCGGCGCGGGCACTGCCTCCGGAACAGCCGTCTGGCGCGGCTGCGGCGCGGGCGGCGGGGCAGGGCGGGCCGCCGGACGAACGGCGGGTACGGCACCCTTTTGCAGCGCGTCCTCCAGTGCGGAGATACGGCCATCCAGAGCGCCCGCATCACCGGACAGGCTCTCGTCGCACAGCCGCAGCAGACACAGCTCGGCATCCGTCCTCTGGCGGATGCTGCCGGGCAGGGCTGCGGCGGTGCGCTGAATGGTATCGGTCATATACAATAGCCGGCGCATAGGCGTATCCGCCGTCATATCGGCCAGCGTCTTTCGGTCATAGATGCCGCTGAGCAGGGCGGCGCCGCCCTCCGGCGCAGCCTTGATGACCGTCATATCACGGCACAGATCGCTGAGCTCTCCCAACAGGGCGGTACTATCCTTTCCCCCGCGGTACAGCTGATCCAGCAAAGCCAGGGCATCACCGCTCCGGCGCGCCAGCAGCAGACGCATCATCTGCAGCGTCTGGGTACTGCCGGCCAGCCCCAGGGTATCCAGCACGGCGCGGGCGTCCACCACGTCACCGGCGGCGCGGCACTGATCCAGCAGGGACAGCGCGTCGCGCAGAGCGCCGTTGGCCATGCGAGAAAGCAGTTCGGCCCCGTCGGGCGTCAGGTCAATGGACTCCGCCTGGGCCACCTTCAGCAGCTGCCGCTCCATATCGTGGGGCAGGATACGCTTGAAGGAAAATCTTTGACAGCGGGACAGAATGGTCGCCGGCACCTTCTGGATCTCGGTGGTGGCCAGGATAAACATAAGGTGGGCGGGGGGCTCCTCCATAATTTTCAGCAGGGCATTGAACGCATCCTTGGAGAGCATGTGCACCTCGTCGATGATGTACACGCGCTTGCTGAGGACGGAAGGAGGATAGATGGCCTCCTCCCGAAGGGAGCGGGCATCGCTGACGCTGCCGTTGGAGGCGGCGTCCAGCTCGGTGACATCCAACAGGGATCCGTCGTCAATGCCGCGGCAGGCAGGACATTCGTTGCAGGGCGCACCGTCGACAGGGTGTTGACAGTTGACGGCCTTGGCCAGAATGCGGGCGCAGGTAGTCTTGCCGGTGCCGCGGGTACCGGTGAACAGATAGGCGTGGCCCACCTGGCCGTCGGCCACCTGGCGCTGGAGCGTCTCGGTGATATGCTGCTGGCCCACCACTTCAGAGAACGTCCTGGGCCGGTATTTGCGGTACAGCGCCTGGTACACGGGCACACCTCCCCTGCAAAATAAAACGAACTCCCCTCCGCTCTGAGCCACAGAGCCGGCACCCTCGCGGCACATGGATGGTCCCTCTTAATGCTGCTCGGTTCCCCGCCTGACATGATTCGTGGGTATCCATTGCGCGAGACCGGC
>CAVGEC010000060.1:0-10370 GCA_963628195.1 Bacteroidaceae bacterium
TGAAATTGGCTGCAAAAACACCCGCATGCTGACGCATGTGGGCGTTTTTTCGGTCGATTTCAGCCGGATAGACACAGGCAAAACCGCACGTTTTCTTGTGTCAGGCGGCCTTATACAGCCGCCTTTTTTATGGTGATGATATTTTCCATCAGATCGATTTTTTCGATGCTCCCCGCCACCACTGTGGGGATCCCCATGATGTCGGTGAACACCAGCTGTCCGTCCTTCTGCGTTACGGATGCCACGTTTTTGCAGACCGTCTGCCGATCCGCTGTCATAACGGTGGAAAGACACATGTTATTCCTCTCCTTTCAGGATCCGCAGGGCTTCCGCCAGCTTTTCATTGCCCACCGTCAGATCCACCACGGCTTCGTGGAGCAGCTGCGCCGCCTCACCCTCCACGCTATGGGCCAGCTCGTGCAGTTCCTCGGCGTGGTGTTGGTTATGCGTCACCATGTACCCCAGCAGGGCGATGGTTTCCTCCGGAGAGTGATGCTCATGGGTGTGCTCATGAGTGTGCTCATGAGTGTGTTCATGGGAATGCTCGTGATCGTGTTCGTGGATGTGGACATGCTGCGCGTGTCCATCTTGAACATCAAGGGTTTGTACAGGTATATTTTCCATAGTACGGATCCTCCTGTTTTTTGCGGATATTGTACCACGCCCCCGCGCTAAAGTCAATTTTTCCCTGCAAATCCGGGAAAAACAGAACAAAAGTCTGCAAATAACGGACACATATACAAAAAGTGTCCAAAATCTGTGCAAACGGCACAATTTTATTGACAAATTTTCTACAATTATGTATAATTTTGCTGGATATAACTGCGCCGCGAGCGTAGCAAGGAGGAGAAAAGATGAGGGACCTAAAACATCTGATTTACTTTGAAAATCTGCTGCAAGAAGCCAATAATGACCTTATAAAGCAGGCAAAAAATGACGGAAAACTAGCCTTAGGCTACACCTGTTACTTTATGCCGGAGGTGCTGCTGGATCTGCCCGGCTGTTTCTCCGTCCGTCTCCGCGCTCCCCGCTGCACCTCCCCCGACATGGCCACTTATTACATGTCCGCCCGCACCTGTCACTATGGCAGAAGCCTGCTGGAACGCGCTTTAGAGGGCGGTTTTAATTTCCTGGATGCGCAGTTGGCCACCGAGACCTGCACTGTGACCTGTCGGTTCCAGGAGCACCTCCAACGTATGGATATTATTCAAAATGAGCGCTTTAAGTGCGAGTTTATGGATGTTCCGTTCAAAAAAACGGAAAACAGTATTGACCATTATGAGGGCCAGCTAAAGGCGCATGTCCTGGATTTTCTGCACAACAGCTACGGCGTGGACACCTCTGATGAGGCGCTGCACCGGACCATCGAAAGCCACAATGAGCTGTGCTGCATCATGCAGGAGATAGGGAACTTCCGCAAATTGGATGTTCCCACGATCACCGGCTACGAATACCATGTTATCAATCTGGTGACGCTGGCCTGTCCGAAATATCTTATCATTGACAAGCTTCGTGATACGCTGGAGGAACTTAAAACCCGTGAGCCGGACACCAAGCCCCAGTACCGCTGCAAGGTCCTGCTGGCGGGAAGTGAGAACGATGATCCGGAATTTACTAAGTTGATCGAGAGCTGCGGGGCCCTGGTGGTGGCGGATCGTCACTGTTACGGGGGCATGGAGTCCCGTATGCCTATTGAGATCAGAGAGGGAGAGACACCTCTGCGTGCGATCGCCCGGCACTACTTGCTGACGAGTCAGTGCACCAGATTTATGGAGCAGCACGAAATGCGCCGCCGTAAGCAGCACCTGGCAGACTTGGCCAAGGAATATAAGGCCGATGGTATCATTGTAGCTTCCAATAAATTCTGCGAATACTGGAGTTACGAGCGTGTTATCGATACTATCGTGCTGCAGAGAGACTTTGGCTATCCTGTCTGTTCGATTGAAAAAGAGTATGTCAACTCCGCCAGCGGGCAGCTGCGCACCCGGTTCCAGGCATTTATCGAGAGCGTGGAGATCAAAAAGATCCAGGAGGGCGTAAAGAGATGAAAAAATTCGATCTGAAAAACGTGCTGGAGAAAGTCAAGACCACGGATTACAAGAAACTGGCCAAGGACTTCTGGTATGGTAAGCCCCATGGCGAGCGCCGCCTGGGTGATCTCTATTGCGACAAGACAGGCTTGTACAAACACCGCGAATGGCGCGGCGTGAAGGATACCTTCTATTATTTTAACAAGGTGTGGCTGTATAACTACGGCATGCTGGTCTATGATGTGATGCGCTACGGCGGCATCTGGACGTTTGCCAAGGGCTGCTGGCGCTATCGCTGGATGGGGCAGACCTATTTGCCCGTGCTGCACTGGTTCGACCGCGGTATGGAAGGCCTGCGGGGCGAGGCGCTGCGCGCCTGCCCGCTGCACTACCGGGCCATGACCAATGCCACCATTTATCAGTTCATGCAGATGTTCCGCAACGATATGAACATCAATAAGGGCAACAAGAAGGTTCAAGCCAAGCATGATAAGACCATTGCCCACGATGAGACGGTGTGGGGCGGTATTTTCTATCCCTTCAGCAAGGAAGTGGAAAATGTCCCGCTGCAGATGATCCCCTATTTTGTTACCTGCCATGTGAACAACCACACAGTGCTCAACTACATCGACGCGGTGCAGTCCCTGGGCCTGCCCGGCGATCCCTGTCCCATGTGCCAGGCAGAGGCCGGCCTGTTCGTGCTGGACGATGTGCCTGATTACTACAAGGCGGTCATTACCTCCAACGAGGCCTGCGACGGCTCCGTGGCCACGTCAATTATCCAGGATTGGCTCATTGACAAGCCGCTGTTCGCCATGCCGCAGCCTATGCAGTTTGACGATCCCCTGGTGCACAAGCACTGCATGAAGGAGATTGAGGAGGCCTGGAAGTTCATTGAGGAGCAGACTGGCGTACCCTTCGACTACCAGCAGCTGTGCAAAAAGCTGGAAAGCCAGAACGAGCTGCAGCGCTTCGAGTGGGAGAAGTGGGACGTGGCGGCCAACACAAATTACTATCCCATCAACGGTGTATCCCAGGCGCTGTACCGCATCTACCAGTCCCAGTACGGCGATCTTCCCATCTGGCACGAGACGGACAAGAAGGTCCGCAAGATCATGGAGAAGTGTGTGGAGCAGCGCATCAACAACTTCCCGCTGACACGCCACCGCGTTATCGCATGGAGCTGCGCGCCGCTGTATTATTCCAACTGGTGCACCTGGGCGTATAACTGCTGGGGACTGAACACCATCATGAACATGGACTCCCTGATGTTCGACATGACGTTGCGTACCGACGGCTATGAGCACACGCTGGAGGACATGGCCACCTACCACGAGTGGGCACCGATGCGCCGCATGGCGGTGGGCGGCATGCACCACATCTTCGAGCTGTGGGAGAACATGGAGCGATTCCACTGCGACATGGTCATGATGTATGACCAGCTGCTGTGCAAGGGCATGCAGGGCGTTCACGGCCTGTTTGAGGATGAGTTCCGTGCCCGCAATATCCACGCCATCTGGATGCCCCATGCGCTGCCCGACAAGCGCAACGTCTCCCGCGCCGAGATCCGCAGCATCATCAACGACTACATGACCACCGTCATGCAGGAGGAGCCGCTGGATCCGTCTCTGCTGGAGTTTGACGATTCCATGAGCTGGTAAGAGGAGGAAGGGAACATGAAAACTGTATTCAAAATTCTGAAAAAGATCGTCTTGATCGGATTGGGCGTATACGCCGCGCTGTTTGCCGTGTTCTTCTTCGATTTGGACGGCAAAGCCCTGTTCTACGGTGTGGAACCGTTCCTGTGCCGCCATTATGACCGCATGGAGCGCAGAGATCCGCTGAAACAGAAATACGGCATGGACAAACCCCAGTACGAGTATAATAAGTGAGGCGAAACCTTTGAACGAGCATACCCATACACACACGCATATGGATGAGAATGGCATCGTGTATGAACACAGCCATGGCCATCATCACTCTCACCAGCAGACAAAGGCGGTGCTGAACCGGCTCAGCCGGGCACAGGGCCATTTGGATGCGGTGCGTAAAATGGTAGAGCGGGGCGAGGACTGTGCCGAGGTGCTGGTGCAGCTCAGCGCAGTGATCTCCGCGCTGAACGGAACCGGCAGGGCCATTCTCAAGGATCACATCAGCCACTGCATCGTGGATGCGGTGGAGGCCGGCGACCAGGAGGCTATACAGTCGCTGAACGATGCCATTGACCGCTTTATGCGCTGATGCCCGGCAGCGGGCCTGTGCATTAACGCGGGAACGTCTGGATATGTACACGGCTGCGTTGACAGCGGTGAGGGAGAGGACTATAATGAGAGGGAGGAATATTGCATGATCTCCGGCATTGTATACACATCCAATTCCGGCTACACGGCGCAGTATGCCCGCCTGCTGGGGGAAGCGCTGGGTTTGCCGGTGACCGACACGAAATGGGGCGCGGATCCGCATCCCGGCAGAGAGGTCATCTACATGGGATGGCTTATGGCCGGAAAGGTCATGGGCTACGACAAGGCGGCCAGGGAGTTCAATATCCGCGCTGTTTGCGGCGTGGGCATGGGCCCGGCCAGTGCGGCGGGGGCGGAGAAGCTCCGTGCCAAGCTGTCCGTCCCGGCGGAGGTGCCGGTGTTTGCCCTGCAGGGCGGTTTTGATATCAACAAGCTTCGCGGGCCTTATAAGTGGATCATGCAGCTGAAGTGCAAAGAGATCCGCAAAACGCTGGGGAACAGGGACAGTTTAAGTCCTGCGCAGCAGTTGACCTACGACATGGCGACAAAGGGCGCCAGCGCTGTGAAAGCAGAGAATCTGGCGGATATCATTGATTGGTACAAAACGAAGGAGGACTGACCATGAGGAAGTTTTTACACATGGCGGGCGGGATCGCCAAAAAGGCGCTGGCAATGGCTGCGAAGCTGGCCCAAAAGACGGCGCATATCGCGCTGCAGGCTGTCGGAGCGGCAGCGGCTGCCGTGGGCAAAGCGATAAAGGGCTTGCTGGGCAAGGCAGCCTGCGGTGTGGGCAAAAAGGTACAGAAGATCATTCCGCCGGTGTGTAAGGTCGTGATGATCGTGTCCGCTGCGGTGGCGGCGCTGTCCTGCGTGGGCTGGCTCATCAGCCGCAAAAAGTTTGCGTAAGCGAAACAGGTATACCACAGGGAGATGCGCCGCGGCGCATCTCCCTTAATACAAAGGAGATCTGAGCAAGTATGAAGAAAAAGGCATTCAAGGCAGAGAGTAAACGGCTGTTGGATCTGATGATCAACTCTATCTACACCCATAAGGAGATATTTTTGAGAGAGATCATTTCAAATGCCTCTGACGCCATTGATAAGCTGTGCTATCTGAGTTTGACCGATGACAAGGTAGGGTTGACACGGGATCAGTTTGAGATCAAGCTGTCCATTGACAAGGAGAACCGCCTGCTGACCGTCAGTGATAACGGCATCGGCATGAACCAGGAGGAGCTGGAGAACAACCTGGGCGTGATCGCGTCCTCCGGCAGTCTTAAGTTCCGCCAGAAGGTAGAAGGCGACGAGAACGTCGACACCGACATCATCGGACAGTTCGGTGTGGGCTTCTACTCCGCGTTCATGGTGGCGGACGAGATCACCGTCGTCACGAAGAAATACGGTGAGGACCAGGCCTGGAAGTGGCAGTCTGCCGGTGTAGACGGCTATACCATTGAGCCCTGTGAAAAAGAGACGGTGGGCACCGATATCATCATGCATATCAAGCCCGATACCGAGGAGGAAAAGGACGAGTACAGTCAGTATCTGAGGGAATATCCGCTGTACAAGCTGGTAAAGAAATATTCTGACTACATCCGCTTCCCCATCCGTATGTTGATGCCCCATCCGGTGCTGAAGGAGGGCAGCACGGAGGAGAACCCGGAGTATGAGGAGAAATTTGAGTGGGAAACACTGAACAGCATGGTACCCCTGTGGCAGCGGAAAAAGGCTGACGTTAAGAAGGAGGAGTACGACGAGTTCTATCAGCAGCGCTTTTCGGACAGTCAGCCGCCGCTGAGCGTTATTACCGTGTCCGCCGAGGGCGCGGTGACCTATAAAGCTTTGTTGTTTATCCCGGAGAAGGCGCCCCTGCGCTACTACTCCGAGGAATTCGAAGGCGGTTTGCAGCTGTATTCCGCCGGCGTGATGATTATGGACAAGTGCAAGGAGCTGCTGCCGGAGTGCTTTAATTTTGTGCGCGGCGTGGTGGAGTCTCCGGACCTGAACCTGAATATCTCCCGCGAATTGCTGCAGCATGACCGGCAGCTGAAGATGATCGGTGCCAACCTGGAGAAAAAAGTCAAGGCTGAGCTGGAGCGTCTGCTGCGGGACGAGCGGGAGAAGTACGAAAGCTTCTGGCAGAGCTTCGGTCGGCAGATCAAGCTCAGCGCCATGGACAACTACGGTGAGAAGAAGGACATGCTGCAGGATCTGATGCTGTTCTACTCGTCCACGGAGAAAAAGCTTGTGACACTGAACGAGTACGTTCAGCGAATGAAAGAGGGACAAAAGTACATTTATTTTGCCTCCGGCGATACCGTGGATGCGGTGGACCACATTCCCCAGACGGAGCTGCTGAAGGACCGTGGCATGGAGATACTGTACTTCACCGACAAGGCCGACGAGTTCCTCTCCGACATCCTGCAGAAGTACCAGAACAAGCCCTTCCGCTCCGCCACCGACGGCGACCTGGACCTGCCCGGTGAGGCGGAGAAGCAGGAACAGGATGAGCAGCAGTATAAGGAGGCATTCGCATTCATCAAAGACGTCCTGGACGGACAGGTGACGGAGGTCAAGGCCTCCGCTCGGCTCAAGACGCACCCGGTGTGCCTTTCCAGCGGCGAGGGTGTTACCTTTGAGATGGAGAAGTATTTCAAGGCGGCCCAGCCGGAGCTGGGGCTGAAGGCCAAGCGTATTCTGGAGATCAATGTGGATCATCCTGCATTTCTGGCGTTTGAGCGTGCACGGCTCACTGACGCGGAAAGAGCGAAAAAATATGCCCAGGTGTTCTACAATCAGGCACAGCTCATCGCGGGGCTGCCTATTGATGATCCCACGGCGTATACGGATCTGGTGTGTTCGCTTTGGCAGTAAATATGCGGCAAAGCCGCCCCAAAAGGGGCGGCTTTTTCTATAATTTATACGAAAAAATGTGGAATTTTTGTTACGGGAATGTAGAAAAAATGATAAAATGTGAATAGTATATGCCAGCATAACCCGTGTCCCAGATCCGGGGAGGAGAGCCCCGCTTGAGAAGGAGTTTTGCCCATGAAAGATTTGAAGCATCTGATCTATTTTGAAGATCTGCTGCAGCAGGCCAACAACGAGTTGGTGCAGCGCGCCGCAGGGGACGGACAACTGGCGCTGGGATATAACTGCTACTATATCCCGGAAGTGCTGCTGAATCTGCCGGGATGTTTTTCCAGCAGGCTCCGCGCGCCCAACAGCGGCACGGCGGAGATCGCGTCCTATTACATGACCAACCGCAACTGTCCCTATGTCCGCTGCATTTTGGAACGGGCCATCGAAGGTGGCTTCAATTATCTGAACGCGTTGTTTGGGGCCGAGGGCTGCGCCGCCATGGAGCGCATGGAGGAGCACTTCGCGCTGATCCGCCCGGTAAAGAACGAAAAGTTCATTACCACTATTATCGATCCGCCCATGAAGGGGGACAGAACCAGCCTGGACTACTACAAAGCGCAGCTGCAGCTGAAGGTGCTGGATGCGCTGCGGGACAGCTTCGGCGTGGATATCTCTGACGCGGCTCTGCGTACCGCGGTGGAGAAGCATAACCGCCTGTGCCGCGTCATCACAGAGATCGGGAACTTCCGCAAGGCGGTGAACCCGGTCATCACCGGCTATGAGTATCACGTTATCGTGCTGGTGAGCCAGGTCTGTCCGCATGATCTGATCCTGCCGTACTTGGAGGAGACGCTGGAGGAACTGAAGACACGTCAGCCGGAGGCGCGATTCCCGTTCCGGGCCCGCGTCGTTCTGGCGGGCAGCGAGATCGATGATCCGGAATTTACCAAGCTGTTGGAGACGTGCGGCGCCATGGTGGTGGCGGATCGCTATTGCTTCGGCGGATTCCCAGGGCGGGAGGAGATCGAGATCCGTGACGGGGAGGGGGCGTTTGACGCCATTTGCCGTCATTATCTGCACCACAACCAGTGTGTCCGCTTTATGGATGGCGCCAAGATAGACCAACGGCACAGCGAACTGCGCCGTTTGGTAGAGGAGTACAATGCTGATGGCGTGATCTATGAGAGCATGAAGTTCTGCGAGTTCTGGAGTTATGAGAAGGTGCTGGCCAGCCATGTGCTTCAGCAGGAGATGGGCATTCCGTGCTGCACCATTGAGAAGGAGTATACCCTGGGCAGCGTGGGCCAGCTGCGCACCCGATTCCAGGCATTTGTGGAGAGCCTGGAGATCAAAAAGCTGGGGCATAAGGAGGTGTGACCGTGGGACTGAGACAATGGACGGATGCGGCTATCGGCGCCATTGACAAGAAGCTGGAACGCTTTGATCCCAAATGGCAGGCGCGTCACGGCAAGGGCGGCCTGCGCAGCCGGTATGAGGACAAGACCGGCATAGCGCGGCATCGGGAGTGGCGCGGTGTCAGAGATACGTTTGTGGATTACACCGCCTGGCTCAATAATCTGCTGGCCATGGGGAAAATGGTGGCCTCAGCCCCGGTGCCTATTCTCAAAGGGTTCTGGGAATACCGTTGGATGGGTTCATATCTGGGGACGTTCGCCTTTATCGACCGTCTGTTTGAGGGGTACCGGGAGGACGAACTGAAGATCGCCCATATGAACATGCACTGTATCGTCAGCAGCCTTACGAAAAAGATCGCACTGGTGCTGGCCAACGACAAGCGCCTGGGGGGCGGGAAGGACAGTGACAACATCGTTCCCATGGATGAAGTGATGCCGCCTCTGTTTATGACCGGCTTCAAGGGGCTGATCCCCATTCCCATTCAGACGCTGCCGGAGTTTATTATCTGCGATATCGACCAGCATCTGGAGCCCTACTACATAGACGTGGCGGAGTCCTTCGGCCTGGCCGCGGATGTCTGTTCCCGCTGCTCGGCGGAGACGGGCGTGGCCATCAATGACGATTTTCCCATTGTGGGGCGTGCGGTGCTGACCACCAACATGCCGTGCAACGCCAGCGAGGCCACCTCCATGTTCCAGCGGCGGCGCTTTGGCCTGCCGGATTTCCCGGTGACGATGGCCATGATACACAACGAGCCGGGGGCGCACCCCTATTCCACTCAGGTCCTGCGGGATGCCATCGCGTTTATTGAAGAGAACTACTGCATCAAGTACGATTGGGAGGTACTGTTCGCCCGTGCTGAGCACATGAACGAGCAGAACCGTATCGAACTGGAGAAGTGGGAGCTGTTCAAGACGCCCTATTCTGCCCTGTGCGGTATCGCCGAGAGCCTATACCGCCTGTACTCCTGGGCTTCCGTCAATGGGCAGGAGGATCAGTTTACCAGAAATGACCGCAAGGTGCTCAAGCTGATGCTGGATGCCTACGAACGGAAGCATGAACCCTTCGGCGGCACTACCCGCCACCGGGCGTTCCTGTGGGGGACGTCGGCGGTGTATTACACGGATTTCCCCACCTGGGTGCAGAACTGCTGGGGCGTCAATATCGTGCTGAACATGGATTCCACTATGGGACACAACATGATCTCTACCACGGATCCGGAGCAGGCCATACAGGATCTGGCGCTGTTCTCGGAAAAGGGCGTCATGCGCCACCACGCCGTGGGCGGCTGGGACAATGTAAACGCCGTGTGGGAGTGGGCCAGCCGCTTTAACTGCGACATGGTCATATTCAATGACAACGTGGCCTGCAAGGGTATGAACGGCATCCACGCTCTCATGGAGGAGCAGGCGCGGGACCTGGGGTTCCATTTCATTTTCCTGGAGCACGATCTGGAGGACTGCCGCACCATCTCCCGCAGAGATATGCGGAACACCGTCAATAAGTACATGACCGTGGTGCTGAACGAGGAGCCGCTGGACGCGACGCTGGTGGACTTCGACGACAGCCTGGCCTGGTAAGGAGGGGAGGAGCGTATGAAATTCGTGGGAAAGCTGCTGAAAAACCTGCTTATTGCGGCGCTGCTGCTGTTCGCAGGGACATTCACGATCTATTACTTCAATCTGGAAAACAAGCTGATCTACAAGGTCATCTATCCCTTCCTGCAGAAGCACTACAACAGCCAGCAGCGCGACAGGCGCATCTGAGTAAAAGCAAAAAAGATACCCGCCGGCGGCGGGTATCTTTTTTGCTTGATGATGGGC
>CAVGEC010000061.1:0-10340 GCA_963628195.1 Bacteroidaceae bacterium
TCCGCGTTTCTTTTTATTGATTATAGCAAAATCCGCCCGTAAGCGCAAGTATACGCCTGTAATATCCGTGTCATGTCCATGAAAAGCGAAATGCCGCACGCCACACGGGCCTACGGCATTTCACTTTTCAGGAGAGAAAGTACCCCGTTTGCAAGGGTACGGGAACCACAGGGCCTGGCGGAGCCCGGTGGGATCGGAATCGCTTTTACTCCACGCCGAACAGCAGGTCGCCGTAGGTGGGGAACGGCCAGCAACCCTCGGCGGTGCGCTGCTCCGCTTCGTCGCAGGGCTTGCGCAGCGCCTCCATCTTGGGCAGCAGTACATCGCGCACCATATTGGCGCTCTCTGTCACATCCTCCACCTTATGGAAAGCGGACAGCGCGGCGGCCAGATCCTCCGCGGCAGCGTCGATGTCCTCTACCAGGTCGGACAGCCGCGTGACCAGCGTGGTCTCGTAAATGCCAGACACCACAGGCGCGATAGAGCGCTTGATGGCCACGTCCTGCGCCAGCTTGGAGGAGAATTTCTCCACTGCCGGCAGTATCTGACGGCGGGCTATGTCCACCATCGTCTCCGCCTCGATATTGACGATCTTACGGTAGTTATCCAGCGTAATCTCATAGCGGGAACGGATCTCCGCCTCGGACATGACCTTCAGCGAGGTGAGCATCTTCACGTTCTTCTCATGCAGCAGATACGGCATGGCGTCCGGCGTAGTGCGCAGATTCAGCAATCCGCGCTCCTCCGTGGCCTCTTTGATCCAGGCCTCGTCATAGCCGTTGCCGTTGAATATGATCCGCTTGTGCTCCTTGATGGTCTGGCGGATCAGCGCGTGCAGCGCGGCATCGAAATCCTCGGCGCCCTCCAGCTTGTCGGCATACTGCCGCAGGGATTCGGCCACGGCGGCATTGAGCATAATGTTGCAGCAGGCGATAGAGTTGGCGGAACCCAGCATGCGGAACTCGAACTTATTGCCTGTGAAGGCAAAGGGCGACGTGCGGTTACGGTCTGTGGTATCCCGCAGGAACTTGGGCAGCACATGGGCGCCCAGCTTCATCACGGTCTTTTCCGTGCCGCTGTACGGCTCGTCCTTTTCGATAGCATCCAGAATGGCGGTCAGTTCATCGCCCAGGAAAATGGACACCACAGCGGGGGGCGCTTCATTGGCACCCAGCCGGTGATCATTGCCGGCTGTGGCCACAGAGATGCGCAGCAGATCCTGATAATCATCCACCGCCTGGATCACCGCGCACAGGAACAGCAGGAACTGCGCATTCTCGTGGGGTGTTTCACCCGGTGTCAGCAGGTTCACACCGGTATCGGTGGCCATGGACCAGTTGTTGTGCTTGCCGCTGCCGTTGACGCCGTCAAAGGGCTTCTCATGCAGCAGACAGACCAGCCCGTGCCGGGCGGCCACACGCTGCATGATCTCCATGGTCAGCTGGTTGTGATCGGTGGCAATATTGGTAGTGGTATAAATAGGCGCCAGCTCGTGCTGTGCCGGGGCCACCTCATTGTGCTCTGTCTTGGCCAGAATACCAAGCTTCCACAATTCCTCGTTCAGATCCGCCATATAGGCCGCTACACGGGGCTTGATCGCGCCGAAGTAGTGGTCGTCCATCTCCTGGCCCTTGGGCGGTCTGGCCCCGAACAACGTCCGTCCGCAGAATATCAGGTCCTTGCGCTTGCGGTACATGGCGCGGTCCACCAGGAAGTACTCCTGCTCCGGCCCCACGGAGGTACGCACACACTTCACCTCGTCGTTGCCGAACAGCTTCAGCACCCGCAGGGCCTGCTTGTTCAGTGCCTGCATGGAGCGCAGCAGCGGCGTTTTCTTGTCCAGTGCCTCGCCGCCGTAAGAACAGAACGCCGTGGGAATGCACAGCGCCTTGTCCTTGATGAACGCATAGGATGTGGGATCCCAGGCGGTATAGCCCCGCGCCTCAAAAGTGGCCCGCAGTCCGCCGGAGGGGAAGCTGGAGGCGTCCGGTTCACCCTGGATCAGTTCCTTGCCGGAAAACTCCATGATGACGCCGCCATCCGGTGACGGGGTGATAAAGCTGTCGTGCTTCTCGGCGGTAATGCCGGTCAGCGGCTGGAACCAATGCGTAAAGTGTGTAGCACCGTGCTCAATGGCCCAGTCCTTCATGGCCTCCGCCACGACACTGGCCACCTCGCTATTCAAGCTGCCGCCCTCGTCTATGGTCTTTTTTAAGGAGGTATAGACATCGTGGGGAAGGCGCGCTTTCATCTGGCGGTCATCAAATACCAGTGTGCCGAAGATATCCGATACGGTTTTCATGTGT
This sequence comes from Bacteroidaceae bacterium, assembly GCA_963628195.1. Lineage (GTDB taxonomy): Bacteria > Bacillota > Clostridia > Oscillospirales > Oscillospiraceae > Vescimonas. Next base: position 2,307 of record CAVGEC010000061.1, read on the forward strand.
TCCACCCCATTTCTTAAAGTGTACAAGTTGAAGTTCAAGTCAATGTACAGGTCAATGTTCCACTGGACTTTTCCCCTGTACAATGACAAAAAAGGCGTCAAGAAGCCCTTCGCTTCAAGACGCCTTTGCCTTTGATGTGCGAAATTATAGCCGCATGTGATAGATTTGTCAATCAGCTTTTTACACAATTTTTGTCGTTTTATTCATTGACTTTATGATGCAGTCGTGCTATAATGCCAAACCATGATGAGCAAAGACGTTCATCCGTACAGGACATTTGTCCCTGTCGGATGGGCGTTTTTTTGTTTTATCCCACGCCAATACACACTCTCATCCCTTGTGGGAGAAGGGCTTCGGTCTTTTGGCCATAGTATGAAAGGAAGGACGGATCTATTATGAAATTGGAAGGACAGGTGCGCATCCCCTCCGGGTGCGCCATCTCGGCGGTCATCTCCCGCGAAGGCAAGCGTATGACCGGTGAATCCGTAATAAACAGTATGGTACCCATGCACGACCGCTCCAACGGGCTGGGCGGCGGCTTTGCCGCCTACGGCATCTATCCGGAGCACCGCGATGAGTATGCCTTTCACATTTTTTTCGATGACAACACAACCCGCCGTGAATGCGAAACCCTTCTGCGCGAAGGGTTTGAGATCGTTGACGCGGAATTGATCCCCGTTCGTATCATCCCGGAGATCACGGATGTTCCTCTGATCCGGCGTTACTTTATCCGCCCACTGCCCTCTGTACTGGCGCGGCTGCAATTGGACGAAAAAGAGTTTGTTGCCCGCACTGTCATGGACATCAACACCAAATTGAAGGGCGCATATGTCTTTTCCAGCGGTAAAAATATGGGCACTTTCAAGGCCGTCGGCTACCCGGAGGATGTGGGGCGCTTCTACCGCCTGGATGAGTATGAGGCCTACAGCTGGACGGCCCACGGCCGTTATCCCACCAACACGCCCGGCTGGTGGGGCGGCGCCCACCCCTTTGCGCTGCTGGACTGGTCCATCGTACATAACGGAGAAATATCCTCCTATGACGCCAACCGTCGGTGTGTTGAGATGTACGGCTATAAGTGCACCTTGCAAACCGACACAGAGGTCATCACATATATCGCGGACTATCTGCTGCGGCGGCAGGGGCTGACGCTGGAGGAACTGGCTTCTGTGATCGCAGCGCCCTTCTGGTCCACCATCCGTACCAAGGAGCCTGCTGCCGCCCGGCAGCTGACGTATCTGCGCACGGTATACCCCAACCTGCTGATCACCGGCCCATTCTCCATTATTTTGGGCTTCAACGGCGGCTTAATGGCGCTGAATGATCGGCTGAAGCTGCGTTCGATGGTCACAGCAGAAAAAGACGACAGGGTATTCATCGCCAGCGAGGAGGCCGCCATCCGTGTCATGGCTCCGGACGCGGAAAATCTGTATGCACCCATGGGCGGTGAACCGTTCATCGTGAGAGTGAAAGAAGGTGCCTATTAATGGCTTTAGACTACATTTTTCCGGAATTTGAGGTTGTACGAAACGACACCCGCTGCACCCGCTGCCGCATCTGCGAAGTGCAGTGCGCCAATGGCGTGCACACCTATAGCGCCGATGGCAAGGTGATGCTAAGTGACGAAAGCAAGTGCGTCAACTGCCAGCGCTGCGTATCCTTCTGTCCCACCCACGCTATTAAGATCGTAAAGAGCAATAACTGCCTGCGGGAAAACGCCAACTGGTCCTGTGCCACCGTCAAGGAGATATACAAACAGGCCTCCACCGGCGGTGTGCTGCTGAGTTCCATGGGCAATCCCCAGCCGCTGCCGGTATACTGGGATCGCATTCTTATCAACGCATCACAGGTGACGAACCCACCCATCGATCCACTGCGTGAGCCCATGGAAACACGGGTGTTTCTGGGCAAGAAGCCGGAAGGTATCCGCCGGAACGGCGACGGCTCTCTTTGTACCGACCTGCCGCCGCAGCTGGAGCTATCGGTACCTATCATGTTTTCAGCAATGAGTTACGGCTCTATCAGTTACAATGCCCACGCCGCACTGGCCAAAGCGGCGCAGAAGCTTGGCATATATTACAACACAGGAGAAGGCGGATTGCACCGCGATTTCTATCCTTACGGGAAAAATACCATAGTGCAGGTGGCCTCCGGGCGCTTTGGCGTGGAGGGGATCTATCTGAACACCGGCGCAGCTATCGAGATCAAGATGGGACAAGGTGCCAAGCCCGGTATCGGCGGGCACCTGCCGGGCGCCAAGATCGTGGGCGATGTGTCCAAGACACGCATGATCCCGGAAGGCGCGGACGCCATCTCCCCTGCCCCGCACCACGACATTTATTCCATCGAGGATCTGCGCCAGCTGGTCTATTCCCTGAAGGAGGCTACGGAGTATAAAAAACCTGTAATTGTCAAGGTAGCGGCGGTGCACAACATCGCAGCCATTGCCAGCGGCATTGCCCGCAGCGGTGCGGATATCATCGCCATCGACGGTTTCCGCGGCGGTACCGGTGCCGCCCCCACACGCATCCGGGATAATGTAGGTATTCCCATCGAACTGGCCTTAGCCGCTGTTGACCAGCGCCTGCGGGATGAGGGTATCCGCAGCAGCGTATCGTTGATCGCAGGCGGCAGCATACGTTCCGCCGCAGATGTGGTCAAGGCCATTGCCCTTGGCGCTGATGCCTGCTATATCGCCACGGCAGCGCTGCTGGCCATGGGCTGCCACCTGTGCCGCTCGTGCCAGACAGGCCGCTGCTGCTGGGGTATCGCCACCCAGCGGCCAGACCTGGTAAAACGCCTGGATCCCGACGAAAGCGCGGCGCGGCTGGTAAACCTTGTCACTGCCTGGAAACATGAGATCAAGGAGATGATGGGCGGCATGGGCATCAATTCCATCGAAGCCCTACGAGGCAACCGAGTCATGCTGCGGGGCATCCATTTAAACGAGAAGGAATTAGAGATCCTGGGTATCGCCCATGCCGGTGAGTAAACAACCACAGTACTTTGATTTGCAGAATAGAGTCTATTTTTTGCGATATTTATAAGAAAAACAATGGAAAAAATATGAAAGGAGTGGTACAATATGGACTTCATAGAGGCGAATGGATTGTCCTATTCTCAATTGAACGAAACGATACGCCACGCCGGGAAAGAATGCCGTATCTGTGCCTGCCAGGGCCAGCGCTTTATTGCCGCAGGAATGAACGGTAAACGATTGGAGATCGACGGTATTCCCGGCAACGCGCTGGGCGCATATTTGGGCGGCGGTTCCATCACCGTCAACGGCAACGCGCAGGATGCCGTGGGCGATACCATGAACGCCGGGCGCATCGTGATCCGAGGCAGTGTCGGCGATGCTGCGGGATACGCCATGCGGGGCGGCGAGATCTACATCCGCGACAACGCGGGATATCGCGCCGGCATACACATGAAGGCCTATAAACAGCATAAGCCGGTCATCGTTATCGGCGGGCGTGCCGGAAGTTTTTTGGGTGAATACCAGGCCGGAGGGCTGATCCTGGTGCTGGGACTGCATACAGACGGCCGACCGGTGGTGAATTTCTTTCCCTGCACCGGTATGCACGGCGGCAAGATGGTTTTTCGCGGCGATGTCAGCAACATCCGCTTTCCCGACCAGGTGACGCTGCGCAGCGCCACCGTGGAGGATATAGCGGAGATCACCCCCTATATCCGGGAATACTGCCGCCTGTTCGAGCGCGATGCGGAGGCCATGCTCCGTGACAAATATACCGTTATCACCCCAGACAGCAAGAACCCTTATCATCAAATGTATGTAGCCAACTGAGAAAGGCAGGTCAGTATGCAATACACCAAGGACGAGATCAAGCAGTATGTGGCGGAGGAGGATGTAAAATTCCTGCGTCTTGCCTTCTGCGATATTTTCGGTAATCAGAAAAATATTTCCATTCTGCCGGACGAACTGGAGCGGGCGTTCACTTACGGTATCGCCTTTGATGCCTCCGCCGTCCCCGGCTTTGGCGATGAGGTGCATTCCGATCTGTTCCTCCATCCGGACAGCGGCACCCTGTGCATGCTGCCCTGGCGGCCCGATCACGGACGTGTGGCGCGCATGTTCTGCCATGTGCTGCGTCCAGACGGCGCCGCTTTCGAAGCCGACTGCCGTACCCTTCTTCGGCAGGCTGTAGCGGACGCAGAAAAACTGGGTGTACACTTCTCGTTCGGCACGGAGATGGAATTTTATCTTTTCCGCCGGGATGAGAACGGCGAGCCCACCCGCATCCCCTATGACAATGCCGGCTACATGGATATCGCTCCGGAGGACAAAGGCGAAAATGTCCGCCGTGAGATCTGCCTGACACTGGAGCAAATGGGCATCCGGCCGGAATGCTCTCACCACGAGCAGGGGCCGGGGCAGAATGAGATCGATTTTCGGTATTCCGATCCCTTGACCGCCGCGGACAATGCCGTAACCTTCCGTGCGGTGGTCAACTCCGTGGCGGTGCGCAATGGGCTGGCCTCGGATTTCTCCCCCAAGCCGCTGGCCGACCACCCCGGCAACGGCATGCACATCAACATCTCCGCCAAAAGCCGTGGCGGTACGGACATAATGCCGCAGGTCATTGCAGGTATCCTGACTCACATTGCGGAGATGACCGTATTTCTCAACACGCGGGAGGACTCCTACCATCGTTTTGGCAGCAGCAAAGCCCCGCGATATATCTCCTGGTCCAGCGAGAATCGCTCACAGCTGATCCGTATTCCCGCCGCTCAGGGCGAGTATCGCCGGGCAGAGCTTCGTTCGCCGGATCCGCTGTGCAACCCGTATCTGGCCTTTACTCTGCTGATCCGTGCCGGTCTGGATGGTCTTACCCGCCAGTTGACACTTCCGGAAGCGGCGGATGTGAACTTCTACACTGCCCCCGCTTCTGTCAAAGCGCGATTCCGCACGCTGCCGGAAACATTGGAGGATGCCAAAGCCATCGCCGTAGCCAGCGAATTTATCACCGAGTGCCTGCCCCACAGCATTATCGATCAGTACACTTGCTGACCGCGCATCTTTTCTGATCTGAAAGGAGGGACGAATATGGAAAACAGCCGGAACACATACAGTGTATTGGCGGTATCCGCTGCGGCGAAATTCCATACGTCCCTGCGCGAAATGCTGCCGGAGGATCGGTACTCCCCCTTGTCCGCCGCTTTCAGCGTCGCTGAAGCCAGGCGTGCGCTGTTGGAACAGTCCTTTGACATTGTCATTATCAGTACGCCGCTGCCAGATGAGTTCGGTACCCGACTGGCGCTTCACATCATCGACAAGTCCAGTGCCGGTGTACTGCTGTTGGTAAAGGCGGAACACTATCCCGACCTCTCCGCCCGGCTATCCCCCCAGGGGATCCTTTTGCTGCAGAAGCCCACCACACAGCAGCAGCTGCTGCAATCGCTGCAGCTGCTGTGCGGTACGCGAGAGCGGCTGCGCCGTATGGAGGAGAAAACCGCCACCATTGAAGAAAAAATGGCGGAGATCCGTCTGATAAACCGTGCCAAATGGGTTCTTATCGACAAACAGGGCATGACGGAGCAGGAGGCGCACCGCTTTATCGAAAAGCAGGCGATGGATCACTGTGTCACACGCCGTACGGTTGCGGAGCACATCCTGGCGGGCTGAACGTACTGTTTTCTTTGACAGGCGGTCGAAAACATGGTATCATGTCTCAAACCGTTTGAAAGGAGAACACAAATGGAAAAGTTCATTCCCTACGCCAAGCTTTCCAAAAAGGAGAAGCGCCGGCGCAATGCCATGCAGCGCAATACCTGGGGCCCGCTGAATCCCGTTACACGCAAAAGCCCAAACTCAAAGGCTTATGACCGCAAAAAGGCACGGAAATGGATGGAGGATCCATACACCGTGTCTTTTTTATTTTAACGTCTGACTGGCAGGCGATATAAGCCGTCGCGGCTGCAATAGCAGCAAACCGCTTCCGTTCCGCGCAGCTGAAATCACACCAGGGCCTCCCTCTGCCCCCCTCTGTAGAGTTCCCTATTGCAATGCCGCAGACTTGGCAGTATAATGGCCGCAAATCAGCTTTCTTAGGTACTGTGAAAATTCATCGTCTCCCCATCCGGGCCACCGTAATGGCTGACGATCACCGCTTTAAACTCTGAACAAGGAGGAATATCATGGTAACGATACGTCCCGCAACCCCCGATGATGCCGCGGCTCTGTTAAACATCTACGCACCCTATGTCACCGATACCGCCATCACTTTTGAATATGAAGTACCCACACTGGAGGACTTCCGCCGCCGTATCAAAAATACGCTGCGCACCCACCCCTATCTGGTCATGGAGCGCGGCGGGGATATCGTTGGCTATGCCTACACCGGGCAGCTGGGTAGCCGTGCAGCCTATGCCTGGGCGGCAGAGACCAGTATCTATCTGCGGCAGGACTGCCGCCGCGGCGGCCTGGGCACACGGCTGTACCATGCACTGGAGGACGCCTCCCGCGCCCAGAATATGCAGGTGTTGTACGCCTGCATCGCTGCGCCGGTTTCGGATTGTGATCCGCATCTGACACGCGCCAGCATTGACTTCCATACCCGGCGCGGTTATACCGTTGCGGGCACCTTTCACCGCTGCGGCTATAAATTCGGTACATGGTACGACGTGGTGTGGATGGAAAAGCGTCTTTCCGATACTCCTGTTCCTCCCGCCTTGATTCCCTTTCCCGCTGTCATGAGGTAAAGTTTCTCTGTAATGCTTATTTGCTTTACAGTTACTGCAACAACTTATATTTCCCGCGCAATAGATAATTGCTTGTCAACCGTTCCCCTTCTTGCTATACTTAATGCAGCACATGCGGGAGGTTTAGAAATGAAAGCACAGGATATCTTGAAAGAACTGCGGCAGAAATACAATATGACACAGGATCAATTGGCGGAAAAGCTGTCCGTCACACGACAGGCCGTCTCCCGTTGGGAAAACGGCGAATCCGTCCCTAGCCCGGAAACACTGAAGCAGCTGTCTGCGCTGTTTGATATCTCCATCAATCACCTGCTGGGTGATTCCCGAAAGTTGATCTGCCAGTGCTGCGGCATGCCGCTGGACAGTGATGAAGTCATCAGCCGGGAGCCGGACGGCAGCTTCAATGAGGAGTACTGCAAATGGTGTTACACAGATGGTAAATTCACCTACGGCAGCATGGAGCAGCTGCTGGAATTTCTTGTCAGCCACATGTCTAACGAGCAATTTCCACCTGAGCAGGCCAGAACCTATTTCAGCCAGATACTGCCGAAGCTGAAGCATTGGTACAAATGAGAAAAAGCACCCATAAGGGTGCTTTTTCTATCGATGTGTATAGCTAATTATCGAAGCAACTGCATGATAAATCAGCAGCGTGCCTATAAGTATTGCCCCTGCTATCTTATTTCCCCACGTCCATGGCGTATTAGTTATGGTCACTACAATAAGAACTATCACTGGCAGCAATAACCAAACCACAAAAAGCTCCAAATGGTACTTTGCTGTGTTCTGCATCCGCTTTTCGACGGCTTTGCTCACTACATCGTCCGGAACATCCTGCCGTATCTCCGCCACAAAAGAATAGCTGTCACTGCATTCGAGTATCTCTGCACAATAAGGACCGATTTCCTCCTCGGTGATTTGTTTCGGAGAACTTCCATACCCGCCCGACCTTCCGATATCGTCCTGACGAAATACATAGAACCGCCGCGGCGATGGCGGCGCGCTCTCAAAGTAAAACGTATAGAAGCTTCCAAAATTCTCCACAGCCACAAGGCGACAACCTATCTCTGCTTGTTTCCGTAACACACGCTCTGCGTGCCTAGTCAAAAAGGAGGGCACCCACATTTTTAGATGTTTCTGCTCCATATGCATTTCCTCCACAATCGCCTTTAGTATAATATACCATCTGCAATTACAGACGTCAATCCATCTCTGGCAGCGCGGGTGGTAACAAGTAAAAGCAAAAGCCTGTGACGGTTGTCACAGGCTTTTGTGTTGGCGCTACCTATCTTCCCAGGCCGTCTCCAGCCA
>CAVGEC010000062.1:0-8519 GCA_963628195.1 Bacteroidaceae bacterium
CAGGGCTGCAACGAGGAGTAAAAGCAACAAATTTCCAGCCATAAAAGCCGCAAAAACCCCCATGCTAACCGCATGGAGGTGAGCGCATGGACTATTGGGAATTGTTTTTGGACACCGGCGCGCCGGAGGCATATCTGCTGTACCGGGAAGCGCAGGAGGCGGTATGCAAAGTGGAAAAACAGTGACCACCGGCGTGGTGCTGCGTGTCACGGACACAAAGGAGACCGACCGCATTCTGACGGTGCTGACGGCGGACATGGGCAAGGTGCCGCTGATCGCACGGGGTGCGCGGCGGAAGAACAGCCGCCTGGCCGCGGCATGCCAGATGCCGGCCTATTCGGAGCTGACGCTCTACAAACGGGGCAGCTGGTACATGCTGGACGAGGCCGCGCCCATCGAGCTTTTTGACGGGCTGGGGCGGGACATTGAGCTGCTGGCCCTGGCGGCGTGGTTCTGCGAGTTAACGGAGGCGGTCTGCGCCGAGGAGACGCCCTGCCCGGAGATACTGTCGCTGCTGCTGAACGGGCTGTACGCCCTGTGCCACACAGATAAGCCGCCCCGGCTGGTGAAGGCGGCGTTTCAGTTTCGGCTGATGGCGCTGGCGGGCTTTGAGCCGCTGGCGGAGGGCTGCGGCGTATGCGGGCGCGGCGATGTGGAGGCCCCCATGCTGGACGTGGCGGGCGGATTCGTCACCTGCGGCGGCTGTAAAAGCGGCGGGAGCGGCCTGCGTCTTCCTCTGACGGCCGGCGGGCTGGCGGCGCTGCGGCATGTGCTGTCCGCCGACGCGAAGCGGCTGTACAGCTTCACACTGGAGCCGGGGGCGCTGGCGGCGCTGGACCACGCGGGCGAGGCGTTTATCGCCGCCCAGCTGGAGCGCAGCTTTCGGACGCTGGACTATTACAAATCATTGCTGGGATAACATGAGGAACTACATATATGGCTGATTTATTTGAAAAATCCATTCGGACTCTGGAGCTGCCGGCGGTGCTGGAGCTTCTGCAGCACCACGCTGTCAGCGACGAGGCCAAGACCCGGTGCATGAAGCTGCGTCCGATGACGGACGCGGCCGCGGTGGAGCACCTGCTGGACGAAACGGACGCGGCCAAAACACGGCTGGGGCTGCACGGCAGCCCGTCATTCGCGGGCGTGAAGGACGTATCCCAGGCGCTGAACCGGGCCGACCACGGCGGCGTGCTGAACACCCGCGAGCTGCTGGATGTGGCAGGGGTGCTGACCGCGGCGCGGCGCGTCAGCGACTATGACGCGGAACGGCAGGGGGAGGCCACGGCCATCGACCGGCTGTTCTCTGCACTGCATGTGAACCGCTATCTGGAGGACAAGATCCGCGGGGCCATTCTGGACGAGGAGACCATCGCCGACACGGCCAGCCCGGAGTTGACGGACATACGCCGGAAAATGCGGGCGGCGGCCACCAAGGGGCGGCAGATCCTGCAGCGCATCATCTCCTCGCCGTCCTACGCCAAGGTATTGCAGGAGGCGCTGATCACCCAGCGGGACGGGCGGTTCGTGGTGCCGGTGAAGGCGGAGTGCAAGGGCAGTCTGCCGGGGCTGGTGCACGACATCTCCTCCTCCGGCGCCACGCTGTTCGTGGAGCCCATGGGCGTGGTGCAGGCCAACAACGAATTGAAGGAATTGCAGGCGCGGGAGGAAAAGGAGATCGACCGGGTACTGCGGGTGCTGAGCGGCGAATGCGCGGCGCAGCGGGAGAACATTCTGTACGATTACGACCTGCTGGTACAGCTGGACACCATATTCGCACGGGCGCAGCTGAGCTATGCCATGGACGCGGGGCGTCCGCTGGTGCGGAAAAAGGGCGGCATCGACCTGAAGCGGGCGCGGCATCCGCTGCTGGATCCGGCCAAGGCGGTGCCGGTGACGGTGGCACTGGGCGGGGCGTATGACACGCTGGTCATCACCGGTCCCAACACCGGCGGCAAGACTGTGACGCTGAAAACGCTGGGGCTGCTGTGCCTGATGGCACAGTGCGGGCTGCACATCCCGGCGGGAGACCAGAGCGCGGTGCAGGTGTTTGACCGGGTGCTGGCGGACGTGGGCGATGAACAGAGCATTGAACAGAGTCTGTCCACATTCTCGGCCCACATGGCCAACACGGTGGAGATACTGAAGCAGGCGGACGACAGGAGCCTGATCCTGTTCGACGAGCTGGGGGCGGGCACCGATCCGGTGGAGGGCGCGGCGCTGGCTATCGCCATCATTCAGGATGTGCGCAGCAAGGGCGCGCTGACGGCGGCCACCACCCACTACGCGGAGCTGAAGACCTTCGCCATGACCACGGCGGGGGTGGAGAACGCCAGCTGCGAGTTCGACGTACAGACACTGCGTCCCACCTACCGGCTGCTGATCGGCATACCGGGCAAGTCCAACGCCTTTGCCATATCGCGGCGGCTGGGGCTGGACGAGAGCGTCATCGAGAACGCCAAGGCGCAGATGGACAGTGAGTCCGTGCGGTTCGAGGACGTGCTGACGCAGTTGGAGGAGAAACGCCAGCGGCTGGAGAAGGCCCAGGGCGAAGCGGATCGGCTGTGGCGGCAGCGGGAGGAGGACGCCCGGAAGGCGCGGACCTTCCGGGAGCAAATGGAGAAGGCCAAGGACAACGCCCGGACCAAGGGCGAGGCCGAGGCGCGGCGCATCGTACAGCAGGCCCAGCGGCAGGCGGATGAGGTATTCTCCGAGTTGGAGCAGCTGCGGAAGCAGCAGCAAAAAGCGGACTACCAGGCCGTGAACGACCGGAAGGCGGACATCCGCCGCCGGCTTAACGAGGCGGAAACGGCACTGCACCAGCGGGACGAGGCGCAGGAGCCCGTTCCCGCGCCTACGCGGCCCATCGCCGTGGGCGACACGGTGGAGCTGGCCGGTGTGCGCACCGGGGCCGCGGTGCTGGCTGTCAACGGCGACGGCACGCTGCTTCTGCAGGCGGGCAAGATGAAAATGACCGTCAAGGCCGCACAGGTACGGCTGTTGGAGACGGCGGAGGAGCTCGAAAAGAAGAAAAAGCAATCCGCCGCGGCGCAGCAGCGCAGCGGCCCGGCAGTAAACATCAACACCGGGGCACGGGCCTCCGCCGAGCTGGACATCCGGGGGCTGGAAACGCTGGAAGCCGAGAGCGTGGTGGAGAACTATCTGGACGCGGCGCAGCGCTCCAAGCTGGGCACCGTGACCATCATCCACGGCAAGGGCACCGGCGCGCTGCGCGCCGCCGTACACCAGCTGCTGAAAAAGAGCAAGCAGGTGAAGTCCTTCCGCCTGGGCCGGTATGGCGAGGGCGAGGCAGGCGTTACCGTGGTGGAACTGAAATAAACAACACCCTCCTGCCGGCACAGGAGGGTGTTGTTTTTGACGGGAAGCGAAAGAGGGCCGGCGGCGCCGGTCCCTCTTTTTGTATCACAGCGGCTTGATAAAGCAGCGGCGGCGCTTGTGCTGTTCGGTCTGGAAGTCCTTCCACTGGGATTGGACCTTATCGTTGAGCTCCAGCATGGGACCGGTCTCGGCCTGTTTGATGCCCAGCCTGTGGCAGCCCTTCATGGTCTTGCTGAGGATAACGGCGTTGACGCCCTTGTTCTGGTAGTCCGGATGGACGGCGATGAGCAGCAGGTCCACGGTGTCGTTCTTCCGGAAGGCCTTCAGCACATCCACCCAGCCGGTGGGGAACAGGCGGCCGCGGTGCTTCTGCAATGCCGCGGCCAGGCTGGGTGCACCCACGCCGAAGGCCACCATGTTATTCTGCTCGTCCATGACGAAGCAGGTGGTGTTGGGGTTGATCAGCGGCGCAAACTTGGAGGAATACTTTTTGATCTGCCGGTCGCTGAGCTCCACTGTGCCGTACAGGGGCGCGTAGGCCACATTGACCAGCTCGAAAAAGGGCTTCAGCAGGGGCAGATAGGCCAGACGGTTCTTCGCCTCATGGATATGCAGGTGATGGCGCTTGAGCACGAAGTCGGAGATCTTTTCCCAACGCCGGATGGTAGCCTCATCCTCCGGGACGGTGATCAGCTCCTCGATCCAGTCCACGTCCTTTACATAGCCCAGGGCGGCCATGTGGTCAATGTAGTAGGGGAAATTATAGTAAGTAAAGAAGCAGCTGCGGCGATCAAATCCCTCCACCAGCATGCCCTCGCGGTCCATGTCGGTAAAGCCCAGAGGGCCGTGGACAGCAGTGCAGCCCAGTTCCCTGGCCCAGGACTCCACCGTGCGGAACAGGGCGGAGGAGACCTCCGGATCGTCGATGAAATCCACCTGGGTGAATCGCAGGCGGTTGACGCCCCACTTGTCGTTGGCTTTACGGGAGTGGATGGCGCCGATGCGCCCCACGATCTCCCCCTCCCGCATGGCCAGCCAGCAGCGGGCGTCGCAGTAATCAAAAGCGGGGTTCTTGCCGCGATCCCAGTCGGACAGGTCGTCATCATAGGTGGCGGGGACGAACTGGGGGACATCTTTATACAGTTCGTTGGGAAAATCCACAAAGCGGCGCAGCTGGGGCTTGGTGGTGACTTCTACAATAGATACCATGTGGCATACCTCCTGTGCAAACACATGCTAAGTGTACGACATTTTTCCGCGAAAAGCAAGGTCGGCAGCATTAAGAACTCCTTAACTTTGACGGCGGAGAAAAAAAGTAGCGCAGCGGCGCGGAATGTGATACAATGCAGGATGAAAACAAATATGCGGGAGGCAGGATATGGAATTGCAATGGTTTGACATCCGGGAACTGACGGAGGACGCGGAGCGCGCCGCAATGGCCATGATGGATGAGACGCGGCGGCGGCGCGTGGCTGACATCGCCGGGGATGACGACAGGAAGCGCACCATCGCCGGCGAGCTGCTGGCCCGGCGCATGCTCGGCGAAAAGCTGGGCTGCGCGGAAAAAGACGTGCCCCTGCACTGGGATGAACTGGGCAAGCCCTCGGTGGAGAGGGCCGGCGTATATGTGTCCGTCAGCCACTCCGGCGCGTGGGCGGTGTGCGTGACGGCGGACGTGCCGGTGGGCGTGGATATCGAGGTCATCCGCTCCGCCCAGGAAAAATTCATGCGCCGGGTGTGCAATGAACAGGAGATGGCCTGCATCCGCCCCGGTGATGACGGCGACTGCCGCCGGTTCTGGGAAGCCTGGACGGCCAAAGAGGCGCTGTTCAAGCTGACGGGCAAGGGGCCGCTGCTGGCGCTGAGCCGCTTTGCCCTGCCGGCGGGCGTGGCATTGGACTATCAGGAGAAAAACGGATGCGCTCTCACCGTAGCGGCGCAGATTTTGTGAAAAATTTTGCAAAGTTGGCAAAAAAGACTTTTCTTTCCTGTTTACTTTTGGTACAATAGGGACAGCAACATACGCCGCCGCGCTGCACGGACGGCGGTTCGAGGATGGACAGAGGAGGTCGCTTTTTATGATCCGAATCGGCATTATCGGCTGCGGCAAGATCGCACAGGTGCGCCATCTGCCTGAATACGCAGCCAATCCCAATGCGGAGATCGTCGCGTTCTATGACAAGAACACGGCCCGCGCCCAGGAGATGGCCGCGCAGTACGGCGGCAAGGTCTACAACAGCTTTTACGAGCTGGTGGACGATCCCAACGTGGACGCGGTATCCATATGCGTGGAAAACCGCAGCCATGCGGAGATCTGCACGGCCGCGCTGTACGCGGGCAAGCATGTGCTGGTGGAGAAGCCTATGGCCGTTACACTGGCGGAGTGCGAGTCTATGGTGGCCGCCGCGGAGCGCAACGGCAGACATCTGATGGTGGGCCACAACATGCGCTTCGATCCGGTGCACCGCAAGGCCAAGCAGATGCTGGACAGCGGCATTATCGGCGACGTGATCACCTTCCGCAGCGTTCTGGGCAACTCCGGCCCGGAGGGCTGGTCTCTGGAGGGCACCTGGTTCTTCGATAAGAACAAGGCGGCCATGGGCGCTCTGTCCGACATGGGCATCCACAAGGTGGATCTGATCCAGTATCTGCTGGGACAAAAGGTCATTGAGACCACCGCCAAGGTGGTCACGCTGAACAAGCGGGACGACAGCGGCAAGCTCATCAGCGTGGATGACAACGCCCTGTGCATCCTCAAGATGTCCGGCGGCGCACTGGGCACCATGGCGGCCAGCTGGACGGTGTACGGCCACGAGTGCCAGTCCACCGTGCTGTACGGCACCAAGGGGCTGATGATGATCTACAGCGAGCCGTCGGCCCCCATTATCATCAACGACCTGGAGGGCAACCGCACCAGCTTCGCCTTTGACACCGCCAGCCACAACTCCGGCGTGATCGACGAATTTGTGGACGCGCTGGTCCATGACCGTGAGCCGGAGGTCTCCGGCAAGGAGGCTCTGACCACCATGCGCACCATTTTCGGCAGCATCCGCTCGTCCGACATTGCGCGGCCTGTGGCGGTGAATACCGATTTTGTCACTCATATCTGAGGCACCGAGCATACGCGGGGCGGGCTTGCGCCCGCCCCGTTCATTTCCGCTCCCCGTCCTGCCGGGGAGTTTCGCTGAGGAGGCAGACTATGTATCGCATTGGCATTGATCTGGGCGGCACCAATATCGCCGCCGGCGTGGTGGACGAAGGCCAGCACATTGTTTCGGAGGTCAGTCTGCCCACCGGGGCGGAACGTCCGGCAGAAGCCGTTGTCGCGGACATCTGCCGGGCGGCGGAACTGGCCATGGAAAAGGCCGGGATCACGGCGGACCACTGCGCGTCCATCGGCATCGGATCGCCGGGCACCTGCGACAGCGCACGCGGCACGGTGGTGCGGGCCTACAACCTGGGGTGGTTCAACGTACCGGTGTGTGACATGGTGACGGCGCGGCTGGGGATCCCCTGCCGGCTGAGCAACGATGCCAACTGCGCCGCGCTGGCGGAAACGGTGGCGGGCGCTGCCGTGGGCTGCAAAAACATGATACTGGTGACGCTGGGCACCGGCGTGGGCTGCGGCATCGTGTCCGACGGCAAGCTGCTGGAGGGCGTGGGCGGCACGGGTGCGGAGGCCGGGCACGCCATACTGGTGCTGGACGGCGAGCCCTGCACCTGCGGGCGCAGGGGCTGCTGGGAGGCCTATGCCTCCGCCACGGCGCTGATACGGCAGGGCAAACGGGCGGCGCAGGCGCAGCCGGCATCTGTACTGGCGCGGTATGGCGGCGCTCTCACCGGCAAGGATG
Organism: Bacteroidaceae bacterium; assembly: GCA_963628195.1. Classification (GTDB taxonomy): domain Bacteria; phylum Bacillota; class Clostridia; order Oscillospirales; family Oscillospiraceae; genus Vescimonas. Next base: position 7,191 of record CAVGEC010000062.1, read on the forward strand.
TTTTCGACGCCGCAGCGGCCGGGGACGAGACCGCACAGGCGGTGGTGGCGCAGTACTGCGTGTATGTGGCCGCGGGCGTCACCGACCTGGTGAACATTCTGGGGCCGGAGATGGTACTCATCGGCGGCGGCATCAGCCGCCAGGGCGAAACGCTGCTGGCCCCGGTGCGGGAGTATGTGGCGGCCAACTGCTTCGGCGGCCATGACCGCACACCGCCTGTGATCGAAGCGGCAAAACTGGGCAACGAGGCCGGCGTTATCGGCGCGGCGGCACTGTGAATAAGAGGCACGTCTCTCCGACGAAGAGGCGTGCTTTTTTATTCGCGGTCCGAACTGTTATATTGCACATTTTGGCGGAACATGGTACAATATGTCGTACCACAACTAATTTGGAGGGGAAAATATGGAGATGCGCCGCTATGTAAGACACTCTCCGGCCTGGTGGATCCTGGGAGGTATTCTGGCCCTGCTGACGGCGGGCTGTATCGTGATGGGGCTGCTGACACAGCGAAACAGCGCAGACATTGAGGCCACGCCTCTGGGCGACGAGGTATGGCTGGACGATTACAACTACATTGACGTGCAGTATATGAGCACATGGATATACAAGGTGACGCTGAACAGTGGGGACAGGCTGACCTTCTATCTGGCGTGGGACGCGGAGGGCTACGGTTATCTGGTACAGATGGAGGACGCGGAATATGCCCGGTTCGCGGATATTGTGGCTTACACCTACTCCAACGAAAGCGACCTGCTGGAAGCCACCGGCCAAGGGGACAGCACGACCTCGGAGCTGGCCATGTACATCCCGCTGACAGAGAGCGCCGTCCCGCCCGCGGTGCGGCTGACGGGTATGATCTGCGAGACGCCCAGCGAATATATCAACGACATCGTGGAGGGCGACGGCATGACCGCCGAGGACTTTATCTACACCTACGGCGACTTCTACACCGACAGCGGCAAGACACCAGTCGCGGGGGACAACGGCTGGATCTATATTGCTGTGCTGTTGGCCACGGCCGCCTTTATCGTTCTGGCCGTGGCGGAGTGCTATTCCGCGCAGCTGCGCGGCACTCTGAAGCCTCTGCGGAAAAGCGGTCTGCTGGAGCGGGCGGAGAGCGAGTTCCACTATCTGCAGGGCGACCTGCGCTCTGACGCGCTGGTGAGCACGGCGTTCCTCTACGGGCGGCGGCAGAATATCGTGCTGCCCCTGGCGGACGTGCTGTGGATCTATCGCCATGATATAAAGCTGCTGTAGGCCAGGAGCACTGTGGCAGAGCTGCTGACTTATGACGGACGCAGCATCACGCTGAGGCTCGGCAGAGGCGGC
>CAVGEC010000062.1:8720-10245 GCA_963628195.1 Bacteroidaceae bacterium
CTTCCGTAAATAAACAACATCCCCCGGCCTTAGAGGCCGGGGGATGTCTGCGTCTACCACGATGCGCGGGCAGTGAGCACATTGCGCCTGTAGGTGATGCGGAAATAGATATACTCCGCCGCACCGGTGATGATCCAGGAAACGATATACAGCAAATACAGGGACGTGATGGTATGGAAGTAGGCAAAGATGGTGTAGATCCACACCACGCGGAACACGCAGGAGCCCATGATGACCATAATAGTGGGTGCCACGCTGCGGCCCAGACCGCGGGAGGCGGCGATACTGCAGTCCATCAGCGGCGCGATCCAGTAAGAAAACGCCATGATGCGCAGGCGATCCACGCCAGCGTCTATGACCTCCGGCTTGTCGGCAAACAGGCTGAGGAACTCACGGCCAAAGACAACCAGCAATGCTCCTGCCAGCGCTCCCACAATAGAAGCGTACAGCATACTGATACCGTAACTCTTGAGAATACGATCCTTCCTGCCGGCGCCCCAGTTGCGGCTGACAAAGCTGGCACAGGCGGTATAGAAAGCGGCCATCATATTGAACACCAGCGTGTCGGCGTTGGCCGCAGCCGCCGCGCCGGAGACGGTGATCTCGTCAAAGGAGTTTAAACCCGCCTGGACAAACAGGTTGGCCACGGCAAAGATAGCGTTCTGCAAGCCGGAAGGAATACCGATCAGCAGCACACGCTTGGAGGCCAACCTGTGCAGCCGCAGCTTGCGGATGCTCAAGCGGCAGCTGTCCTTGCGATGCAGCAGATGAATGATGATCAGCAGCGCGGACACCCACTGGGCGATAGCGCTGGCAATGGCCACGCCCTCGGCAGCCATACCGCAGCCGATAACAAATACCAGGTTCAGTATGACGTTCAAGACGCCGGCCACCGTAAGATACAGCAGGGGGCGCTTCGTATCACCGGTGGCGCTGAGGATACCGTTGCCGCAGTTGTAGATTCCCATAGCCGGCAGGCCCAGGGCATAGAGCTGCAAATACAACACTGCGCCGGGCAGGAACTCCTCTTTGGTGTTCAGCAGACGCAGCATGGGCTCGGCGAAGAACACGCAGATCAGACACGTCAGTGTGCCCGCCGCCAGACAGATAATAAAGGAGGAGTGGGACGTGTGCTCCACATCCTCGTCGTTGCCCATACCCAGACCGCGGGCCACAGACACATTGACACCGCCGCCGATACCGATCAACAGGCCCGTAAACAGCGACACCAGCGTGGTGGTGGATCCAACGGAGCCCAAGGCTACATAGGTATTGTACGCATACTTGCCGGCGATAGCCACATCGCTGAGATTGAACAGCACCTCCAGCACCTGTGTCATCATCAGCGGCAAGCTGAACAGCAGAACATTCTTCCAAAGCGAACCGGAGGTCATCTCCACAGTGAGAGCCCTCCGGCGTGTTGCAGTCTTCATGCCCGCACCCTCCTATACAACAATAATCACATAGAAACATCCGAACGTGATTGCCAGTATAACACAGCGCATTATACAAAACAACCCCCTTC
>CAVGEC010000063.1:0-9867 GCA_963628195.1 Bacteroidaceae bacterium
AACCGCTGACCTCTTGAATGCCATTCAAGCGCTCTCCCAGCTGAGCTATACCCCCGAATATTCGATTTGTCGAAAACCGAGGAACCAAGCTATTAAGTTGTCGAAAGTCCTGCTCAAACGGGGGTATGTTTTAGTACATTACGCTCTCCCAGCTGAGCTATACCCCCACATCGGGCGGTCGGCGCTGCCGACTTGTATAATATAGCAGGGATTCCCGGAAATGTCAACCCCCTATTTTTGTTTTTTTCGCGATCTGCAAAAGGGAAAAAGCAGGGAGAGGCTCACGCCCCTCCCTGCTTCACTCATACTTTCAATTTGTCCTTTTTGGCCTCATTGAGACTGGCCACGACCATCCCGGTCAGTGCGAACAGGGCGATAACGTTGGGCAGAACGATGAAGTTATTGAACATATCGGTGACTTCCCACACGAAATCGCTGCCGGAAACGGTGCCCAGGAATATGAACACCAGCGCGATAATGGTGTAGATCACATTGCAGAGCTTACCGTTCTTTTTGCCGAACAGATAGTTGGCGTTGATCTTGCCGAACAAATTCCAGCTGAGGATGGTGGAGAAGGCAAAGAACAACAGGCAGATGGCCACGAACTTCGCGCCCAGGCTGGCACCAAACACGGAACCGAAAGCCGTCTGGGCCAGATTGGTCTTGCCAAGGGTGGCGGTGATGTCTCCGAAATAGCCGTTGGCCAGAGGGCCGTCTACGGTGTACAGTGTGCAGATGATGACCAGGGCGTTGAGTGTCAGGACCACGAAGGTATCCACAAACACACCGATCATGGCCACCACGCCCTGATCGTGGGCGTACTTCACGTTGGCCTGTGCGTGGGCGTGGGGCGTAGAGCCCATACCGGCCTCGTTGGAAAACAGGCCGCGCTTAGCACCCTGGCTGATGGCGGTCTTGAGCGCATAGCCGATGCCGCCGCCGATGATGGCCTGGGGCTGGAAGGCATACTTGAATATCATGCCAAAAGTAGCGGGAACATACTTGATGCGGCAGACCAGAATAGCCAGGCCTCCCAGCAGGAACACGCCTGCCATGATAGGCACCAGCTTCTCGGTAACGGCGGCCAGACGCTGCACACCTCCCAGGAATATGATGGCGCAGATGACAACCAAAATGATACCCATTACCCAGGCGGGAATGCCGAAAGCGGTCTCCATAGTAGAGCCGATGGAGTTGGACTGCACCATGCAGCCCATGAAGCCCAGTGCCAGAATGATGGACACAGCAAAGAATCCCGCCAGGAATTTACCGAAGCCGCCCTTAAATGCAGTGGTAATGTAGTAGACCGGGCCGCCCTTAATATTGCCGTCCGGATCAACGATACGGGTTTTCTGGGCCAGAGTAGCCTCGGCATAGATAGTGGCCATGCCGAAGAAAGCGATGATCCACATCCAGAAGATGGCGCCGGGGCCGCCGGTGAGAATAGCGCCGGAGGCACCGACGATATTTCCGGTACCCACCTGGGCGGCAATGGCGGTGGCCAGCGCCTGGAAGGAGGTCATGCCGCTTTTCTGTGCGCCGCCGCGAAGGTTCATTTCGCCAAAGAACTTCTTCATGCCTTCGCCGAAGCAGCGGACCTGCACGAAGCGAGTCTTGATGGAATACCACAGGCCCACACCCACCAACAGGAAAATGAGGATGTAGTTGCTGAGGTATTCATTGATCTTGGATACGATGGGAAACAGTACAGATTCTACCATGGGTATTTACTCTCCTTACATAAAAATAGAGCTGCCGGAAAACGGCAACTCTGGAGAAGTCTGGTGACAAGCGAAATAAAGCGTTTGTCGGCTCCGTCCTTTTGCCTGAGAGATTCGGCGCTCACGCGCCTTGCACCTTCGGCACCCAACTGAATGGGATTCTCCAGAGTTCCCTCCCCGTCCGGTCTTTCCATTCCGGACGGCTCATCGGGCTGTATCTAATTGATGGACGTATGTTACCACACAACGGACAGTTTTGCAACCCCCTTTTTGAAATTTTTATGAACACAGCATGAGATAATTTTTCTGTTGACAATATCGTAAAACGATGTTATAAATATCGTAGAACGATATTTAGTGAAAAGTGTGGTGACTGCCATGCCCAGGAAGACATTGGACTCCCTGTCAGAGCCCATGCTTTATGTGCTGATGGCGCTGCAGACGCAGCCGCTGTGCGGCGCGGATATCGCCCAGTGGGTAGCCGCCCGGACGAAAAGCCGCATTGTGTTGGGCCCCGGCACACTGTATACCATATTGGGTAAGCTGACGGACGAAGAGATGATCCGTGAGATGTCTATTGAGGGCCGCCGGCGGACATACGCGCTGACCGAGAGCGGAAAAGCGCTGTATGACAACGAGGTGCTGCGTCTGCGGCGGTGTCTGCGGGACGCAGACGAAGTGAGCAGAAAGGAGAACAGCCCATGCTGAAGCTGATACCGTACTATTTCTTTCAAGTGGACGCTATTGAGGGGTGGCTGGATGAGCATGCGCAAAAAGGGCTGTTCCTGTCAGAGGTAGGCTATCCGGCAGATTTGGCCCGTTTCACGCGGGGTGAGCCGCGAAAGGTACGCTACCGCATCGACATAAAACAAAATACCGGGTATGCCGATGAAAAGGAGCGTACGGCTGCCTACAAGGAGATGGGGTGGGACTATGTGTGTGATCTGCGGAGCGATCTGGACATCTACCGCTGCGGCGATCCGGATACCCCGGAACTGAACACCGATGAAGAAACGCTGCACAGCGTATTGGACAGCAAACTGAAAGGCCAGATTCTCTACAGCATTGCGCTGCTGTGCTTGATCCCGGTGTGGTTCTATGTGATCGTGCTGCGGAACAGATGGCCTCTGGACGGCAGCTGCGGCTGGCTGTGGCTGTGTATAGGGCTGCTGTTCCTGGCCTGGCTGATGGATGGCATTGCCTGCATCACCGCCGCCCTGTCTGCACGGCGGCGCAGGCTGCTGCGGCGGGCCTACTATTCCCCCGCCGGGCTGCGTCTGTGGCGAGCAGTACGCTGGAGCGTGAGGCTGCTGCCGGTGGTCGTGCTGCTGATCTGCTTGATCTTGCTGTTGGTGCTGTAAACCGTAAAAAGGGCCGGCGTACGCCGGCCCTTTCTCGGTTATTACAGCAGAGCGAATGTCATTTGGACGGGATTGTGATCGGACCATGCGAAGCCGGTATCGATCACGGCGGCGCTCTGCACCTCTACATTAGGCGTGACCATAAATCCGTCCACGGTGAGAACATATTGGCCGTCGTGATACGGCCCATCGGCATTGCGGCAGGAGGGCACCGGAGCACTCTCGTCCAGCGGGGCTACCAGTGTCACATCAAAGCCGTCAAATGTGCCGTCGGGAATAGGCTGTGCCCAGGAATACTCCCGGTCCGCTTCCCCGAAATACACAGAGGAATCTCCCAGCAGATCCTTATTGAAGTCGCCGCCGGCAATACACCAGTTGCCCTTATCGTACTCCTCCTGCATATCCGCCAGCAGGAGGCGCAGCTGCTCCGTGGCAATAGTGCCGTCGCTGGTATAGGCGGAGAGATGCAGATCGTAGAGCACCAACTCCTTACCGCCAGCCACTGATACGCGGCTGACGGAATAGCAGCGATCCAGATCCAAAAGCTTCATAAAGCCCGACTCCACAGGCAATTCCACCCGATCGGCTTCGGTGATCGCCGCCGGAGAAAACGTCAGCAATCCGGAACGGGATGCGCCGTGGGGCTTTGTCAGCGGGTACATCAGATAGGGCGAGTCGTAGTTCTGGCAGAACACGCTGCTCTTATCAAACAGAGCGGCATACAACGGCTCCCGCTCATCCACATGGTATGTGCGGGTAGCATCTATGTCCACCTCCTGCAAAAGGCAAAAGTCGGGATCCTGCGTCTTAAGGAAGTCCGCAATGGCCTCTATATTGGCCGTCAGACGCTCCTTCGACCATGCGCGGGACTCCGTGCCGCCATCCATGAAAAAGCCGTAGTCCGCTTCGTAAGCGCCGAAGCCGATATTCCAGGATATTACGGTATAGGCCGTATCCGGGGTGGCAGACGCAGTGGCATCCGTGGACTGCACAGGCGTCAGCGGCTGGTCGCCGATACGATGATAATCAATGAACACATAGGCCACATAGGCCGCCGCCAGCAGCACCAGCGCCAAAACAACGCACAAGACTATCCTTACCCATTTTTTCACAACGGACGCCCTCCCTTGGTTTACTTTTTCTTGAAAAATCTTGAAAATAAAGTGTATCTTTAGTATACTTTAGTATACTTTATTTTAACGCATTTGAAAAGAGGTATCCGTCTTGAAAAAGATCGTTATACGTTTCAACGCACCGGTAATATTGACCTTTGCCCTGCTGAGTCTGATCGCGCTGCTGCTGGGCAACTGGACAGGCGGCGCCGCCACCACGCAATATTTCTCAGTATACCGCTCCTCCCTGGCCGATCCGCTGACATATGTGCGGTTCTTCGGCCATGTGCTGGGGCACACGGGCTATGACCACTACATGGGCAATATGCTCCTTCTGCTGCTGGTAGGGCCGGGACTGGAGGAAAAATACAGCAGCGGCACCATGGTATGGATGATCGCCTTAACGGCACTGGTGACCGGTCTTGTGCAGTTCATATTTTTCCCCCACTCGGCGCTGCTGGGCGCCAGCGGCGTGGTGTTCATGATGATCGTGCTGTCCTCCTTTACGGCGGCACGGAAGGGTGAGATCCCCATCACGCTGATCCTGGTGGTCATCTTCTATCTGGGCGGCGAGATCGTGGACGGACTGTTCAAGCAGGACAACGTGTCCCAGATCGCGCACATCGTGGGCGGCCTGTGCGGCCTGGTATTCGGTTTCACCGTGCGCCGGGGACGGAGGTAAGGACGTATGTACATAGCCATCGGCATTGCGGCGGTGCTGTTTATCACCGACAGGGTACTGAAGCGCCTGTCCCGCACGGGAAAACTGAAATGGGAAAGCAAACACCTTCGGCTGACGCACCTGGAAAACTGCGGATTCTTTCTGGGGCTGGGGCAAAAGCACGAAAAGCTGCTGCGCTGGCTGCCCCTGGGCGTATGGCTGACCGCGGCGGTATGCCTGCTGCCGGAATTGGCCAAACGGGTATTCTCCGCACAGTTGGGCATCCTGCTGGTACTGCTGGGCGGCATCAGCAATCAGTGGGACCGGCTGCGGCGGGGCAGCGTAACGGACTATATTCAGTTCCCCCACCGGCGCGTAAAGAAGCGTTCGCTGGTGTGGAATCTGGCGGACTTCATGCTCATCGGCGGCGTGGTGCTTACCGTCGCCGGCCTGCTGAAGGAGCTTATCAAGAAATAAAAAACCGGGCCATAGGCCCGGCTTTTTATTTCTCCTTGTAGTACAGGCGGCAGTGGCAGTACCCCTCAAAGTCGGGATCGGCGATCTGATCCTTGAACTCCCGGCACATGCACTTGTTTTCCTCTGTCCGGGCCAGACGGCAGGGGCAGTAGCCTCCAGTGCGCTTCAAGCCCTCGCGGATAGTCTTGACGATCTCGGCATCATCGTTGAGCCGTACTTTCATGGACACACCCTCCTTTGTCAACGTTCAAATGTCACGGTATATGTGCCCAGCACCTGCGTGCAGGGAATGGCCGCGACATGCTCTGCCGTCAGCGTCTGACGGGGATACAGCTTTTCCTGCGGCGTAGGGATGGCGGGCAGCGTCATGCCCAGACTGACACCGTGGGCGTCATCGGGCGCAAAGCGCCACGCGAAGGTGCAGTCGCAGAACTCCTTGTGGGCATCGATGGTCTCCGCCGGGTGGAGGGCAAAATCCTCGTCGGGGAAAAAGCAGCCCGCGTTGTCCTTTTCCGCCGGACAGCCGCCGGTGAGCCCCACGCCGGTGAAGGATATTTCCAGGAAATCCGTGCGGAACACGGCGGTCTTCCCCTCACGGGTACAGGTCAGGCCGCTGCCGGCGTCCCAGTGTCCCACGTTGAGCCATCCCCGCAGGCCATTGTGCTCCGCCGCCGTGTTGCACTCCAGATAGGGCGCCCCATCCCGCAGCTCGGCGTTGATGCGCACCACCGGCCGCAGGGAGATGAACCCCTCCGGCAGCAGCGCCCGCAGGCGATCCTGCTCCACCCCGTAAGCCATGACGAATTGCTCCACACGCATGGTCGTGTCCTCCTCCGCTTTTTTTCCAGTATACCCGAAAAGTATGAACAAGTCCACTGTAAAAAGGCCGCCTGACACAAGAAAACATGTTTTCTTATGCCAGGCGGCCTAAAGCCAGCCCTTTTATTATGTATTAACCGTGGGAATTGAACCAGTCCTCGCAGAACTTGGCAATGGCGGGAACAATGTCCTTGACATAGCGCTTGGTGGTGTTGACGCACAGGTCGTAAGAGCCCTTATCGCCCCACTTGCTGTCGCTGTACATCTGATGGTGCTGGGCACGATTGCGGTCGATCTGCTTCATGCGGGACTCGATCTCCTTGGGCGTCAAGTGCTCACCCGCCGGGGCCCGGCGCTGGCAGCGCTCAACTTTGGAGTCTTTATCCGCATAGACAAAAATATTCAGCGGATCATAGTCCTTCAGGATCACATCGGCGGCACGGCCCACGATGACGCAGTCACCCTGCTTGGCGAAGTTCTCGATGATCTGGCGCTGAGCCACCGCCACGCGGATGGGCTGCTCCATGATCTGGAAGGGCTGCATGCCGAAGCGATGGCCGATGGTCAGCGGGTAAGCAGCCTCAATGCTCTTCTCCGCCACGTTGGCCACATAGTCTTCGTTGAAGCCGTTCTCCTTGGCGATCATCTCAATGATCTCGTGGTCGTAGCACGGAATACCCAAAGCCTCGGCCAGGCGCTTGCCCAGTTCACGTCCGCCGGAACCAAATTCACGGCTGATGGTAATGATCCTGCTCATATCTATACCTCCCTTATATATGCTCAATATTCATAGCAGCTGCCGCCCACAAATTCGCGGATGACAGAGTTCAGCGGTACATAGGGCGTGTGCAGCGGCGGCACGCTCTCCACCACCTCCACCAGGTCGGTGAGGTCGTGGGCCTTCATATACTCCGGCGTCAGTTCCTGGCGGAAATTGGGAATGTTGGCCAAACACTTGGCCAGGATGCAGGGCTCGTAGTCATGGAAGGAATCAATGTGGATGGACGCATTGTTCTTAAAAGGCTTGATATAGTTGACCTCACCGGCATTAACGCTCTCCGCCCGCTCTACCGTCTCGCGCAGGGAGTGGCCGCGGGTATTGTAGTCACGAATGAGCCGGCGGGCCACACGCAGCTGCTCCGGGCGGACGACTCTGTCCTTATCGGTCAGGATGCGGGTGCGGGGCGCCACATAGATACCCGTAGCCGCGCCGCGGATCTTATCGAATATCAGCGGGTTCAACATATGGATGCCTTCGGCGATAACGATGCAGTCCCTGTCGCCCTGCATGGGCTTATAACCACCGGTAGCGCCGGTCTTGAAGTCATACCAGGGGATGTTCACCAGTTCGCCGTCCAGCAGACGGCCGATGCAGCTGACCAGCAGATCCACATTGACACAGTAGGGAGACTCCCAATCCGTGGCCTCCGGCGGGCGCTGATCCAGGGGCAGGAAAAAATTATCCATGCTCAGCAGACAGACCTTGACGCCCAGATTTTCCAGATAGTCCCGCAGGCGCATGGCCGTGGTGGTCTTGCCGCTGCCGGAGGGGCCAGTCAGAGCCGCAATGCGGCGCTCGCGTCCGGCAGACAGTATGGCCGCCGCAGCGGAAGACACCTTGTCGTGGAAAACCTCCTCGCAGCGCAGAACGAACTGCGTCTCGTTATTCATGGCCTGGTTGATGCTCTCCAAGTCGATGATACGCATGATGCCGCTCCTTTCAAAGGGATGATGATTTGACATATATTATACCACGCTCTGCCCCGCGCGTCAAAGGGGCAAAGATGCAAAAGCGCCGTAAAATCGTGCGGTGCTTTTTTCGCCTTGCAGGCGCATATTTACCAAAAAAAGTTGCAGAATCGCGAAACTTTCATTGCAATTTGCTGGTATTTATGGTAGTATGATGTTAGGAATTTAACAATACTGCACAAACCCGCGCACTTTTGTGGCATAACCGCCATTTCGTGTCGAAATGACGGCGGCGGGTAACACGAAAGGACGTGAGATTTGTTGGAGCATTCCCCCAAGATCATCGCCGTCGCCGGCAAGGGCGGCGTGGGTAAGACCTCCATCTCCGCCGCCGCCCTGCGGCTGCTGACAGAGGCGTACCCCGACAAGCGTATCCTGGCCATCGATGCCGATCCGGCGGTGGGATTGTCCACCGCTCTGGGCGTGGAGGTAAAGGAGACGCTGGATGACATCCGCAAGAGCATCGTGGCCTCGGTGGAAGACGGCGCTCCGCGGGAGGCTATAGAGCTTCTCAGCGAAGCCAGGTACCGGATCTTTGATACCATGGTAGAGAACCAGAAATTCTCCTTCCTGGCCATCGGCCGTCCTGAGACGGCAGGCTGCTACTGCAAGGTGAACGCTTACCTCAAAGAGGTCATCAATCTGCTGGCCGGAGATTTTGACTATGTGGTCATCGACGGCGAGGCGGGCATTGAGCAGATCAACCGCCGGGTGATGGAGAAGGTCACGCACCTGCTGCTCATCACAGATCCCAGCCGCAAGGGCACTCAGGTCATCGACACCATCAAGCGGGTGGCCGACGAGCTGGTGATGTATGACCGCTGCGGCGCTATCGTCAACCGTGTTACCGATCCATCGCTCATCCCCTATATCCATATCAACGGCGCCGAGATCCTGGCCACCATCGGCAGCGACCCGCAGCACGCCGCCAACGATATCCAGGGCTTGAGTGTTTTTGAACTGCCGGAGGATGCCCCCGTGATCCGCGGCACACGCGAAGCCCTGACTAAGCTGGAGATCTTATAATTGAAATACATTAGGAGAGAGGTGTAATTCTTGAGAGACCTGAAGCATCTGATCTACTTCGAGAGCCTGCTGGAGAATGCCGACAACGATCTGGTGAAGCAGGCACAGGCAGAGGGTAAGCTGGCCATCGGCTATACCTGCTACCACATGCCTGAGCCGCTGCTGAATCTGCCCGGCTGCTTCTCCGTCCGACTCCGCGCCCCCCGCACCGGTTCGCTGGACATTGCTACCTATTATATGTCCAACTACACCTGTGAATATGCCCGTGCCCTGGTGGAGCGCGGCATGGAGGGCGGCTACCAGTTCCTGGACGCGCTGGCCGGCGTGGACGCCTGTTCCATGATGAACCGCGCTATGGAACACTTCGAGATCCTGCAGATGAACGACAAGCCCAACTTCTTTGTCACCCACTGCGACATCCCCTACAAGATCACCGACTACACACTGGATTCCTATGTCAAGCAGATGCGCCGCCGGGTGCTGGATCCGCTGACGGAAAAATACGGCGTGGACACCTCTGATGCGGCCATCCGCCAGGCGGTGAAGGAGCACAACGAGGTCTGTTCCATTATCAGCGAGATCGGCGAGATGCGCAAGGAGGAGAACCCGGTCATCACCGGCTACGAATTCCATGTGCTGAATCTGGTCAGCTTCACCTGTCCCAAGTACCTGATCCTCCCCTACCTGCGGGAGACGCTGACGGAGCTGAAAAAGCGCAAGCCCGATCCCAAGCCCGCCTTCCGCGCCCGCGTGGCCATTGTGGGCAGCGAGATCGATGATCCCCAGCTGACCAAGCTGATCGAGAGCTGCGGCGCGCTGGTGGTTTCTGACCGGTACTGCTTCGGCTCCACCCCCGGCCGCGAGATCATCGAGCTGAAGGATGACGAGGACGCTCTGCCCCAGATCTGTCTGCACATCATGCAGCACTCCGAGTGCGCCCG
>CAVGEC010000064.1:0-9733 GCA_963628195.1 Bacteroidaceae bacterium
GTCATGGCTCTGGCACTGTGCACCACCGCTTTCGCGGCGAGCACTTATACCGAAGCGTATAAGTGGGATAGTGGTAACAAGAAGTGGGAAGAGTTCGATCTGACCGGTAAGACCATTTCCTATACCAGTGCTGTTGAGAACAAGACCAACGACAAGGTCACCAGCGGTTCCGTTGGTTACTACAATGTTGCCGGTACCAACTATGTTGAGGTTAAGAGCGATGATGATAGCGCTACCCTGCGTATGAAGGTCGATGGTACACTCAAGTATCTGGCCGAATTGAGCAGTGTTAGCGATGCTAAATACACACTGATTGGCACTGAGGTTGAATCCAGCACTGCTTGCGGCAAATATACTGTTTCTGAGCCCAGAACGACTCTGTACGTCAGTTCCAATGAAAATACTGCCAAGTATTATATCAGTGATAGCTCTGGCTCTAAGAAGATGCTGGTTGATGGCAAGGTCGTTAAGGTTAATGATGCTACTCTTGACAGTGACTATAGCAAGGTCAACCACAGCTTCAAGCTGGTGAGCACCTCCACTGCTTCCGATGTTACTACCGGTACGGCTAAGTGCGAAAAGTGCGGCCAGGTTGCCAATGTGACCAACAAGCTGTCTGCTATTCCCAGCAACGCCAGCGTTGTCGATTTGGGCGATAACCTGTATGCCTACTACACCGAGGGTTCCACCCCCACCACTCCCAGCACTGATGACAAGACCAATTCTCCCAAGACCTTTGACGCTGGTATCGCTATGTACGTCGGTATGGCTCTGACCTCCGTCGCCGGCTCCGCCGTCGTCATCGGCAAGAAGAAGGAGTTCTGATTAAACTCAAAAAAGAGAAAGGCCATTGGGCCTTTCTTTTTTTGCGCTTAATTATTTCTCCCGCTGCCGTGGGAGGGGTGAATAAAGGTTATTTGTCCGTTGGGTGCTTCTTTTTTGCATTTAATTAGCCCTGCCCGTTAGGTCGGGACTGAATAAATATCCCCCCCGCTTCGCGGGGGGATATAAATGCTTCCGGCCTGCCGGTGCGCCTTTTTTTGCCTTAACTATCCCTCCCGCTGCCGCGGGAGGGATAGGGGGTTTGGCGTGGGGAGGGAAAAGACCGCCGTAAGGCGGTCTTTTTTCTTACTCTGTCAGCGTTTTTACCCAGGCGGAATACTTCTCGATATTGGCGTCGCGGCCGGCGGCGTCGGCGCCCTTGGTGAGGATATACACCTTGATCTTCGGCTCCGTGCCGGAGGGCCGCACCAGAATCGTAGTGCCGTCGGCCAACTCGTACCGCAGGACGTTGCTGCCGGACAGTTCCATTTTGCTGACCTTGCCGGTGGCACAGTCCACGGCGCTGCCATCCTGATAGTCCTTGCGTGTGACCACGGCCACGCCGGCAATGTCGGCCGGAGGCGCGGTGCGCAGGGATTTCATCAGCGCGGCCATCTTTTCCAGACCATCCAGACCGGGCATGACCAGATTGTGCGTCTTTTCGCCGTACCAGCCGTACTTTTCGTACAGCGCCTGGATGGCATCATACAGCGTCATGCCTTTGGCGGCGTACCACGCGGCCATTTCGGTGATCAGCAGGGAAGCGGTGACGGCATCCTTGTCCCGGACGTAGTCGCCCAGCATATAGCCGTAGCTCTCCTCATAGGACATGATGACGTGGCCCTCGCCCGCCGCCTCCAGCGCGTTTTTCTTCTCGGCCATGAACTTGAAGCCGGTGAATGTGTCGCAGCAGGTGACGCCGTTGCTCTCGGCCACCTTGCGGGCCATCTCCGTAGTGACGATGGTCTTGAGGAAGTAGGGATTCTCCGGCATCTTGCCCGCCCGGCGCATGGCGCCGATGAGATAGTCCAGCAGCAGCACGCCGGTCTGGTTGCCGGTGACGGCGATGAAATTGCCGTCCGCGCCGCGGACCATGATGCCCACACGGTCGCTGTCCGGATCGGTGCCCAGAATGAAGTCCGCGCCTACCTTGTCCGCCAATTCGATGGCCAGATAGAAGCCCTCCGGGTTCTCCGGGTTGGGGGAGGCCACCGTGGGGAATGTGCCGTCCAGCACCATCTGCTGCTCCACGCAGTAGAGATTCTTTACGCCCAGGCCCCGCAGCGCTTCGGGCACCAGCTTCCAGCCGCAGCCGTGGAAGGGAGTGTATACCATCTTGAACGTATCGGCCACCTGCGCGATGGAGCTGCGGTCGTTGACCATAGCCATGACGTTGGACATGAATACCTTATCCGTTTCCTCGCCCAGCAGAGTGATGAGCCCGGCCTTCACCGCGTCGTCAAAGGCCATGCGCTTCACGCCGGTGAAAATGTCGATTTGCTCCAGCCGGGCGGCGATGGCGGCGGCGTGCTGGGGCGGCAGCTGCGCGCCGTCCGCCCAGTAGACCTTGTAGCCGTTGTACTCCTTGGGATTGTGGCTGGCGGTCACGTTGATGCCCGCCTGGCAGCCGTAGTACCGCACAGCGAAGCTCAACTCCGGCGTGGGGCGCAGGGACTCGAAAATACGCACACGGATG
The DNA here is from genome assembly GCA_963628195.1 of Bacteroidaceae bacterium. Taxonomy (GTDB): domain Bacteria; phylum Bacillota; class Clostridia; order Oscillospirales; family Oscillospiraceae; genus Vescimonas. The sequence continues at coordinate 2,519 of CAVGEC010000064.1, forward strand.
CCGTTGGCGGCGCATACCTCCGCCGCGGCACGGGCGAAGTCCATGCTGTGCACGCGGCAGTCCATGCAGATGGCCACGCCTTTCTTTTTGGCCTCCTCGCCCTCGGCGGCGATCACATCGGCAAAGCCCTGGGTGGCCCAGCGGATGACATGCACGTTCATCTGGTGCAGTCCTGCCTTCATGGTGCCCCGCAGTCCGGCGGTGCCGAACTCCAGCGGGCCGTAAAACCGGCTCTCGATCTCCTTTTCGTCCCCGGCGATGGCCTGCAGTTCGGCCTTTTCGTTGGCGTCCAGTGCATCACTGGCCAGCCAGCGCTCATATTCCTTCTTGTAGTCCAGCATAGTAAAACTCCTTTCAGACGTTTTGTTCCGTTTCCCCGTCCTCTATCGGCTGGGAGGCCAGCAGGTCCTTTGCCTCCTCCAGCTGCGCTTCGGGCACATACAGACTGGCGCCGTAGCCGGAGAAGCCGTTGATGACCTTGCCCGCGCCGCCGTCCAGATCGTAATACTTGAAGCAGGAGATGCCGTAGGCCGCCAGCAGGGAGATGATCATGTCCGTGTCGGCGGGGGAGTCAAAGGTCTGCGTCAGCAGCACGGCCTTTTCGTCCCGGCCCTGCGCATCCCTGGGCCATGCCGGTACATCCGGCTTTCCGGTGAAATTCCAGTTGTCCATAGTCTGCCTCCTACTTGTGATATTTTGTTCCGGCGGCGATCTGATACGCCCGGTAGATCTGCTCCAGCAGCATGATCCGGGCCATGTGGTGCGGGAACGTCATGGGGGACATGGAAAGCCGCCAGTCCGCCAGCTTTTTCACGTCCTCGCTGAGTCCCGCGCTGCCGCCGATGAGAAAGGTGATCTGTGTCTTGCCCTGCACGCCGAAGTCCGCCATCCGGCGGCTCAGTTCCTCGCTGGAGCAGGGCTTCCCCTCGATGCACAGGGCCACCACCGCGCCGCCCCTGGGCAGACGCTCCTGTATGGCCGCGCCCTCGGCCTGCAGAGCCTTCTGTATCTCGGCGGGGGAGGGGGCATCCGGCAGCCGGTACTCCGGCAGTTCTACGATGTCCAGCCTGCAGAAGCGCTGCAGGCGCTTGACGTACTCCGCCGCCGCGTCCGTGTAGAATTTCTCTTTCAGCTTGCCCACGCACAGCACCGTCACTCGCTGCATACGACTACCTCCGCTGTATACGGCCCGCTGACCGCTGCTCTGGGCGCTACAGTCACGGATACGTCCAGCCCGGACAGGGCATAGGCCACAGTCTGCCGCGCCCGTTCCGGGGTGTTGTTTTCGCGGCTCAGGTGTGCCAGCACGAACTGCCGCGTGCCGCTCTCCGCCAGCTGCCGGGCCAGAAAGGCCGCCGCGCTGTTGGACAGATGCCCCTGCGGTCCAAGAATACGCTGCTTCAGATAGTAGGGGTACGGTCCGGACAGCAGCCATTCCTCGTCGTGATTGCTCTCCAGTACCAGCAGTCCCACCCCCTGCAGCGCCTGCTCCGCCTCCGGCGTGACGCAGCCGGTGTCCGTCAGTATGCCCAGCGCCGCGCCGCCGCAGTCGAAGCGGAAATCCACGCTCTCTGCCGCGTCGTGGCTGGTGGGGAACACCGTCACCTGCACGCCGCCGATGTCCAGCGTGCCCTGCCGGGGGATGATCCGCACCACGTCCGCCGCGCCGGCGACCTTGGCGCACAGTGCCCTGGCCGTGCCGCCGCTGGCGTACAGCGGCAGGCGGTATTGCTTGGTCAGCGTGGCCAGTCCGGCGATGTGGTCGCTGTGCTCGTGGGTGACCAGCACGCCGGCCATGTCACGGGGCGACAGCCCCAGCTCCGCCAGCCCGGCGGTGATGCGCCGTGCGGAGATGCCGGCGTCTACCAGAATGCAGGTGCCGCCGGCGGTGACCAGCAGGCAGTTGCCCTCGGACCCGCTGGCTAAGATATGTACTGTCAACAATGGTATATGTCCTCTCTCCGGTAAAAAACGTCCGCCGCGAGGGGCCGCCGCATGTGTGCCGCGGCCTCTCGCAGCGGACGCTGGATGGCTGTTTGTGTGACGGACGCCGCTTAGCGGCCGCCGGGATTATCCTGCGTGTGTCTCGGCGTCGGTCTCGTCCGGTACGTCCACCATGGAGATATCCGCGCCCACGGCCCGAAGTTTGCCCACCAGATCCTCATAGCCGCGCTCGATATACTGGATGTGGCTCAGCTCCGTGGTGCCCTGTGCCGCCAGACCGGCGATGACCAGCGCCGCGCCGGCCCGCAGATCGCAGGCCTGAATGGGCGCGCCTACCATCTGCTTTACGCCTTCGACCACGGCCACCTTGCCGTCCACCTGGATATGTGCGCCCAGACGCTTCAATTCATCTACATACTTGAACCGGTTGGCGCCGTATACGCCCTCGGTCACCAGGCTTGTCCCCTCCGCCAGCGCCAGTACGGCGGTGATCTGCGGCTGCATGTCCGTGGGGAAGCCGGGGTAGGGCAGCGTCTTGACGTTGGTCTTTGTCAGCGGGCCGCTGCGCCGCACCAGCAGGGAGTCGTCGTCCTCCGTGACGGAGACGCCCATCTCCATCAGCTTGGCGCTGATGCACTCCATGTGCTTGGGAATGACATTCTTCAGCAGCAGCTGGCCGCCCGTGGCCGCCACGGCCGCCATGTAGGTGCCCGCCTCGATCTGGTCGGGAATGATGCAGTAAGAGCCGCCGCTCAGCCGCTCCACGCCGCGGATCTTAATGGAATCCGTGCCCGCGCCTTTGATGTCTGCACCCATGGAGTTCAGGAAATTGGCCAGATCCACGATGTGGGGCTCCTTGGCCGCGTTTTCGATGGTGGTGGTGCCCTCGGCCAGCGCCGCGGCCATCATAATGTTCATGGTGGCGCCCACGCTCACCACGTCCAGATACACCGGCGCGCCTGTCAGACGCCCGTTTTTGGCCGCCGTGTGGATAAAGCCGCCCTCCACGGACACCTCCGCGCCCATGGTGGTAAAGCCCTTGATGTGCTGGTCGATGGGCCGCACGCCGAAGTTGCAGCCGCCGGGCATGGCCACGGTGGCCTGCCCGAACCGTCCCAGCAGCGCGCCCAGCAGATAATAGCTGGCGCGGATGCGCCGTGCCAGATCATAGGACGGGCGGGTGGAGTGAATGGCGTGGCAGTCGATCTCGATAGCGTGCTTGTTCAGCACGCGCACCTTGGCCCCCAGCTCCTCCAGAATGGAGAAAAACAGCGTCACGTCGCTGATCTGGGGGATGTTCTCAATGCGGCATACGCCGTCCACCAGCAGGGCGGCGGGGATGATGGCCACAGCGGCGTTTTTGGCGCCGCTGACGGTCACTTCGCCGAAAAGCTCCCGTCCGCCGCGGATCATGTATTTATTCAAGGCATTTCCCTCTTTTCAAGTCATCGGTGCTCGTATACAGCGGCGCGGATGCGCCATACATAGCTTGCCCGCGCTGTGCGCTGTTCATACGGCGCAATACAAACAGTAACAGTATACCATATTTTTTGGCAAAAGCAAGAAACCCGCGGCATTTTTTTAACACTCCCTTAAATTTTCTGCAAAGTTGCCCGTAAAAAGGCAACATTTTCCTCCTGCGCACCGGAAGGTATACGCCCGCATACAATGTCATGCGGGAGAACATGCGAGGGAGGATACAAATGATGAAAAACGAAAACTCTGTTCTGGCGGTGCTGTCCGCGGCGCTGGGTGCGCTCTGCAGCTACTGCACGGCGCTGGTGGTGCCGCTGGCGGTGCTGGTGGCGGCCATGCTGGCCGATTACGTCAGCGGCATGGCCAAGGCCTGGAGCACCGGCACGCTCTGCTCCAGGACCGGCCTGCGCGGCATCGTGAAAAAGCTGGGCTGTCTGGCGCTGGTGGGCGTGGCCGGCGTGGTGGACTGGCTGGTGCGCTACGGTCTGGCCCAGGTGGGCGTCAAAGTGACCTTCGACTTCCTCCTGGCCGCCATGGTCATCGTCTGGCTCATCATCAATGAGCTCATCTCCATTCTGGAGAACGTGGCCGCCCTAGGCGGCCCTGTGCCGGGCTTTCTGCGGAATATTCTGGCCCGGCTGAAAACCGCCGTAGAGAAGAAAGCAGAGGAGGACGAACATGCAGATCAATGACGTGACCTATGCCTGGGCCGGCCCGCTGACGAAACGCGCCGCCACCCGCCGCATCATCCTGCACCACGCCGCGGCGGTCACCTGTACGCCGCAGCAGGTGCACCGCTGGCACCTGGCCAACGGCTGGAGCGGCATCGGCTATCACTTTTTCGTCCGCAAGGACGGCTCTGTCTACCGTGGCCGCCCGGAGGACACCGTCGGTGCCCATGCCGGCAATCACAACTACGACAGCCTCGGCGTCTGCTTCGAGGGCAGCTTCGATAAGGAGCAGATGCCCGCCGCACAGAAGCAGGCCGGCGTTCAGCTGGTGGCCTATCTCAAGCGGAAGTACGGCATTTCCGCTGTGCAGAAGCACAGCGATGTCAACGCCACCGGCTGCCCTGGCGCCAATTTCCCCTTTGCGGAGCTGGCCGGTGCCGCCCCGGCGCAGCCGGAACCGGTCCAGACGCCCTCCGGCACGCCCGTCACTCTGCCGCTGCTGACACAGGGCAGCAGCGGCGATACCGTCCGTATGCTCCAGGCGGCCCTTACCGGTCTGGGCTATAGCGCCGGCGCGGCGGACGGCGTCTACGGCCCTAACACGGCCGCCGCCGTCAAGCGTTTCCAGACCGCCCGCGGCCTGGCCGCCGACGGTCTGACGGGCCGCGATACCTGGCACGCCCTGCTGGGCGTGTGACAACAGCATAGTCCCGCGGGAGGCGCAGCGCAGGCTGCGCCTCCCTTTTTTTGCCCGCGCTCCCATTCGCACCCGAAATTCCGCATTTCGTTCCCCTCCCGCCGCCGTCCCCGTCCCGCAGGGGGGGAGCGCCCGGCGGAGTGGGGACAGAAGGAAAAAGGAGGACACACATGAAGAAAAGAATAGCGATCCTGCTGGCGGCACTGCTGCTGGTGGGCCTGCTGCCGTATACGGCAGTCTCCGTCTCCTCTGACGAGAAGACGAACCCCTTTGTCGCCACGGCGTATACTGATGTACAGCACTATGGTGGAAATCACCCTATCTGCGGCAATGAGTGCAGCCATAGCGAAAAACATGACAACATAATATGGCAGCCCTACAGCAACGGATTTACGAGTGGAACAGACAAGAAGCCCAACTATTACTATCTGACGGGCAATTTAGTGGTATCTGGAGGTTGGAATTTCACGCTAAACTACATTGTTATATGTCTGAATGGCTTCAATATTACGGGTACTGGCGGTCAGTTGATTAATATAACGTCTGGTAGGAACCTTACTATAACTGATTGTAAGCCGGCAGGACAGCAGGGGAAAATCGCGCATGACGATGGTGCGGCTGGTAGAGGTGTGTATGTACAAGGTGTTTTCAATATGTATGGCGGCAATATCATTGGGAATACGTTCAGCGGCAACAATGGCGGCGGTGTGCATGTAGGCACTAAAACCGGGCTCAGAGCAGTCTTCAACATGTCCGGCGGCACCATCAGTGGGAATACGGTTAAAATGGACAATGGCAGCGGCGGTAAAGGTGGCGGCGTGTATATGGGAAGTGGCAGTACCTTCACCATGTCTGGTACAGCTGAGGTTGTTGGCAATGCTGCAGCTTATGGCGGCGGCGTATATATGAAAGGCGGCACGTTTGATTTGAAAGGCGGCTCCATCATGAGTAATAATGGCAGCAGCAACAGCGGTGGTGTATTTGTCAATGCGAAAGAAACGGCGTTCAAGGTCAGCGGAAGTCCGGTAGTGAGCAATAACACAAGCAGCGGCGCCAATAATGTAAAACTTGACGATGATGTAATAAATGGTGAATACGCGCATGTCAACGTGACAGGTAATTTGGTAGGAGACGCATATATCGAGATCAACTATCCGACATCCGGTTTGGAAAGCCGCATCAGGACGGTAGCAGGTGCTGCCTATAAGCTGGATGGCAATGTGCTGAAAGCGGGAGACGGCACACCGGCTGCAAAGACGCTCTCCAATATTGCGATAACCACCCCGCCCGCTAAGACCACCTATACCGCCGGCGAGAGTTTTGATCCCGCAGGCATGGTGGTAACGGCGACCTACAGTGACAATACCACGGCGGTTGTCACCAATTATACCGTGACCGATGGCAGTAACTTGGCGGAGGGAAAGACTGCCGTCACCATCAGCTACACCGAGGGCGGCGTGACAAAAACCGCCACCCAGGCCATCACCGTCAGCCCTGCCTCCGGCGGCACTGAACAAGACGCCGTGGAAGCACCGGTATTCAGCCCTGCGGGCGGGACTTATACTGCCGCGCAGTCGGTGACGCTGACCTGTGCCACAGAGGGGGCAAAGATTTACTACACGACAGATGGTGCTGTTCCGACGACAGCGAGCACTGAATATGCCGATGCTATTACGGTGAGCGAGACTATGACCATCAAGGCGATCGCGGTCAAAGAGGGAATGAATGATAGTGCAGTGACCAGCGCGGCGTACACGATCAATTCCTCCTCCGGCGGCGATCCCACCCCCGTCACGCCCTCCGCCGGCGGCTACTACTACGCCGGTCCCACTGTCACCGCGGTGCTGAACGGCCTGGACGCCAAGTCCGCCACGGACTACAGCGGCGGCATCTACGGCTTGATCTTCCGCTCCACAGCCGTTTTCTCCGGTTTCCAGGGCGTCCAGGTGGACGGCAAGACCATCGCGGCGGCCAATTACACAGCTGAGGACAACGGCGGCATTGAGGTGTACTTGAAAGCGGTATACCTCCAGACGCTGGCTGCCGGCAAGCACACCTTGACCATCCTGTCCGCTGCAGGCGATGTGACTGTGGAATTCACCGTCAATGGCGGCAATAACAGCCCCAAGACCTTTGACGCGGGCATCGGCGTCTACGCCGTCTCTGCCGTCCTGTCCCTCGCCGGCATGGCCTGGGTTGGCAAAAAGAAATTCTGAGAAAAAGTAAGCCCGCAAGGGCCGCCTGACACAAGAAAACATGCGGTTTTGCCTGTGTCTATCCGGCTGAGATCAATCGAAAAAACGCCCGCATGCGTCAGCATGCGGGCGTTTTTGCAGCCAATTTCACCTCGAATTTACTTTGGCAAAACTGCTTCGCACCGAAAAAGAGCGCGTTTTGCGCAGGACCGAGGCGCGCCGCCGCAGGCAT
>CAVGEC010000065.1:0-9700 GCA_963628195.1 Bacteroidaceae bacterium
TTTAGGTTCCATTGCCAACAGGCGTGCGGGTTCGAGTCCCGCCGCCCGCACCAAAAAGGGAAAGACACATATTTATGTGTCTCTCCCTTTTTGGTATGATGAACAGGAGGCGACTCTATGAAACGAATAGCGTCCATACAGGACATCTCCTGTCTGGGGCGGTGCTCGCTGACAGTGGCGCTGCCGGTAATCTCCGCCATGGGGGTGGAGTGCGCCATCGTACCCACGGCGGTGCTCAGCGCCCACACGGCGTTTCCGGGCTTTGTCAGCCGGGACCTCAGCGACCAGCTGCCGGCTATCGCTGCCCACTGGAGATCCCAGCAGGTGCATTTTGATGCGCTCTACACCGGCTATATCGCCTCTGCGCCTCAGGTGCAGCAGGTGCTGGATTTTTTTGACACGGTGAAAAGTCCGGACACGCTGCTGATCGTGGATCCTGCCATGGCGGATCACGGCAGGCTGTATTCCGGCTTTGACGGTGATTTTCCGGCGGCAATGGCCCGCGTGGCGGCCCGCGCCGATGTGGCGCTGCCCAATATCACGGAGGCGTGCCTGCTGACCGGTACGCCCTACCGGGAGGATGTGGATGAGGACTTTGCCCGCCGGCTGCTGCAGAAGGTAGCTGCGTTGGGGGCGAAAAAGGTGGTGCTTACCGGGGTGTCTTTTGCGGAGGACAAGCTGGGAGCTATGGGCTATGACAGCGCTGCGGGGACGTACTTTACCTGCTTTGGCCCGCGCAATCCCGCGTCCTTCCACGGCACCGGGGATATCTTTGCCGCCGTCGTTACCGGAGGGCTCATGCGGGGGATGACGCTGGAACAGGCGGCGTCTCTGGCGGTGGAATTCGTGCTGGCCTGCATCGACGCCACGGCCAGCGATCCGCAGGCGGGATGGTACGGTGTGGAATTTGAAAAAGCGCTGCCGCTGCTGTGCGAGCGGGTACGGGATCTGCCGGAAAACTGAAAAAGAAACGGCCCTGCGGCAGCGCCGCAGGGCCGTTGTGCATTTATTCGGGATCGCCGCCCGTGTGCTCCGCCGGGTTGTCTTCGGCGGGGGTGCTTTCCGAGTTTTTATCCTCTGGCGTCTCATCGTAGTCCGGCATGGGGATGGGCTCAGACACGATATTGATGTGTTTGGCGGGAGCCTCGATGGTCTCCGGTACGCTGGGACGGAAGGCAGGCTGACTGCTCTTGGAGGCGCCGTAGTTGTCCACGGTCTCCGGATCGCGGCCCTCGATGATGGCCATCATCTCCTGACCGGTGATGGTCTCCTTTTTCAGCAGATAGGCGGCGATCTTATCCAGCAGCTCACGATTCTCGCGCAGGATGGCCTTGGCCTCCTCGTGGCACTGGCGCAGGATCTTGATGGTCTCGCGGTCGGCGGCGGCATAGGTCTCCTGAGCGCAGGTCATGGAATACCCGCCGTCCAGATACTGACTCTGCACGCTGCCCAGGGCCATCATATCGAACTCGTCACACATGCCGAAGCGGGCCACCAGGTTCCGGGCCATCTCCGTGGCGCGCTCGATGTCGTTGGCCGCGCCGGAGGTCATGGTGTTGCACACCACTTCCTCGCTGGAGCGTCCGGCCAGCAGAGTGCGGATCTCCGCCAGAATGTCCTCTTTGGACATGAGGAACTTTTCCTCCTCCGGCAGGTGCAGGGTGTAGCCAAGTGCGCCCTGGGTGTGGGGCACGATGGTGATCTTGCTGACGGGCTGGGCGTTCTTCTGCTTGGCCGCCACCAGTGCGTGGCCTACCTCGTGGTAGGCGATGATGCGCTTTTCCTCCTCGGTGATGACGGTGCCCTTCTTTTCGCTGCCGGCGATGACCAGTTCGAAAGATACCAGCAGGTCGTCCTGGTTCACGGCGCGGCGGCCCTTACGCACGGCACGGAGGGCGGCCTCGTTCACCAGGTTGGCCAGATCCGCACCCACGCAGCCGGCGGTGGCCTGAGCGATCTTCTCCAGATTCACGTCCTCGGCCAGCTTGATATTGCGGGTGTGCACTTGCAGGGTGGCCAGACGGCCCGCCAGGTTGGGCCGGTCCACGGTGATGCGGCGGTCGAAACGACCGGGACGCAGCAGCGCCTTGTCCAGTACCTCCGGGCGGTTGGTGGCGCCCAGAACAATAACGCCCTTGCTGGGATCGAAACCGTCCAGCTCGGCCAGCAGTTGGTTCAGCGTCTGCTCGCGCTCGTCGTTGCCGCCGAAGCGGCTGCCGTCGCGGGACTTGCCGATAGTGTCGATCTCGTCGATGAAGATGATGCAGGGGGCGACCTTGGCGGCCTCCTTGAACAGGTCGCGGACACGGCTGGCACCCACACCCACGAACATCTCCACGAAGTCGGAGCCGGAAATGGAGAAGAAAGGTACGCCTGCCTCACCGGCTACGGCCTTGGCCAGCAGCGTTTTGCCGGTACCGGGAGAGCCCACCAACAGCGCGCCCTTGGGAAGCTTGGCGCCGATGGCGGTATATTTGCCGGGGTTGTGCAGGAAGTCGATGATCTCCTCCAGAGACTCCTTGGCCTCATCCTGGCCGGCCACGTCTTTGAACGTGACACCGGTGGATTTCTCCATGTAGACCTTGGCGTTGGACTTGCCTACATTGCCGATGCCGCCAAAACCGCCGCCGCCGGACTTGCTCATCAGGCGAATCAGCAGCATGAAGAGACCTACCATAATGATGGTCGGCAGAATGTAGTTGACCATGAACACCAGTATAGGATTCATCTCCGCCTCATAATAGCCGGTGTAAGCTACATTGTGTTCCTCCATCAGCGGGAGGAGATCGGCGTTGGAGAGATAAGTGGTATACAGCGTCAGACCGGATTCCTCGGACTGCTTGTAGGTCTTTGTTTCGGTCTTGCCTCCGGAGGTGACCTCCTCCGTATAGACATAGCCATCCACGGGAGTGATGTAGATGGTGCTGTCCTTGAACAGGACCTCGTCCACCTGGTTTTTCTCGATCATGTCGATCATGTCACTGTATTTGATCTCGTGACTGGTGCTCTTGTTGGCGGTGTTTTTGTTGTAGGCGTTGAAATACTGGAACACCACCGTCAGCACCAGCGCCCAGGCGACCAGTGTGAGAATGCCGCGGAAGTTGCTGTTTTTTCCGTTTTTGCCGCTGCGGTTGTTATTATTGCCGTTGTTGTTTGCCATATCGTGACCTCCGTTTTGCCTGCGAGGGGAGCATATCGCTTTATAGAATATCAGTTAGTATACCACACTCGCCCAAAAGTCTCAAGGCGCGGGGATAGGGTTTTCCTGTAAAATTTCTATGAATCTGCCTTTATATCGGGAAGAGAGTATGCTATAATAACCGATATCTATGTAGAGCGTGAGGTATGTCCATGAGAGAGATGAAGGATACGGAGAATAGACGGCCTTTGCCCGACGCCGAGGCGGACGGCATTATCGAGGGCCGCAACGCGGTCATTGAGGCGCTGCGGACGGAGACGGCCATTGATAAAATTTACATTGCCAAGGGTGAGACGGACAAGACACTGGGGCATATCGCCTCCAAGGCCCGCGCCGCGGGCATCGTGGTGGTGGACGCCGACCGGCGTAAGCTGGACGCCATGAGCCGCACCCATGCTCACCAGGGAGTCATCGCCCTGGCAGCGGTGCGGGAGTACGCCACGGTGGAGAGTATTCTGCAGTCAGCCGCCGACAAGGGCGAGGCACCGCTGTTGGTGGTGTGCGACGAGATATCCGATCCCCACAACCTGGGTGCGATCCTGCGGACGGCGGAGTGTGCCGGGGCCCACGGCGTCATCATTCCCAAGCGGCGCAGCGCGGGGCTGACGGCCATTGTGGCCAAGACTTCCGCCGGTGCGGTGAGCTATATCCCGGTGGCACGGGTGCCCAATATTCCGGCGCTGCTGAAGGACCTGAAAAAACAGGGCGTATGGGTATTCGGTACGGCAGCGGATGGCAATACCACATTGTATGAGGCCGATCTGAAGGGGCCGACGGCCATCGTTATCGGCTCTGAGGGAACGGGCATGACGCGGCTGGCAGCGGAAAACTGCGATTTTCTGGTGAGTATTCCTATGAAAGGAAAGATATCCTCGCTGAACGCCAGCGCGGCGGCGGCCATATTGCTGTACGAGGCTGTGCGGCAGCGGGGCTGAAAAAAGATCACCTCCCCGTGCGGGAGCGTATGACAGAGGGAACATGAGAAGACGGCGGGATGAACAACTGTATACCGCGTCTGACGAGCAGGAGGACGAATTTTCGCTGGAGGCCATCCTTGCCGAATACGGCAAGGGTGGGCGTCAGCCTGCGCCGGAACAGGAGCTGCCGGAGGAAGCGGAGCCCGCACCCGAACCGGCACCTGTTCCTGCATCGGAACCGGAACCGGCATCGGAACCGGAACCTGTGGCTGTACCGGCACCGGAATACGAGTCCGCCGCACCGGATCGGGTGGCGCTGAAGGATATCATGTCTCAGACCGTGGACGCGGTGCTGGAGGATGAGGACGACGGCGTGATCGAACAGCCGGTGCCGCTGGGAGAGCGGATCGCGGCGATTCTGGCGCGATTCCGCCGTACGGCGAAGGGGGAGAAGCGCCGCCCGGCTTTTCAGGACACGGAACAGCTGTTTGACGAGCCGGAGGAGGAAGTGGAGCCGGAGGAGCCGCCGGAGCCGGAGCCCTTGCCGGAGGATGTGCTGCGGGATGCCAAGCGCCGGTGCAACCGTCTGCGCGGAGGGCTGATCTGGGGGATGCTGCCGGTGCTGGCGCTGGCGGCGGCTGCAGTACTGCAGGAGATGGAGAAGCTGCCGTCGGTCTGGCTGGACGAGGCGATGCTGCGCTGCGCCGTGCTGGGCGCGGGGCTGCTGCTGACGGCGCTGATCTGTATGCCCGTATGGAAAAAGGCGGTGGAGCTGCTGCGGAGCGGCCGGGTAGGCTGCGAACTGTGCGCGGCCGTCGCCGTGCTGACACAGCTGCTGTGCTGCGTGTGCGGCATGGCCACGGGCAGTACGCGGGCCACGCCCTACGCTGCTGCCGGGGCGCTGCTGATACTGGCTTGTCAGTGGGGGCTGTACCTGGAGGCGTCGATGCTGCGGAACGCCTATCATCTGCTGGTGCTCAACGGTGCCGTGCCCTATGTGGTATCGGTGACTGATGCGGGCGTTTGCAAACAGAAGGGGACCGTGGAGGGGTTTTATCGCCTGCACAGCAGGCCCGATCCGGCCCGGCAGTGGCAGAATTATGCGTTGCCGCTGGTGATGGCTGCGGCAGCTGTGCTCAGCGGCGTGGTGTGCTTCTCCGACGGGAATATGAGCGACTTCCCCTGGGTGCTGACGGCGCTGACCACTGCCGGTGCTGGGCTGAGCGTACCGCTGAGCGGCGTGCTGCCCATGTACTACTTGTCCAGACGGCTGAACCGCAGCGGCTGTGCCGCCGCCGGTTACGCCGGCGCCAAGGCGGTCAGCCGGCCCAGACGGCTGGTGCTGACCGACGACGACTTGTTCCCGGCGGGGACGGTGACGCTGAACGGCTATAAGGTGTTCGGCGAGGAGCGCGCCCGCGCCGTGTCCTATGCTGCGTCGGTGGCCAAGGCGGCAGACAGCAGTCTGACACCGCTGCTGGAACGGCAGCTGACCGCCGAAGGCGGCTTCCATCTGCCGGTGGAGTGGCTGAATTACTGCGAGGAGGGTGGCGTGGAGGCCAACATCCGGGGCGAGACGGTGCTGATGGGCAGCGCGTATTTCATGAAAAAGCGCAAGGTGGCTCTGCCCCGCGACATGAAGCTGCCCACCGGCGTGTTTCTGGCGGTGGACGGGGCACTGACGGCGGTATTCGCCGTGAAGTACCAGCCCTCCCGCAATGCGGAGTGGGCCCTGCGGACGCTGAAGCGGTTTCACATCGTGCCTGTGCTGGCTGTGCGCAGCGGCAATGTGACACCGGGGCTTATCAAGCGGAAATTCGGCGTGGATGCCAAGCCGGTGTATCCGGATGTGTCCACGCGGCTGGCGCTGGCCCAGCTGGCGGAGCAGCAGGGAGAGCAGCCCTATGTGGCGGTCTGCCGCGAGGGGCTCATGCCCCTGGTGGAATCCGTGGCCGGCAGCCGCCGGGCGGTAAAGGCCGTGCGGACAGCCACTATTCTCGCCTACATTGGCGCGGCGGCGGGCGTAGCGCTGGCCTACTATCTCACCTCTGTGGGCAATTTCGCCCTGCTGACGCCCATTGCCATGGTGCTGTATCAGGTGCTGTGGCTGCTGCCGACACTGCTGCTGGCGGGGCTTGTCAAGCATTACTGACGGCGGGAGCTTTCTGCCTTGTCTGCATCAGGCCGCCTCGACGTATACCCGATACGCCGTTGTCGTCCTGCCAGTGGACAACATAAGTTTGGCGGGGATGTATATACACCGAAGGCTGCGCCGCCTGCCGGAGAATATATGGATACAGGACGGCGGGACGGTCATAACGGTATATGTGCCGCAGGACATCGGCGAGATGAACAGAGAATGATATTGCGGGTTGTTCAAACTGACGAAAAGCGTGGGATGCTGCCGCACTTTTCCCACAAATATCTAAATTAGAGGTTGTCAGACCAGCGGAAATACTATATAATCGGTACGTTGAGCTACTGTCCGCGGCTGTGGGCGGCGGACTTCAAGAAAATGAAGGGAGAACATCATCACTATGACTGCTAACGACATTCGCAATATCGCCCTGCTGGGCCACGGAGGCTCCGGCAAGACCTCTCTGGTGGAGCAGATGCTGTTTATGACCAAGGGTATCGACCGCCTGGGCAAGACCGCCGACGGCAATACCACCTGCGATTACGACGCCGAGGAGATCAAGCGCCAGATATCCATCTCCCTGGCTTTCGCCCCTGTACAGTACAAGGGCAAGAAGATCAACGTCATGGATGCCCCCGGCAACTTCGATTTCTCCGGCGAGGCCGTGTGCGCCATCCGCGCCGCTGAGTGCGCCGTGATCGTGGGCAACGCCAAGGACGGCCTGTCCGTGGGTATGGAGCGCACCTGGAAGATGCTGGGCAAGAAGCCCCGCATGATGTTTATCAACCGCGTGGAGGAGGCCAACTCCGACTACGCTTCCTGCATCGAGGCCATCAAGGCCAAGTACGGCACGGCCATCGCCCCCATCGTGGCCACCAAGGCTGACGCCAACAAGGCCGTTACCGTGATCGTGGATCTGCTGCACAACAAGGCCTATGACGCTAAGGGCGAGTGCGCCATTCCCGGCGATATGGCCGATGAGGTGGAGGCCCTGCGCGCTGAACTGATGGAGGCCGCTGCCGGCGCCGATGAGGAGCTGATGGAGAAGTTCTTCGAGACCATGGAGCTGTCCGCTGAGGACATGGCCAAGGGCTTGAAGATCGGTGTGCGCGACGGCAGTGTGTGCCCTGTGCTGTGCGGTTCCGCCGTTACCGGCATGGGCGTTGACATGCTGATGCAGACCATCGTGGATCTGGTGCCCGTGGCCACTGATATGCCCGCTGAGGCCGCCGAGGACGACGACGGCAACGCCATCGAAGTCGCTTACGATCCCAACGGCACTACCGCTGCGTTCGTGTTCAAGACGATCTCTGACCAGTACGGCAAGTACTCCATGATCAAGGTCATCCGCGGCAAGGTCACCGGCGACATGTCCCTGTACAACATGACCACCGGCAACACCGAGAAGCTGGGCCGTCTGTACACCATGAAGGGCAAGAAGGCAGAGGAGACCAAGGAGATCTGCTGCGGCGATATCGGCGCCATCGGCAAGATGGACAAGGTCAAGACCGGCGACACCCTGTGCGAGCCCAAGACCTATGTGAAGTTTGCGCCTCTGGCCTTTGCCCCCGCTTGCTACGAGCGCGCCATCTCCCCCAAGACCAAGCAGGAGATCGAGAAGTTGGGTACCGGTCTGAACAAGCTGAATGAGGAGGATCCCACCTTCTATGTCACCAATAACGCCGAGACGCACCAGACCGTGATCTCCGGCGCCGGCGACATCCAGATCGATGTGCTGTGCAGCAAGCTGAAGAGCCGCTTCGGCGTGGACGCGGAGCTGGATACCCCGCGTGTGGCCTATCGTGAAAAGATCCGCAGCACCGTGCGCAAGCAGGGCCGCTACAAGAAGCAGACCGGCGGTAGCGGTCAGTTCGGCGATGTCCATATCATCTTCGAGCCGCAGACCGAGCAGGAGGATATGATCTTTGAGGAGAACGTGTTCGGCGGGTCCGTGCCCAAAAACTACTTCCCCGCTGTGGAAAAGGGCCTGCGCGAGAGCTGCCTGCACGGTGTGCTGGCGGGCTATCCCGTGGTGTATCTGAAGGCCACTCTGGTGGATGGTTCCTACCACCCCGTGGACTCCTCCGAAATCGCGTTCAAGCTGGCCGCCAACCTGGCGTTCAAGGCTGCTTTGCCCGAAGCCAAGCCCGTACTGATGGAGCCCATCGGCGAGCTGAAGGTCACTATCCCCGACAGCTATCTGGGCGACGTGATGGGTGATCTGAACAAGCGCCGCGGCCGCGTGATGGGCATGAATCCCACCGGCGACGGTGAGCAGGTGCTGGAGGCCGAAGTGCCCATGGCCGAGATGATGAGCTACGCCATTGATCTGCGCTCCATGACGCAGTCCCGCGGTACGTTCACCTTCAACTTTGTCCGCTACGAGGATTGCCCCGCCGCGGCCCAGGAGAAGGCCATCGCCGAGGCCAAGGCTCTGGCCGAGGCCGAGTAAAAGAATATATCGAAACCCGGCACAGCAGCGCTGTGCCGGGTTTTTGTATACTTTTTGCGGTGGAGGATAGGATAAGAAAGCAGGTAAAAACTTTTTTGAAAAATTTGAAAAAACCTCTTTACAAATTAATGGCGATGTGGTAGTATACTAATGCAAACAATAATTGTTAGCAACAAGAAAGGAGCGAGACACATGTATACCACGCGGCACAGTCCCAAGCGGGAAGCCATATTGCAGTGTCTGCGCTCCACCACCTGCCACCCGTCTGCGGAGTGGGTGTACAGCCAGCTGAAGCCGAAAATACCGGACCTATCCCTGGCCACGGTGTACCGCAATCTGGCGCGCTTCCGGGCGGAGGGCGCGGTGCAGGTGATCGGCTGTGTGGACGGCGAGGATCGGTACGACGGCAACACCGCACCCCACGGGCACTTCATCTGCCGCAGCTGCGGCGCGGTCATTGACCTACCGCCTATTCCGGTAGAGATGCCGGATATGACGGACGTGGGGGAGGCGGACAGCTGCGGCGTCACGTTTTACGGCCATTGCAGCAGATGCCTGGCTGCCAAAAAGACAAGTTGACAAAAGCCGCTGCGGCGGCGTCAAAATAACAAACACAACGATATGAATACATTTATGGAGGTAACGATTATGAAGAAGTGGGTCTGTCCTGTTTGCGGTTATGTTCACGAGGGTAATGTTCCCCCCGCCGAGTGCCCGGTCTGCCACGTCAGCGGCGACAAGTTCACTCTGCAGTCCGAGGAGAAGTCCTGGGCCGCCGAGCACGTTGTGGGCGTAGGCAAGGTCTTTGGCGACGACGTTCCTGAGGATGTCCGCAAGGAGATCATCGACGGTTTGCGCGCCAACTTCGAGGGCGAGTGCTCTGAGGTGGGTATGTACTTGGCTATGGCCCGTGTGGCCCACCGCGAGGGTTATCCGGAAATCGGCCTGTACTGGGAGAAGGCCGGCCTGGAGGAGGCCGAGCACGCCGCCAAGTT
>CAVGEC010000066.1:0-9640 GCA_963628195.1 Bacteroidaceae bacterium
ACGGTCCGCGCGACAAAAGTGGGCTGCCGGAGGCAAATGAGAACATTCTGTCTCTCTTTTAACAAATCTGTGAACAATTGCAACTTGCTCTTGCAAAACGGAGAAGCCGTCAGTATAATACTTAATTGGGAAAAATTCGGCAATTCGCCGTATGCGATAACACAAATGAGAAATGGATGAGGTGCAGTTATGTGTTCTTTGGCAAAGGATATCGGTATCGATCTGGGTACCGCTTCTGTTCTGGTATATATCAAGGGTAAGGGCGTCGTGCTGAACGAGCCGTCGGTGGTGGCCATCGACAAGAATACCGGCCGCCTGCTGAAGGTGGGCGCCGAGGCGCAGGCCATGCTGGGCCGTACCCCCGGCAACATCGTGGCCATCCGTCCCCTGCGCGAGGGCGTCATCTCCGACTATGACATGACGGAGCGGATGCTGAAGGAATTCATCCACAAGGTCACCGGCGGCTTCCAGCTGTTCAAGCCGCGGGTCATTATCTGCGTCCCCTCCGGCATTACCGAGGTGGAGGAGCGCGCTGTGGTGGACGCCGGCATCCAGGCCGGAGCACGCCGCGTTTATCTGATCGAGGAGCCTGTGGCGGCCGCCATCGGCGCCGGTATCGACATTGCCAAGCCTGACGGCCACATGGTGGTGGACATCGGCGGCGGCACCACCGATATCGCGGTCATTTCCCTCAGCGGCGTGGTGGAGTCCGCCTCCATCAAGGTGGCCGGCGACCAGTTCAACGAGTCCATCGTCAAGTATATGCGCCGCAAGCACAACGTGCTGGTGGGCGAGCGTACCGCCGAGCTGATGAAGATGCAGATCGGCTGCGTGTTCCCCAAGGAGCAGGAGACGGCCATCGAGATCAAGGGCCGCTGCTTGGTGACGGGCCTGCCCAAGGTCATCAACGTCAGCTCCACCGAGATGCTGGAGGCCTTCGAGGAGCCCGTGGAGCGCATCCTGGAGGCTGTTCACGGCGTGCTGGAGCGTACCCCGCCGGAGCTGGTGGCCGACATCTCCAACAACGGCATCGTCATGACCGGCGGCGGCAGCCTGGTAGATGGCTTTGACAAGCTGATCGAGGCCCGTACCGGCATCCACACTGTGGTGGCCGAGGGCGCCATCTCCTGCGTGGCCGAGGGCACCGGCAGAAGCCTGGACTCCCTGAACTCCATGACCGACGGTACCGTGAACCTCAGCCGCCGCAAGCAGATGAACTGAACGCGATACAAAAGGCCGCCCTTAGGCCACCTGGCACAAGAAAACATGCGCCGCAAAAGGCGTGTTTTGCACAGCCCCATCGTTGCGCCGCCTTGCCAGACATCCAGTATGCCTGCGGCGGCGCGCCTCGGTCCTGCGCAAAACGCGCTCTTTTTCGGTGCGAAGCAGTTTTGCCAAAGTAAATTCGAGCTGAAATTGGCTGCAAAAACACCCGCATGCTGACGCATGTGGGCGTTTTTTCGGTCGATTTCAGCCGGATAGACACAGGCAAAACCGCATGTTTTCTTGTGTCAGGCGGCCTTTAGGCGGCCTTTTTCTCAAGTTGCTCTTGCAACTTCCGCGAAAAAGCGCTACTATTACGATACAAGAGAACAAGATAAGGAGGATACACCATGAAGTTTTCCAGCAAGGTTCTGAAGTGCGGCCTGTCCCCCATGCGCAAGTTCCATCCCTACGCGGTGGCCGCCGAGGCCAAGGGGAAGAAGATCTACCATCTGAACATCGGCCAGCCGGATATCGAAACGCCCAAGGCGTATTTCGACGCTGTCCGCCACTTTGACCTGCCTGTTCTGGCCTACGCTCCCTCCCCCGGTATCCCCGAACTGATCGAGGCCATCCGCAAGTACTATGCCGACCTGGGCATGCACTTCGACGCCGGCGATATCCTCATCACCAACGGCGGCTCCGAGGCCCTGCAGATCGCCATGAACTGCATCCTGGACGACGGCGACGAGATCCTGATCCCTGAGCCCTTCTATCCCAACTACAATACCATGGCCTACACCTGCGGCGCGAAGATCCACCCCATTCCCACCACGCCCCACGACGGCTATCACTATGCCGACCGGGCCAAGGTGGAGGCGGAGATCAACGAGCATACCCGCGCCATCATGGTCACCAACCCCGGCAACCCCACCGGTGCCGTGCTGACGCCGGAGGAGATGCGCATGATGGTGGATGTCGCCAAGGAGCATGACCTGTTCATCATCGGCGACGAGGCCTACCGCGAGTTCGTCTACGCCGGCGAGCCTCTGCAGTCCATGGGCCAGTTCGACGATGCCGCCGAAAATGTCATCGTCATCGACACTGTGTCCAAGCGGTTCTCCGCCTGCGGCGCCCGCATCGGCTGCCTCATCACCCGCAATAAGGAACTGATGGCCCAAGCCATGAAGTACGCCCAGTGCCGGCTGTCTGTTCCCACGCTGGATCAGGTGGCCTCCGCCGCGCTGTATTCCGTGGGGCCCGACTATTTCGCCGCCGTCCGCGAGGAGTATAAGCGCCGCCGCGATACCGTGGTCAATAAGCTGAAGGAGATTCCCGGCGTGGTCTGCGAATGCCCCCGCGGTGCCTTCTACATCATGGCCGCCCTGCCGGTGGACGATGCCGATACCTTCCAGAAATGGCTGCTGGAGGAGTTCGACGACAACGGCGATACCGTTATGTTCGCCCCCGGCGAGCCCTTCTACGCCACCCCCGGCAAGGGCAAGAACGAGATCCGCATCGCCTATGTGCTGAAGCAGGCGGATCTGGAGCGGGCCATGGATCTCCTGGCCAAGGGCATCGCCGCCTACAACGCCCGATAAAGAGGATCAAAGCAAAAAAAGAAAGCCCCCCCAGGGCTTTCTTTTTTTGCTTATTTTGCTCTCCGCTTTGCGGCGTTTCGCTGTATGAGCTTTACCAGCTCTACCACCGGAATGACCAGGAACGCCAGCGCCAGGGCCACGCCGTACTCCGCCCAGCTGACGGGGGTGAACCCGAAGGCGTTGGCGATGGCCGGCACTTCCAGCACCAGCGTGGTCAGCGCCAGCGAGCCGATCATGGCCGCCCACAGCACCTTGTTGTGGCTGGGCAGGGAGAACACGCTCTTGCGCTGAGAGCGCATGTTGAAGCTGTGGAATATCTCGCACATGCTCATGGTCAGGAACGCCATGGTCATGCCGTCGTCGGATACGCCCTTGGGCATCTCGAAATAGCCCACCTCCATGCAGTGTCCGATGATATAGGAGGCCAGTGTGATGAGGGTGATGAGCACACCCTGGTACACGATGTCGAAGCCCAGCCCGCCGGCGAAAATGCCGTCCTTGCTGTCGCGGGGCGGGCGCGTCATGGTGTCCGGCTCGCCCTTTTCCAGTCCCAGGGCCAGTGCCGGGAAGCAGTCGGTAATGAGGTTGATGAACAGCAGGTGCACCGGGTTCAGCAGCGTGAAGCCCAGCAGCGTGGCGAAGAATACGCCCAGCACCTCGCTCATGTTGCTGGCCAGCAGGAACTGGATAGCCTTGCGGATGTTGTCATAGATGCGGCGGCCTTCCTCCACGGCGGAGACGATAGTAGCGAAGTTGTCATCGCTGAGCACCATGTCGGCCACATTTTTGGTGACATCCGTACCGGTGATGCCCATGCCCACGCCGATGTCCGCGGACTTGATGCTGGGCGCGTCGTTGACGCCGTCGCCGGTCATGGCGGTGATGGCGCCCTTGCGCCGCCAGGCGCTGACGATGCGCACCTTGTGCTCCGGCTGTACGCGGGCGTACACGCTGTATTTCTCCACCGCCTGCTCCAGCTCCTCATCGGTCAGGCTGTCCAGCGCACTGCCGGTAACGGCCTGGTCGGCGCTGTCGATGATGCCCAGCTCCTTGCCGATGGCCACCGCCGTGTCCTTGTGGTCGCCGGTGATCATCACCGGACGGATGCCCGCGGCCCGGCACTCGGCCACCGCGGCCTTCACCTCCGGACGTACCGGGTCTATCATGCCCGTCAGACCGATGAAGCACAGATTCTGCTCCAACGTCTCCGGCTCCTGCTTGTCGGGCAGGGCGTCATACAGCCGCTCCGCCGCCGCCAGCACCCGCAGGGCCTTGTCGGCCATGGCTTTGTTCTCCGCCAGAATGGCGGCGCGCTTTTCGTCGGTCAGGGGCAGGATCTGTCCGGCCTCGGTATAGCTGGTGCACCGGCGCAGCACCTCGTCCGGCGCGCCCTTGGTGTACTGGATGAAGCCCGTGTCCGTCCGGTGGATGGTGGACATCATCTTCCGCCCGGAGTCAAAGGGCGCCTCGCCGCAGCGGGGTTGGCGGTTCTCCAGCACAGGCTTTTCCAGACCGTTGGCGGCGGCGAAGTTCACCAGCGCCGCCTCGGTGGGTTCGCCCACTGCGCCGCCGTCCTCCAGCGCTGCGTCGTTGCACAGGGCCATGGCCGTGGCCAGCAGCTCCGTGGGGCCGGTGTGCTCCACCACGGTCATTTTGTTCTGCGTCAGCGTGCCGGTCTTGTCGGAGCAGATTACCTGGGTGCAGCCCAGTGTCTCCACCGCCGTCAGCCGCCGGATCACGGCGTGCTGCTTGCTCATGTTGGTCACGCCGATGCTCAGCACCACCGTCACCACCGTGGCTAGTCCCTCCGGTATGGCCGCCACCGCCAGGGAGACGGCCACCATAAAGGTGCTCAGTACAGTGTCCAGTGTGAACTCGCCGGCCACCACCAGATCAAAGATGAAGATGAACACGCAGATGCCCAGCACCAGCTTGCTCATGGTCTTGCCCAGTTCGTTCAGCTTCCGCTGCAGGGGCGTCTGTTCCTGCTCGGTCTGGGCCAGCACACCGGCGATCTTGCCCATCTCCGTGTCCATGCCCGTGGCGGTGATCACCGCCTTGCCGCGGCCATAGACCACGGTGCTGCCCATGTAGCACATGTTCCTTCGGTCGCCCAGCGGCACGTTGTCGCCGGTCAGCAGCTCTACCGCCTTGGTCACGGGGACGCTCTCACCGGTCAGCGCCGCCTCCTCGATCTTCATGGAGGCGCTCTCCAGCAGCCGTCCGTCGGCGGGCACCGCGTCGCCGGCCTCCAGCACCACCACGTCGCCTGGTACCAGCTGGCTGCTCTCCACCACGATCTGGTGTCCGCCGCGCAGCACCTTGCACTTGGCGGCGGTCATGGTCTGTAGGGCCTCGATAGCCGCCTCGGCCTTGCTCTCCTGCACCACGCCCAGCACGGCGTTGAGCAGCACTACCACCAGAATGATGAATACCTCGGTGAAGCTCTCGCCGCTGAGAGCATTGGTCACGGCGGACACCGCCGCCGCCGCCAGCAGGATCAGCAGCATGGGATCCTTCAGCTGGGCCAGGAACCGCTGCATCAGGGAGGGCTTCTCCGCCTCCTTCAGTTTGTTGGGCCCGTGCTTCCTGAGCCGTTCCGCCGCCTGCTCCTCCGTCAGACCGGCGGGACAGGTGCCCAACTCATCCATCACTTCCTGCGGGCTGCGGTTGTACTCTTTTTCCATAGTCCATCGCTCCTTATACTTTACATTTTTGCTTTTTTCCGGTGAAATATCCCAGGCGCACTGTGCCTGTGCGGTATATGATGCTGTGTACATCTTGAATATCAACCCTTTGTACAGGTATATGTTCTATTGGACATGCGCCGAGTCAGTATACAAAAAAAGACTCATGCACAGGCATGTTCTGCCGGTGCATGAGTCTCATTCTTTCAGGACACATCGGGCGCTGACGCGCCGGGATGACGGTGTGCCACGCCGCGCCGACCAGGGCGCTGCGGAATTACTCCCTCATTCATACGGGGTATTTTACCCGCTTTTTTTCCGCATGTCAACCCCTTTTCGGGGGAAATGTGCCTATTTTTCGCCGGGGCCCACCGCCGCGCATAGCGCGTCAAAGTACTTGTACAGTGGCATCAGTTCCGCGAATCCTTCAATGATGTCCTGTGCCAGTGCTGGGGAGAACAGCTGCTCATCCGGTACGGTGTCGTGCTGCAAATTAATAGATTTTTTATTGTACCACGGTGCCAGCAGAGAAGTGGTATTTCCCCTTTTTCGGGTGTATTCCGGGCCGGAAAGCACAAAATGGCTCTGTTTATTGAACTTTCTGACCAATTTGGAGAATGCCTCCGGATGGGTATCCAGCTGCTGCCGGTAACTCTCCATCAATGCGGCCTTGGGTGCCCAAAAGCCCATACCATAGCTGTAATAGTCCGGCCCGATCTCAAAGTAGAAGGTGGGCCGCCCGGTCCAGTCCTCGCCGCCTGCGCGGATGCAGAACCACAGGTGATCTTTATAGGGACCATTGCCGTGCAAACGGCGCATATCCCGGTAAATTCGTGACATTTTCAGCATGAACGGCTCTTTGGGAAACCGCGCATGCAAGGCGTCGTAGACCTGTTCGCCCAGGGCGCGGGTGGGGCCCAGCAGATATTGTTCATAGTCCTGTTTATGTGCCAGAAACCATGTGCGTTCGTTGTTGAAGCGTATGCCCCACAGGAAATCCAGCGTCTCCTGTGAATAGCCTTGAAATGCCATAAAAGTGCTCCTTTTTCTCAAAAACAAGCGGAAATCACATAAATCTGCACAGAATAATAGGCAGCAGCAGGGCCGGGATCATGTTCAAGATCCGCAGCTTTGTCAGGCCCATTACATTCAGTCCGATGCCGATGATCAGCAGAGAACCGGTGACGGAAATCTCCGTAATGACTGCTTCGGTCAGCACGCCGGTAAGCAGCGAGGCCAGCAGCGTTATCGTACCCTGTACGAGCAGCACCGACAGAGCGGAGAACGCCACGCCGATGCCCAGTGATCCGGCGAAGGCCACGGAACCGGCAAAGTCGATGGCGGATTTGGCCAGCAGGATGCTGTGGTCGTTTTTCAGTCCGCTGTCCAGTGAGCCCATCACAGCCATAGCACCTACGGCAAACACCAGCGAGCCGCTGACAAATCCCTCGGTGATGGGGCCGGCCTTGCCGAATTTCTTTTGCAGCCAGTCGCCGGCGCGAGTTACGCCGTTTTCAATGTGCAGCAGTTCGCCGATAACGGAGCCGATGATCAGCGAGAGGATGGGGATCAGCTGGTTGCTGCTGCCGATAGCGCCGGAGATGCCGATGCCGATGGACACAAGGCCGGTGGCGGCCAGAACCGTTTCTTTCATCTTGTCAGGCATGAGCTTGCCGCCCAGGGTGCCCAGAATGCCGCCGACTATGATGGCGGCGCTGTTGACCAGCGTGCCTGTAAGTATCATGGGATAAGACCTCCGTCCTCAATGATATCGCGTACCACGCGCCCGCCCATCAGCAGCCCGGCCACAGAGGGCACCCAGGCCACGCTGGCGGGTACGCTGCGCCGGCCGGGGGAGGGGGCTTCCAGCTGCTGTGTTTCGTGCGGCTGCTCCGGGCTGAATACCACCTTGAGGTGGGCGAAGCCCCGTTTGCGCAGTTCTTTGCGCATGACGCGGGCCAAGGGGCAGCCGGAGGTCTGCGAAATGTCCGCGATGCGCAGCAGCTCCGGTTCCAGCTTATTGCCGGTGCCCAGAGCGGAAAGAATGGGGATGCCCCGCAGATGGGCTTGCTGGATGAGATCCAGCTTACAGCTGACCAGGTCAATGCAGTCCACAATGTAGTCGTATTTTCGGGTGAAGAACTCCTCCCGGTGGGCGGCGTCATAGGTGGCGCAGAGAGAATAGACCACCGCATCCGGATTGATGTCCCGGCACCTGGCGGCCACGACCTCCGCTTTGTACTGCCCCGCGGTGGAGGACAGGGCGCACAGCTGGCGGTTACTGTTGGATATGGACACCGTGTCCTGATCCACCAGCGTTAACGTGCCAACGCCGCTGCGTGCCAGGCACTCAGCGGCGTAGCTGCCCACACCGCCCAGGCCAAACACCGCCACATGGCTGCGGCGGAGCTTGTCCAGAGCGGGTGCGCCTAAGATCATTTCAGTTCTGAGAAAGCGTTCGTTCATGGAAAGACATAAGTCAGCCGAGGTTTTTCATGCCGGCTTCCTGGGTGACGGTGGCGGCGTCCAGAAGCCCGGTCTGCCAGGCCTCGGTGTCAGCGCTGCGCAGAGCGTTCTCTGCCTGCACCTGCCAGTAAGGAACATCGTCGCCCACGAAGTATACCACATGATAGCCCTTGTAGTTGGAGCTTTCGCCGTACACGATGCCGGTGTCGCCGGGCTGACGGCTTTCATCGAAGCAGAAATCGTTGAACTCGGTGACCATCTGGTTCTTGTAGATCTTGGTGTACAGGCCGCCGTTGGTGTTGCTGCCGTCGTCCGCGCTGAGCTCGTTGGCCAGGGCCGCAAAGCTGTCCTCGGTGGCCTCGCCGGCCTTCCACTGGGCCATAGCATCCTCGGCCTGGGCTTTGGCGGCATCCTTGGCTGCCTGCAGGTCGGCCTCATAGGTCTCGGCCTCGCTGTCCAGCGCGCTCTCGTCTACCTTGAACAGAATGTGGCGTGCGTCCTTGGTGGCGTACTCCTGGCGGCCCACACTGCGGAACACGACCACATAGCAGTTGGGATCACTGCTTACGACGGCGCTGTCGCCGGCCTTGCGTGCACTGTCAAATACCCAGTTGGCCACGTCGCTGCCGTTATTGGAGCCGGTCTCGGTGCTGCTGTAGTTGGCGGATTCATACTCCTTGGCCACATCCTCCAGCGCCTCGCCGGCCTGCACACGCGCCAGCACGGCGGCGGCATCGCTCTCAGCCTGGGCCTTGGCGGCGGCGTTTTCCTCATCGGTGGGCTCCACGGTGTTGCCGTCGGCATCCGTGGTGGAGTCAGCGGTGCCCTTGAAGTACAGGGACTCATAGGAAGCAACATCAAAGCTGCTCTTGTTGCCCTGATAGTAGTTCTCCAGATCGCTGACGGTGTAGGTCAGCTCCTCGCTGTAATGGCTGGCGTAGTGGCTGGCCACGTCGGACAGCGCGGTCATCTCCTTGAAGGTAGCCACAGTCATGCTCTTGCCGTAGATCAGCTTCAGATACTCTTTCACGGAGTAGCCTTTTTGCTTGGCGTAGGTGGAGAGTTCCTCCATGGTAGCGGCGACCTCTTCGTCGGTATGGTCATCGGCGCCGTGGCCGTTGGCCTCGGCCTCCTTGGCGACCAGCACGGTCGTGGCCAGCCGATCCACCGCGTTGTCGCGGATGAACTGCTCCCAAGTAACGTCACCTTCATCCTCTACACCCATCATGCTCTTGACGGAGTCGCTCATGACCTGCTGATCCAGTGACTTGGAGGTGTCAATGCCGTAAAAGCTGGCGTACCCGCCATTAACAATGTTGTTCTTAATATTGGCGTAAAAATAGCTTACCTGGCCGACGGTGTACTTCTCACCGTCAACGGTCGCAGCAGTGGCATTGCGCTGCAGTACGCCGGAGTTGTACACCAGCAGGGCGGCGGCCACGATGACGAACACGCCGGCGATCACGCCGTACAGAATATTGCTCTTGCGGGCCTTGGCCTTCTCCTCCGCTTCGCGGATCTTCTTGGGATCGGTAATGCCCTGTGCCGCCAGATCCTGGCGGATCTTTTTTTCTCTTGATGCGCTCATTGAACTTCATTCCTCTCGATTTTGGGCGCAATACGCCCTTGTTTGGTAGCATACCCGGTTATTATATCGTATGACGTGTTTTTTCGCAAGGGGGA
>CAVGEC010000067.1:0-9522 GCA_963628195.1 Bacteroidaceae bacterium
CGCCCATCGTGGTGTGTATGATCCTGGGCTTCAAGGGCGTGGTGGGCCTGCTGGCCGGTGCCACCGTCACCGGTTTCTTGATGGCTATCTACATGGCCAACGCCGGCGGCGCCTGGGACAACGCCAAGAAGTACATTGAGGCGGGCAACTTCGGCGGCAAGGGCAGTGATTGCCATAAGGCCGGCGTGGTGGGTGATACCGTGGGCGACCCGTTCAAGGATACCGCCGGCCCGGCGATCAATATCCTTATCAAGCTGCTGAGCATGGTGTCCATCGTGTTCGCGGGCTTGATCGTGAATTACGCTATCCTGTAACAGGGGGGAAAAACCAGAAACGGCGCCCGGTCGATGACCGGGCGCCGTTTCTGGTTTTGCGGGGAGTGACCGGCATGCGCCGGTCATTTTTTATAGCAAATGAGGTCGGACACAGAGCAGTCTAAAGCGGAACATATTTTTTCCAGCACATAGCTGTCGTAACGGACGACCTTGTTTTTATAGTAGTTGTCAATAATGGGATAGCGGATGCCGGTGCGTTTGGCCAGTTCATAGCGGCTGACACCTTGCTGCTCCAGCAACCGGTCAAGCGTGAGATAGACTTTACCCATAGTACAACTCCTTTATAGTCTTTTCATATATTCTATAAAGTGTATACATGCTTGACAATTTATTCGTTTGAGTATATATTCATATAAGGATATATAAACATATCCAAAAACACAAATAATAGGAGGGTATTATGAAAAAGTTCGCAGCAATTCTACTGGCGCTGGTCATGGCACTGAGCTTGTGCAGCGTAAGCTGGGCGACGGATGTGACGACCACCGCTGCGGTGGATCTCACGAAAGCGGAGAATTGGAGTAAAGACAGGACAGAACCGGAAAACTGGACAATTACCAATAATGAGATCAGTTTTAAAGTTAAG
Source organism: Bacteroidaceae bacterium (assembly GCA_963628195.1). Taxonomy (GTDB): domain Bacteria; phylum Bacillota; class Clostridia; order Oscillospirales; family Oscillospiraceae; genus Vescimonas. Next base: position 922 of record CAVGEC010000067.1, read on the forward strand.
GAACAGCCGGCGGCTGACAATTGGTATGCGTATCAAGGCCGTGGTGCAGCCACGGGATATGCAGCGAGTAATTACTGGGCTGTGTCGTATACGCTGGATGTTACCGCCGCGATGATGGAAACTGCTAATATTAATACTTCGGTATGGATCCAGATCGACAAGAATGGCGGGAATACGGTGGCGAGCCAGAAAGACTGTGTGGATTGGGCCATCGTGCAGTTTATCAATAAGGGAAGCGATGGTGCGGCATGGCAATGGTGGAACTCCGCTGAAGAAGACGGAGGATGGAAGGACATCGCAGCTGTGGCACCTACACAGGGGAGTCATAGTATAAAAACGGAGTTCTCGGCTGGCACAGTACGTCATTATATTGACGGGACCAAGGTTGCCGAGTACACGCTGGAAGAGACGGCTACTGCACCCGCGCTGTTAATTGCGCAAGGTCGTTCCTATGGTAGTGCTTTTGATGTCAAGGTGGGCGTACCGACGATTTCTGTGACAAAACCCGCTCCCTCCGGCGGCGGCTATTACTACGCCGGGCCCAGCATCAGCGCTGTGCTGAACGGCCCCAACAAGTCCGCCACGGATTACACCTCCGGCGACTACGGTCTGATTTTCCGCTCCACCGCTTCCTACAGCGGCTTCCAGGGTGTCCAGGTGGACGGCAAGGCGCTGGCCAAGTCCAACTACACTGTGGAGGATAACGGCGGCACCGAGGTCTATCTGAAGGCCGCGTACCTCAAGACGCTGGCCGCAGGCAAGCACACCGTGACCATCCTGTCCACGGCGGGCAATGTCTCCACCGAGTTCACCATCGGCGGCAAGACCACCGCGCCCCAGACCTTCGACGCGGGCGTGGGCATCTACGCCGTGACGGCGGTGCTGTCTCTGGGCGGCATGGCTTGGACGGCCAAGAAGCGCCACTAAGCGAACAAAAAAGAACGCCCGCAAGGGGCAATGTCATTAAATCAGGACCAGGCCCAATGGCCTGGTCCTGATTTAATGAAATTTCACTAAAAGGGGCGCCTTTTCGCGTATGCAAAGTTGTGCTTGACATTGACAGACTTCATGCTATAATATGCATCGCTCGATGTGCATTGCAAAGTGCATTATAAGGGAGGACGGCGCTATGGCACCGAAAAACAAGTTTACCCGGAAAGAATTTGTGACGGCGGCACTGCGGGTGGTGCGGCGGCAGGGAGCCGCTGCGCTGACAGCCAAGGCGGTGGCGGAGGAGCTGGGGATCTCCACGCGCCCGGTGTTTACCTGCTTCGGCACCATGAGGGCCCTGCGGGAGGAGGTTTATGCCGCGGCGCAGGAAGTATTTGACGAATATGTAACCGAGGGGCTGCGGCAGGAGATACCCTTTTTGGGTTACGGAAAGCAATACGCCCGCTTTGCGCGGGAGGAGCCGGAACTGTACCGGCTTTTGCTGCTGACGGCGGAGGAGGGCAGCGCTATGCGGGCTATGCGCCATTCGCAGGCACTGGTGAGACCGTCGCTGATGGCCATTTACCGCATCAGCGAGACGGAGGCAGATTATTATTTCCGGGATATGTGGCTGGTGAGCCACAGCATCGCCACGCTGATCGTCACGGGCAACATGGATTACACGGAGCAGGAGCTGGAGCAGATCACCATAGGTTTCAGCGTCAGTCTGTGCAGGAGCATCAAGGAAATACCGGGATTTGTGGAGGGGACATATGACAAAGATGCCGTGTTCCGAGGGCTGGTATTTGGAAAGGAATAGAGATAAAGATGGAAAAAAGATTGTACAAATCAAATAAAAACAAGATGTTGGATGGAGTGTGCGGCGGTATCGCAGAGTATTTCAACGTGGATCCCACTATCATCCGTCTGGCCTGGGTGCTGTTCTGCGCACTGGGCGGCAGCGGAGTGCTGGCGTATATTATTATGGCCGTCATCCTGCCCCGCAGCCCGGAGGTATAAGTGATGGCGGAATTTATCAAGGCGGCGCTGCCCTGGGTGGTCATCGGCCTGGCGGTGGCGGTGCTGTGTGTCAGAGGTGCGGCAGCCAAGAAAAAAGGGGAAAAGCCGGCGGATTACAGCACGGAGGGGATGTGCATCGGTATGTGCCTGGGCATGTGTCTGGGTACGGCGCTGGACAGTACCGGACTGGGTATTTCACTGGGTATGCTGGTGGGCATGGCCGTCGGCATGCTGATCGGGAAGGACGGAAAAGAGGACGGGAAATGAGCGGACATTCGAGATATGCCGCGGCGCGGAAGTGGCTGCTGTTCTGGACGCTGTTCATTGGTATCGGCGCTGTAGGCGGTGCGCTGATGATGCTGTTGGATCCCAGCGGCAGGATCATGGGCATGGACGCCATGCTGCGTATTTCCAGAAGCTGCCCTTTGCTGACGCGGTGTTCCGTGATTTCCGGTTTGCCGGATGGGCGCTGCTGATCGTCAATGGACTGACCAACCTGACAGCGGCGGGGCTGCTGCTGGCGAAAAAGCCGCTGGGAGACACGCTGGGCGGCGTGTTCGGCGTGACGCTGATGCTGTGGATATGTATCCAGTTTTACATGTTCCCGCCGAATTTTATGTCAACCATATACTTTGTGTTCGGCTTGGCCCAGGCGGCCACGGGCTATGCGGCGTGGGTGTTCCGGCGGCAGGAGAGCTTTCGTGCGGACGCGGCGGACTATCCCCATATCGGCACGGATACGCGGCGGCTGGTGGTGTTTTTCTCCCGTATGGGCTATGTGCGCAGGCAGGCCTATGAGGCGGCGGAGCGCACAGGTGCGGCGGTGTATGAGATCAGAGCCGCAGAACGGACAGAGGGGACGCCGGGCTTTTGGTGGTGCGGGCGGTACGGCATGCACAAATGGGATATGCCCATTCAGCCCATCGACATAGATCTGGCGGCCTATGACCATGTGACCATATGCGCACCCATCTGGGTATTTGCCCTGGCAGCACCGATGCGCAGCTTCTGCCGCCAGGCGGCGGGCAGGATCAGGGAGGCCGACTACATTCTGGTGCACCACCAGAACAGCAGATACGAAAACGCGGCGCGTGAAATGGACGCGCTGTTGGGATTGACACGCACCGGGCTGAAAAGCATCCGGTGCAGGGAGGGCCGCTTCAGAGAAGTATGAGCGGCCCGGAAAAGAAAGGAGATATTTGTAATGAAAAAAATAATGCTGATCATGGCCATGCTGGCCTGCGTAATGCTGTGCGCCTGCGGTACAAGGACTCCGGCGGCGGATGGCACCGACAAGCCCGGACAGGGCACGGAGGATGTGCAGCCCGGTACGCCGGACAGTGGCGATACCGAAATGACACCGGACGATGGGCAGGCCATCGAACTGCCTGTTCTGGACGACATTGACCAGACCGTGACCATCGGCACGGCGGGATCCTCTATGACGGCGGTGCAGGGTGCGGTGAAGCTGCTGGACTGGGGCGTGGGTACCGGCTTGGGCGCGGATGAGATCAAGGCAGCCGCGGAGAAATGGCTGGCGGCCAAGGACGAGACGGCCCGCGCTGAATTCGTGGAGAAGCTGACCAATGTGGACAGCATGTACCAGAAGCTGCTGCAGGATGGCGCGGAGAGTCTGCTGGAGTCTGCCGGCTGCGGTGACGCGGCCTATCCCTGGAGCGACGCGCCCGTGGACAGCATCGAGGCCGTTATGGACGCAACAGGGCTGCGGTAAGTGCGGGGCGAAGGGAAAACAGGCCGGGAGCGGCGCATGCCATTCCGGCCGGGGTTTCCGGCGCATAACAAGTAAAGACCGTGCCCAAGGGCGAAGCCCCTGGGCACGGTCTTTTTTGCTTGACTGCTTTACGCGGCCCGCGGTGTATGCCGCGCCGGTTTGCGATAGGGAGGGGACGCTGCCGTGCGTTTCACTGCCCGTCTCAGAATCCGACCTTCACGATCTGCATTTTCGTTCGGTTATCGCCGACCTTGGCCAAGAAGCGGAAAAAGCCGCTGACGGACGGAGCCTTCAGATCGTTATAGCCCAGCATATAGCCGCGGCTGGACACGCGCAGGCGGCTGTCCCATGCGCCGATCTCGCTTTTGGCATCAGATACCGCAAAGTACGCGCCCACGTCCTTGATCTTGGCGCTCTTGAGCCAGGTTTTGGCGATCATCTTTACCGCTGTCTGGTTTGCCGCGTCAAATACCAGAACGCCGCCGGGAAAGGCGTTTGCCATGTTCCGCACCAGCTCACGCACCTGCTCTTTCAAGAAATAATAGAACACACCGGAGGCAAAGAACACCGCGCCGCCTGCCGCGTCGATCCTGGAAAACCACGTCTTGTCGTTAAGATCGCAGGGGATGTTTTCCTCCCGCTCTCCGGCGGGCAGCAGCTCATTCCGTACCGCGATGACATCAGGGAAATCCAGGTTATAAATTTTGCAGCTGCCGTTGTCGCAATTCCGCCCGGTGCTGTCCAGCCCGCAGCCCAGATTGACCACCGCCGCGTGGGGATGAGACTTCAGATAATCCCGTATCTCGAAGGACAGATCGTTCTGCCGCATGGCGACCTCCAAAGAACCGAAGCGCTGCATGAGGCCGCGGGAGTTTTTCTCCGCTTCAGAAAAATCGTAGTCGATCCTGTCGATCAGACGGATCGCCGTCTCGTCCCGATAGAGGGCGGGGTACAGCTCGGAGCACACTTTCCGGGCGTAGAGCGGGATGATGAGCGTCTCCTGTACGGTGTTTTTTTCGATTTTGTATTTCATAGGCATACCTCACTTTCTGACAAATGGAAGCTCCGGCATGCAGCCGTGCTCTATGATGGAGGTGAGCATCTCCGCAAAGCCGTGCGGATCGCGGATTTGGTACTGCATGTGGTCATAGCCCTCAAAAACCGGGAAATGACCGTACGGATAGGCCGCCATCACCGCGCCCCGGTATTTGAAGTGGTCTTCCTCGCTGCCGAACTCGAAATAGACATGCCTCTGCAGTTCCTCCGGCAGCGGCGGGAAGGGAACATTCTCCAGACTGTCCGACAGCTGACGCCGCAGGTTTCCGTACCGCAGCGCCTGGCCCGCCGCGATGAAATAGGGCTTGATCGTATCGTCATCGCACCACATGATATTCTTCAGTGTGCCGCCCTTCGACCAGTATAAGCTTTTGATGGCGAGATACAAAAACGGCGTCATGATGCGGCGTGTCCCTTTCCTGATCCGGGCGAACTGTCCGCCGTCAAAGAAAACGTGTTCCACGGGGAGCTTCGTCTGCGCCAGAAACGCAGAGGCAAGATCTGCGCCGATGGAGGAGGCGACCACAAGAGCCAGCCGCTTTACGCCCTGCTCCCGCAGGAAGTTCTCCAACTGCCGCAGCTCGTCTGTTTTGCTGATATATCGCTGCCCCGCGCAGTATACGGTGGAGGTGGGCAGGATGCAGAAATACCTGTCCTGCAGATGTTCCGCCACCGGCCGACTGCTGTCGCCCGTCACGCCCATGGCGTGAAAAAACAGCACCGCGGGGTATCGATGGTCACCCAATGTTTCGAACCGCATCGTATCACCTCGGATTAGTCAACAAAGAGAGTCATGATCGCCGCCAGCACCGCCGAGATGACCGCCAGGCCTGCCGTGCCGAAGGCCCACTTTCTGCACTTATCTCTGCCGGTGATGTAGGGCTTCAGATCCTCCGTGCCGGGGATCGTCCATGCGTTCGTATGGCCAACCCAGTAATCATCGATGAGAAAACGGTCAATGAGATTCATCACAGACAGGATCACCAGCAGCTGCCAGAAGCCCGTGAGGAAGCCCCGTGCGCCGTTTATTGCGTAGACACAGACCAGAGCATAGGCAATGTATCCGGGGATGCAGATGACCTTGAAAAGCAGGGCGTTCCGCTTGATGCGATCCCGTGTCGTCAGTCCCATTTCAACGCAGCGCGTCTGCACCTCCGGACTGTAGAGATGCACCATACCGACGGCGCCCCTGCGGATGCCGACGGCACAGACCAGCACCAGCAGCACGCCCAGGCCGAGGCCTTCCAGAATTGTGTTCAGGATCATTGCATGTACCTCCCGCATTCCGACTCCAGCGACTGCCATACCGGATACGCAGCGCCGTTTTCGTCAAAGAAACGTTTCAGATCGCGGTTCAGTGCACGCATCTCGTCCACTGCGTTCATAGCGTGGTCGGAGGTGCAGAGCTTTCCGAGGCTGGTGGCGCACATGAGCTTGAAGAAGCGCAGGCAGGTCTTGCGATACGCCGCGCTTTCAAAGTCCGCGTCCGCCTTCGGCAGGATCGCATGTCCGGCGCTGCGGATGGCACGGTAGCCCTCGATGTTGGCGTCGATGAGCCGATGCAGGCAGGCGGTGTTGCCTTTCAGCTTTTTCAGGTCACCGTCCGTTTTGTAGCAGGCGAAAGCCGCCGGCATCACGAACGCCGCGTGGCAGAGGAGATAGTCGCCCATGTTCGGTTCATAGACCACCTTGTACTTTGTGCCGTTGAAGATCTCGTCGATAAGCTGCTGCTGGGAGGGTGCGCCCTGCAGCGGCCCGATGGTGATCTTTTTGAGGTCGATGGACGCTACCCGGTCACGCTCGCGGTGCCCCGCTGAGAGCGCGAAAGCGAACAGCACGTTTTTCTCCGGCAAAAGCGCCGCGGTCTCCGCAGCCCGTACATTGTTGCCCACAAAGACGATGTTTTTCGTCCCGCTTGCCCGCAGAGTCTCCGTGATCGAATCCAGCTGCGTATAGCGCAGGACGACAAAGATGACATCATAGGTGTCATCCGGCGCAAGATCCGTCACTACAGGAATGCGGCTGACAGACGTGCGGGGAGAGAACTTGTCCTTGATACGCAGTCCGTTCTGCCGAAGTTCCTCTGCCCATTTTCCGCGGGCCAGCAAGGTCACATCCTTTCCAGCGCGGAACAGGTTTCTTGCCAGATTGCAGCCCAGCACGCCGGCCCCATATACCAGAATCTTCATATCATCAGCTCCTGTTCTGAAAATATTTTATCGGTTGCGCCTGTACCCAGCCTCGTCCAGGTATTCGGGATGCTCCTTCAGGTATGGATCTTTGTCGCCGCAGATGGTGTAGTCGCATTTGCAGCCGTTGGCACAGGTGGTCGTCCGCACCAGTCTGGCGTGGATCAGCTCCATGGAAGCGAAGTCCACGTTGCACAGGGCGGGCATGATATCCGTCAGGGAATGCTTGATGGCAAATTCCGCCGCAGGACACGCCGTGAATTCATAATAGATCGGTTTATTTTTGTCGTAAGGCGCAACGGTCATCTTGTAATCGTGCCACTTGTCGCAGCCTGCCTTGGCCGAGGTGAATGCTTTATACATCAGCCTGCGCCAGAATGCTTTGTTGCAGTCCACAAACTTCAGCCTGCGGAAGGACGGCAGGATCAGATTTTCCTCCATTTCCTCGATCTCGCGGAAGGAGGTGACGGCCTTGCAGGTGACATAGTAACTCATAATGGCGATGCAGTCATAGGTGCCGCCGGCGCCGTTGTGAAAATTCTTGCTGCCGCCCAGGTCGGTGCGCCAGTCGGACAGAAAGGCCGCATACTGCCGCTGCACCTTTTCCCAGACAGGTTCCCGCTCTGCTTCCGGGTAGTGCAGGGCGATCTTAGCAAGGATCTCCCGCTTGCAGGGCTTGGAATACAGCACATGGCAGCTGCGGTCAAATTGTAAGTCCTTATCTTTCATAGCCGCTCCTTTTCCGGGCTGCGCCGGAGATGCTCCGACTTTACACACTCCGCGTAGGTCAAGGGGAAGGAGGCTTTCAACACGGCACTTTTTTGGACTGCCCAGCCGTTGCTTTGCAGGAATGCCAGATATGTCGTGCTCGTCCATTTGCTGTGCAGGGGAAAGCCCGCCAGCTTCATCAGAAAGGCCTTGACGCTGCCGGAGATGGAATTTTCTGCATGGGTAAAGGTGGGTGTCGCCAGCACGCCGTCGTCTTTCAGCACGCGGCAGATCTCGCGCAGTGCTTTTTCCGGCTGCGGAATGATATGCAGGGCGTTGGATACGATCACCACATCAAAAGACTGGTCTGCATAGGGCAGATGAAACATGTCCTGCACGGAGAAATGCAGTTTTGAAGAGCAATTGCCCTGCTTTGCCTCCGCGATCATATCCGCGGAAACATCCGTGGCTTCGATACACTGAGCCGCATTAACGATATGCTTTGCGATCAGCCCTGTGCCGGTGGCCAGTTCCAGCACTGTTTTGTGCTGCACCACAGGACGCAGCAGCTCGTACATCTGTGTATAGGCCGCTGTGTCCTTGCGCATAAAGCGGTCGTAGATCTTTGCGTTTCTGTCCCAGAAATTCTTGCGCTGTTTCATGTGGTCACCTTCTGATGCGATGTTAAATCAGTCTAACTCACGGACACAAAAAATAAGTTAGACAATACTAACTCCTGCACTGTAGAAAAACCGCACTGCTGCGGTATTCCTGTTATTCCGGTCATATGGTAGCAGAACTTTCGGCCGATGTCAAGATATCCGGCGATAGAGGTATTTTCGACTATGACGGATTTTGCAAAAACAACAAACGTCAAAAAACAAGGCCGCCCGACAGGGCGGCCTTGTTTTTGGCGCAGCGGGAGGGATTCGAACCCTCGTGCGGTTGCCCGCAAACTGATTTCGA
>CAVGEC010000068.1:0-9152 GCA_963628195.1 Bacteroidaceae bacterium
TCCTTCGAGACCATGGAGATCTACGCGCCCATCGCCCACCGGCTGGGCATGCAGAAGATGAAGTGGGAGCTGGAGGATCTGTCGCTGAAGTACCTCGATCCGGTGGGCTACCGGGAGATCACCGAGGCGCTGGACGAGAAGGCCGCGGAGTACGACGGGTTCATGTCCGCCGTACACGACCGCATCGTCACGCGGCTGAAGGAGGAGGGCATCGACGCCACGGTATACGGGCGGATGAAGCACCCATACTCCATCTACCGCAAAATGTACACCCAGAACAAGAATCTGGACGACGTGTTCGATCTGTTCGCCTTCCGTGTCATCGTGGACACGGTGGCGGACTGCTACAATGTGCTGGGCATTATCCACGACCTGTTCAAGCCCATTCTGGGGCGGTTCAAGGACTACATCGGCACGCCGAAGCCCAACATGTACCAGAGCCTGCACACCACGGTGGTGGGCGAGAGCGGCATACCCTTCGAGGTGCAGATACGCACCAAGGAGATGCACGAGGTCGCCGAATACGGCGTGGCCGCCCACTGGAAGTACAAGCAGAACGGTCAGGGCGCCGGCGACGAGCGCAGCTATGAGTGGGTGCGCCGGCTGCTGGAAAATCAGGAGGATGCCGACGCCGAGGACTTTATTCACTCGCTGAAGGTGGACATGTTCGCCGACGAGGTATTCGTGTTTACGCCCAACGGCGACGTGATCAATCTGCCCGCCGGGGCCACGCCCATCGATTTTGCCTACACTATCCACTCCGCCATCGGCAACCACATGGTGGGGGCCAAGGTCAACGGACGCATCGTGCAGTTCGACTACCATCTGCGCAATGGCGACGTGGTGGAGGTGATGACCAGCAAATCCGCCCACGGGCCCAGCCGCGACTGGGTGAAGATCGCCCGCAGCAGCAATGCCCGCAGCAAGATACGCCAGTGGTTCAAGAAGGAAAAGCGGGACGAGAACATCGTCAACGGGCGGCAGAGCTTTGAGTCGGAGCTGAAGCGCACCGGCGTGACGCTGAAGGAGCTGACCAACGAGGAAAATCTGCCCGGCGTGCTGAAAAAGCTGTGCTACAACAGTCTGGACGACATGTACGCCGCCATCGGCTACGGCGGCATCTCGGCGCTGAAGGTCGTCGGGCGGCTGCGGGAGGACATCCAGCGCATCATCCACATGCACCAGACGGAGCGGCAGGCGGAAGTCCCCGTGGCGGACCATCCGCAGATCATGCGGCCCGCCGTGCCTCAGCGCACCAAGAGCGAGCAGGGGATCGTGGTAGAGGGCCTGACCAACTGCCTGGTGAAGTTCTCCAAGTGCTGCACTCCTGTGCCGGGGGACGAGATCGTGGGCTTCATCACCCGCGGCTACGGCATCTCCGTGCACCGGGCGGACTGTCCCAACGCCGATCCGGCACGGCGCAGGCCCGACGAGGTGGGCCGCTGGATCAAGGTATCCTGGGGCAGCGACACCAAGGAAAGCTACCGCACCACACTGGAGATCACCGCCAAGGACCGCATCAATATCATTATGGACGTGTCCACGGTGCTCTCCAGCACCAAAACCCATGTGTCCTCCATGAACGCACGGAGCACGCCGGACGGCTTCGCCCTGCTGTCGCTGGACATCGACGTGCCGGACAGCGAACAGCTGCGGACGGTCATGCGGCGGATAGAACAGATCTCCGGCGTAATGCGCGTCACAAGGCCGGCGGGATAAGAAAACGAATACAAACAGTATAAAGGAGATAAAATTATGCGCGCTGTATTGACCCGCGTGAAGCACGCGTCCGTCTCGGTGGACGGAAAGATCATCGGCCAGATCGGCGAGGGCTTTCTGGTGCTGCTGGGCGTTACCCACGAGGACACGGAGGCCCAGGCCGTGAAGCTGGCGGACAAGCTGACGGGCCTGCGCATTTTCGAGGACGAGAATGAAAAGATGAACCGCAGCCTTACCGACGTGGGCGGGCAGCTGCTGATCGTCTCCCAGTTTACGCTGTACGCCAACTGCAAGAAGGGCCGCCGGCCCGACTTCCTGGCGGCGGCGCGGCCTGAGGTGGCCATCCCCCTGTACGAGAAGTTCGTGCAGCTGTGCCGCGACAAGGGCTTTCACACCGAGACGGGCGAATTCGGCGCCTACATGCAGGTGGACAGCCTGAACGACGGGCCGCTGACCATCATCCTGGACACCGACACACTGTAAGGAGGACGCTATGACCATTCAGACGCTGCAAGTGGGCCCCATTATGACCAACTGCTACCTGCTGTGCGACGAGGCGGCCAAGGTCTGCGCCCTTATCGATCCCGGCGACGATGCCGCCCGCGTGGAGAAGCTGGTGCGGCAATCCGGCTGCGCGCTGCGGTACATCCTGCTGACTCACGGCCATTTCGACCACACCTCCGCCGTGCGGCCCCTGCTGGAGCAATACCCGGACGTGCCGGTGTACATCCACGAGAAGGACAGCGTGGCCGGACACGGCGGCGAGCTGCTGTTCACCCGTGTGGACGAGAAGCACCAGCGTTATTACAAAGAGGGCGACACCCTTACCCTGGGCGGGCTGACTCTCCGTGTCATGGAGACGCCGGGCCACTCCGAGGGCTCCGTGTGCCTGCTGCTGGACGACCAGCGCGTGATCTTCGCCGGCGACACGCTGTTCCGCTGTTCCTGCGGGCGGTGCGACTTCCCCGGCGGCAGCTATCCCAAGATGCTCTCCTCCCTGGCCCGTCTGGCGGCGCTGGAGGGCGACTGGCGGGTGCTGCCCGGACATGACCGGGAGACGACGCTGGACTTTGAGCGCCGCATGAACCCCTATATGCGGCAGGGGACGGCGCGATGAAGCTGAATTTTCGCGGCCATGACGACCGCTATGCCATCGAGCAGAGCCTGCTGGCCTTTTTCCCGGAGGAGCGCCCGGTCTACGAGGGCGAGGACGGGGACTGCCACGCGGAGGTGACGCTGCGCGAGGGCGGTACATACGCCACCGGCGTCACAACGCTGACCTACGGCGGCAAAACGGCGCGGGGCGAAGCCCGCGTCCGGATCGCAGGCGTTTCCGACCAGTACGAGCGGGAGCGCCTGCGTCAGCGTGCGCTGAAGCTGTCCTTCTTCCGCGCCGCCCGCGGCGTGACCGGCGTGACGCCCAGCTGGGGGGCGCTGACAGGTATACGCCCGGCCAAGCTGGTGCGGAACATGCTGGAGGAGGGCATGACGCCCGCGCAGGCCAACCGGGTACTGCGTGACACCTACTGCGTGTCCCCGGAACGCCGCCGCCTGGCGCTGGAGAGCGCCGAGGCGGGGCTGAAGGCCAAAAACGACCTGCGGCCCGACGACATCTCCCTGTATATCGGCATCCCCTTCTGCCCCACCCGCTGCGCCTACTGCAGCTTTGTCTCCGCTTCGGTGGAAAAGTCCTTCAAGCTGATGGAGCCGTATCTGGAGGCTCTGCTGGCCGAGGTGGAGGCGGCGGGCCGGATGGTGAAGGAGACGGGCCTGCGCGTCAAGTCCTTCTACATGGGCGGCGGCACGCCCACCACCCTGTCCGCCCGGCAGATGGACCGGCTGCTGGCGGCGGTGAACAGGAGCTTCGATCTGTCGAATTGTGTCGAATACTGCATCGAAGCGGGACGTCCGGACACCATTGACCGGGAGAAGCTGCAGGTGCTGCTGGATCGCGGCGCCGACCGCATCAGCGTGAACCCCCAGTCCCTGGAGCCCCAGGTGCTGGAGGCCATCGGCCGGAAGCACAGCCCGGAGGACATCGAAAACGCCATGGCTCTGGCCGCATCCATGGGCTTTCCCCATGTGAACATGGATCTGATCGCGGGGCTGCCCGCCGACACGCCGGAGGGCTTCCGCCGGACGCTGGACCGCTGCCTGACCTTCGGCGCGGACAACATCACCGTGCACACACTGAGCCTGAAAAAGGGCAGCCGCATCCTGCTGGAGGGCCTGCCCATCCCCACGGCGGAGGACGTGGCGGCCATGCTGGACTACGCCGATCCGACGCTGCGGGCACAGGGCTTCGCGCCCTATTACCTCTACCGCCAGAAGTACATGTCCGGCAGCTTCGAGAATGTAGGCTGGTGCATATCCGGCGCGGAGGGACTGTATAATATCTACATCATGGAGGAGCTGCACAGCATCCTGTCTCTGGGGGCGGGCGGCTCCACCAAGATGGTGGACGCCAAACGCAACCGCATCGAGCGGGTGTTCCACCCCAAGTTCCCGCTGGAGTACATCCAGCGCCCGGAAAAGCTGACGGAGAACTTAGAGGCGTTCCGCCGCTTCCATCTGGAGATGGCGCGGTGAGAGAAGGAGGCACCATGACCCACCGGCGGCAAAATTTCATGGGCGGCGCGGCCATTCTGGCCGGGGCCGTGGCGGTGACAAAGCTGCTGGGCGCCCTGTACAAGATCCCGCTGGGAAACCTGCTGGACAGCGAGGGCATGGCGCACTTCTACGCCGCTTACAACATTTACAGTCTGCTGCTGGTGCTGTCCACCGCGGGACTGCCGGCGGCGCTGAGCCGCATGGTGTCCCGCGCCGCCGCCCAGCGGCGCTACGGCGCGGTGCGGCGCAGCCTGCGCCTGGGACTGGCACTGCTGGCGGCCATGGGGCTGGTATGCTCCGCCGTCATGTGCCTGCTGCCGGAGGCGCTGGCCGCGGCGCTCCACGACGGCGATGCCGCGCCCGCGCTGCGGGCGCTGGGGCCGGCGGTGCTGCTGGTGTGTCTGTCGGCAGCGCTGCGGGGCTACTCCCAGGGCCTGGGCGACATGGTGCCCACCGCCGCCGGGCAGATAGCGGAATCCGCCGGCAAGCTGCTCATCGGCCTGGGGCTGTGCCTTTATCTGCTGCGGCAGGGCGCATCCACGGCCCTGTGCGCCGCCGGGGCCATCGGCGGCGTCACCGCCGGGGCGGGACTGGGCCTGCTGGTCACGGCGCTGCTGCTGCCGCGGCGGGCGGCGCTGCCGGAAATACGGGACGTTCCGCCGGCACGGGGACGCATCCTCAATGAGCTGCTGCAGACCGGCGTACCCATCACCGTAGGCGCGGCGGGTATGAGCCTTATCACTCTGCTGGACCAAACACTGGTCACCGGCACCCTGCGGGACACGCTGGGCTATTCCGCGGCGGAGACTGCCGCCCTGTACGGTGAGTACACCTTCGGCATGACGCTGTTCATGCTGCCGCCGTCGTTTATCTATCCTCTGTCGGTGAGTCTGATGCCGGCGGTGTCCGCCGCCCTGGCGCGGCGCGACCGTGAGGCGGCGGGAAAAGCCGCCGGCGCGGCGCTGAAGCTGACTGTTCTTGCGGCGCTGCCGGCGGGCGTGGGACTGTCCGTGCTGGCGGGACCTATTCTGCAGCTGCTGTATCCCGCGGTGCCGGAGACGGCGGAGGCCGCGGCCTATCATCTGACCTTCCTGGGCCTGGCCTGTGTGTTCGTGTGCCTGATGGTGGCCACCAACGGCATCCTGCAGGCCTACGGCCACCCGCTGCTGCCGGTGGTGTCGCTGCTGTGCGGCGGCGTGATGAAGATCGTCACCAACTACCTGATGGTGGGCGATCCGGCCACGGGCATCCGCGGCGCGGCGGTGAGCACGCTGTACTGCTACGCGCTGATCGCGGTGATCAACCTGGTGGCCATTGCCCGGCTGGTGCCGGAGCGGCCGGGATATATCCGGCTGTTCGGCAAGCCGGTGCTGCTGACGGCGGTGATGGCTCTGGCGGCCCGGTCCGGGTACGGGCTGTTCTCCCGCTGGATGGGCCTCCGCTGGGCGGCGGTGCCGGCGGTGCTGTGCGCGGCGGCGGTGTATGTACTGCTGGCGCTGGCCGCCGGCGCGGTGACGCGGCAGGACATCCTGGCCCTGCCCAAGGGGGAAAAACTGGCCAAATGGCTGCGTCTGCCGTAAAAAATTCACGAAATGCACTTAACTTTTCCCCAGATGCGGGGAAAACCTCTTGCAATAGGAGCGCAAGTATGATAGATTTTACAAGGAAACCGCTGTACACCTATAACGACCTGCTGGAGATCATCCGTCTGCTGCGGTCGCCGGAGGGCTGCCCCTGGGATAAGGTACAGACACACAAGAGCATCCGCCGCGGTATGCTGGAGGAGGCCTACGAGGCCGCTGAAGCCATCGACACCGACGACGCCGACCTTCTCAAGGAGGAGCTGGGCGACGTGCTGATGCAGGTAGTGTTCCACGCGGACATCGAGAAGGACGCGGGACGCTTCACCATGGACGACGTCTGCGACGGTGTGGTGAAGAAGCTGCTGTACCGCCACCCCCATGTGTTCGGCGGCGGGGCTGCCGAGACGGCGGACTCCGTGTCCGCCAGCTGGGAGCAGCTGAAGCGACAGGAGAAGGGGCAGCAGACCACCGCCGACGCGCTGGATGCTGTGGCCCGCAGCCTGCCCGCGTCATGGCGGGCGGAAAAGATACAGAAAAAGGCCGCCGGCGTCGGCTTCGACTGGCCCGATGCCGCCGGCGCGCTGGACAAGCTGGACGAGGAGGTCCGCGAACTGCGCCAAGCGGTACAGGCCGGGAGCAACATCGAGGATGAGCTGGGCGATGTGCTGTTTGCCGCCGTGAAGGTGGGCCGCTTCTGCGGCATCGATCCGGAGCAGGCACTGCACGGCACCTGTGAAAAATTCATCCGCCGCTTCCGCGCCATGGAGCGCGCCGCCGCTGACAGCGGACGCGCCCTGCAGGATATGACGCTGGACGAGATGACCGCCCTGTGGAACGGGGCAAAGGAACGTTCTTAATGCGATGAAACGTCGTTTTAGGATAGCCGCTGAGCGCGGCAATACCAACGAAAATTTTTGGGAGGAAATAACATGAATAAGACTGAACTGATCGCCGCTGTCGCTGAGAAGACCGGCCTGTCCAAGAAGGACTCTGACGCTGCCGTCAACGCCGTTCTGAACACCATTACCGAGACTCTGAAGGCTGACGAGAAGATCCAGCTGGTGGGCTTTGGCTCCTTCGAGACCAAGAAGCGCGCTGCCCGCACCGGTCTGAATCCCCGCACCAAGAAGCCCGTGCAGATCGCCGCTACCAAGGTCCCCGCTTTCAAGGCCGGCAAGGCTCTGAAGGACGCCGTCGCTGAGTAAACAGCGGACTCACCCCTCCCTGTCGTTCTGAAGTGAATGGGGCGGGAAAAGGATACACTGCTGAAGGGCTGGTGCGGCAACGCACCGGCCCTTTTTATAGGAGAAACTGCCATGCGTTTGGACAAATATCTGAAGGTCTCCCGGCTTATCAAGCGCCGTACCGTGGCCAACGAAGCCTGCGACGCCGAACGTGTCACCGTCAACGGGCGGGTACAGCGGGCGTCCTACGACGTAAAGGTGGGCGATGTGATCGCCATCCGCTTCGGCGCCAGGACGCTGACGGTGGAGGTGCTGTCCGTCACCGAGAACGTGGGCAAGGACGCCGCTGCGGCCATGTACAAAGAAGTGGCCGGCGCGTGAGGACAAACCCGTCATAAATGAACAAGCCCCCTCATACGATGGTACAAACCGCGCCCCATCCCCTCCGCGGGGTGGGAGAACATCGTATAAGGGGGAATTTTTATGCCGTATGACGTCACCGCTCCCGCCGCGGCTCACCGCCTTCAGCTGGAGGGACGCGAGACGCTCACCGTCTCCGGCGTGGAGGATGTGGAGCGCTTCGACGACCAGTGCATCGTCCTGCGCACCGGCGCCGGCACACTGGTAGTCAGCGGCGAGGGGCTGCACATCGGCAAGCTGTCGCTGGACGGCGGCGAACTGCATGTGGATGGCCGCATCGACGCACTGAACTACGAGGACGCGCCGGAGAGCCGCGGCGGCGGACTTTTCAGCCGCCTGTTCGCCTGACATGGGCACCGTCGTCTCCGCCCAGCTGCACGCCTATCTGATGGCGGCACTGCTGGGCGCGGCGGCCGCGGCGGTATACGACATGCTGCGGCTGGTGCGCCTGCGCCGCCGGAAAAACCCCCGTCTGACGCACGGGCTGGATGCCGTTTTCCTGCTGGCCGTGGCCCCTGCGCTGCTGTGGTATGCCCTGCGGGTAGGGGAGGGCGAGCTGCGGGTGGTGATGCTTACCGCCATGGTCCTGGGAGCGCTGCTGTACCTGCTGGCCCTGTCGCCGCTGATGCGCCCCCTGTGGGACTTTTGGCTCAGCGCTGCCGCAGCCACCGTCCGGCTTTTGTGGCGGCCTGTGGTCTGGCTGGCCGCCGCCGCGAAAAAATTCGCCGCCGCCGCGAAAAAAGCCTTTATTTTCTGCAGAAAGTGCGTTATGATAGAGAAAAACACCGGGGAGGCGGAACAGCATGGTGCAGAAAGCGAAAAAGGCCGGGGCAAAACGCCGCAGCAACACGGCGCTGCTGCTGGTTCTGGCCGCACTGGTGGTCTTTTTGGGCGTGGAGCTGCTGCAGGTAGGCCGGCGGCTCAGCGAAGCCAAGCAGCAGGAGGCAGCACTGACACGTCAGCTGCAGCAGCAGACGCAGGAAAACCAGGCTCTGGAATCCGACCTGGCCAAGAAAGATGACGAGGAGTTCATCAAGGATCTGGCCCGCGACCAGCTGGGACTGGCAGAGGCGGGTGAGCGGATCTTTTACGACGTAAACGACTGAAAACGGCCATAGGCCGTTTTCTTTTTTCCGCATACGCTGAAAGTCCCCGGCGCCGGTCAGCGCCGGGGACTCTTGCCATTCGGTTCTGCTTACTTGTTGTCGTCGGGACGGGGACGGCGGTACTCCTGGGCCTTCTCCTCGCCCTTCAGCACGCGGAGGGCACCCTGGGCCAGAGCCAGCAGTTCGTCCTCGCCGGGATACACGGTGATGGGAGCGATCCAGTCCACCATCCGGGCGATGGCGTCCACGGTCTCCTGGCCGTAGGCGATACCGCCGGTGAGAATGATCTGATCCACCTTGCCGTGCATAACGGCGGCCATAGCGCCGATCTCCTTGCCGATCTGATAGTGGAAAGCGTCCACCACACCGGCGATCTTCTTGTCATGCTCGGCCTGGGCCAGCAGATAGCGCATATCGTTGGAACCGGTGTAAGCCACCAGACCGCCGCGGCCGGACAGCATGCGGTTCAGCTCCGCCTCGGTGTACTTGCCGGAGCAGCACAGCTTCACCAGCTGGCCGGTGGGCAGGGA
>CAVGEC010000069.1:0-8917 GCA_963628195.1 Bacteroidaceae bacterium
TGGTACACCTTCAGGGACTCGAACCCTGGACACCCTGATTAAGAGTCAGGTGCTCTACCAACTGAGCTAAAGGTGCATATCCTGTCAACGGTGCTATTATAGTCGATGTTTATGTATAATGCAAGAGTTTTTTGCGGAAACGCAAGAAAAAGTGGAAAGAGGGGACCGTGTGCAGCCACGGTCCCCTCTTTCATAGGGAAAGGAAAGAAGAAATACTGGCGAATATCAGTTTTTCCACTCCACATACAGCTCGCGGACGCCGGTATCGGCAGCAGGCTGGGAGGGGGCGGCAGCGGAGGCCGCCGGTGCGGCGGGCGCATCGCGCTTTTCAATGAACTTGGGGGCCACCTGGGGGAACAGCGCCAGACTCAGCACGTCCTCGTCGGATTTGGCCAGGCCCTTGAACTCCTCGCGGTACTTCTCCAACTCCGGCTCCAGCAGG
This sequence comes from Bacteroidaceae bacterium, assembly GCA_963628195.1. Taxonomy (GTDB): domain Bacteria; phylum Bacillota; class Clostridia; order Oscillospirales; family Oscillospiraceae; genus Vescimonas. Next base: position 443 of record CAVGEC010000069.1, read on the forward strand.
TCGGCGGGGCGGCAGGTGATCACGTCCTCCGGCTTGATACCGGCCTTGGCGCGCACCTCCTCGTTGACCTCACCGGGCAGCTTGCCGTACTCGCCTTTCAGCATGGCACGGGACTCCTTGGGGAAGGTCTTGTAGCGCTCGCCCATGATGACGTTCATCACCGCCTGGGTGCCCACGATCTGGCTGGAGGGCGTCACCAGTGGGGGATAGCCGAAGTCCTTGCGGACGCGGGGGATCTCCGCCAGCACGTCGTAGTATTTGTCCTCTTTGCCCGCCTGCTTCAGCTGGGAGATGAGGTTGGACAGCATGCCGCCGGGCACCTGATACAGCAGGGTATTGGTGTCCACGCGCAGTACCTTGGGATCCAGGATACCCGCATCCTGCAGGCGCTGGGCCACCTTGCGGAAGTGTACCGCTGCGTCGGACATTTTCTCCAGGCTCAAACCGGTATCGCGGACGGTGCCCTGCAGGGTGGCCACCAGAGATTCGGTGGCGGGCTGGCTGGTGCCGTTGGCCAGAGGGGAGAGGGCGGTGTCCACAATGTCTACGCCGGCGTAGGCGGCCATCAGCAGCGTCATGTCGCCGGTGCCGGAGGTGTTGTGGGTGTGCAGATGGATGGGGACGCTGACTGTCTCCTTCAGTGCCTTCACCAGGGAGTAGGCGTCCATGGGAAGCAGCAGATTGGCCATGTCCTTGATGCAGATGGCGTCCGCGCCCATCTCCTCCAGCTCCTTGGCCAGCTTGACGAAGTAGGCCTCGCTGTGGATGGGGGACATGGTGTAGCTGAGGGTGGCCTCTACCTGCCCGCCGTATTTCTTGGTGGACTTAATGGCCTGCTCCAGATTGCGCACGTCGTTCAGCGCGTCGAAAATACGGATGATGTCGATGCCGTTTTCGATGGATTTGGCGCAGAAAGCGTCCACCACGTCGTCGGCATAGTGCTTGTAGCCCAGGATGTTCTGGCCGCGGAACAGCATCTGCAGCTTCGTGTTCTTCACGTGCTTGCGGATGGTGCGCAGCCGCTCCCATGGGTCCTCGTTGAGGAAGCGCATGCAGGCGTCGAAGGTGGCGCCGCCCCAGCACTCCAGGGAGTAGTAGCCGATGGAGTCCAGCTGCTCCAGCGCGGGCAGCATGTCCTCGATGGTCATGCGGGTGGCCGCCTGGGACTGGTGGGCGTCGCGGAGGATGGTATCGGTGATCAGCAGGGGCTTGTTAGACAGAAATTCCATAGTTACCTCCTATTAACCGAACAGGGAGATCAGCACGCCCGCGGCGATGGCCGAGCCGATCACGCCGGCCACGTTGGGGCCCATGGCGTGCATCAGCAGGAAGTTGCCGGGGTTCTCCTCCTGGCCGACCTTCTGGCTGACACGGGCGGCCATAGGCACGGCGGACACACCGGCGGAGCCGATGAGGGGATTGATCTTTTCCTTGAGGAACAGGTTCATGAACTTGGCCAGCAGTACGCCGCCCGCGGTGCCGAAGCCGAAAGCCACAACGCCCATGCCCATGATGGCCAGCGTCTTGGGGCTGAGGAAGGTAGCGCCGGTGGCAGTAGCGCCCACGCTGATGCCCAGGAAGATGGTGACGATGTTCATCAGCTCGTTCTGCATGGTCTTGCTGAGACGGTCCAGTACGCCGCACTCCTTGGCCAGGTTGCCCAGCATCAGGCAGGCGATCAGCGGCGCGGCGGAGGGCACCAGCAGTGCCACGAAGATCGTGACGACGATGGGGAAGAAAATCTTCTCCTTCTTGCTGACCTCACGCAGAGGCTTCATAACGATCTGGCGCTCCTCCTTGGTGGTCAGCACTTTCATGATAGGCGGCTGGATAACGGGCACCAGTGCCATGTAGGAATACGCCGACACGGCGATGGGGCCCAGCAGGGCCGGTGCCAGCATGGCGGTGACGAAGATGGCTGTGGGGCCGTCTGCGCCGCCGATAATGCCCACAGAGGAGGCCTCCGCGCCAGTGAAGCCCAGCAGGCGGCAGCCCACATAGGTCAGGAAGATGCCCAGCTGGGCGGCTGCGCCCAGCAGCAGGCTCTTGGGGTTGGCGATTAGGGGGCCGAAGTCGGTCATGGCGCCCACGCCCATGAAAATAAGACAGGGATAGATGCCCAGCTTGATGCCCAGGTACAGTACATCGATCAGACCAACGCTGACAGTGACATCACTGAGGGTGACACTGTAGCTGGCAGCATACTGCTCGGCCACCACCAGCGTGTCCAGCTGATTGGCCAGTGTGCCCACGGTCTCGGAGCCGCTGGCAGCCACCTGGGACATCAGGTCATTGATGACGTCGGGGCTGAACAGATTCTGCGCCGCGGTCATCAGGGAGTCGGCATACGGCTGCAGCATATCGGCGGATACGCCGCTGGCCAGCATTTCCGACAGGAACTGTGCCGTGACAGGCTGTCCGCCGAACAGATCCCAGTGGACATGTCCACCGGCGAACAGTATCTCGTGATACATCTCAGCGCCGGGCAGGTTCGTCACCAGCATGCCGAAGGCGATAGGCACCAACAGCAGCGGCTCGAATTTCTTTACGATGCCCAGGAACAGCAGGACGATGGCGATGACCAGCATGATGGCGCATTTCCAGTTGTCACCCTGGAAAAACTGGTAAAAGCCCGTGCTTACAAAGAAATTGGCAATAGCTTCCATGTGCGGCCCTCCGGCATCAGCCGATGGTGCACAGCAGCGTGCCGGACTCCACAGCGGTGCCCTTGGTCACAGCCACGGAGGAGACAGTGCCGTCGCAGGGAGCCATGATCTCGTTTTCCATCTTCATGGCCTCCAGAATCATCAGCACGTCGCCCTTCTTGACGGCGTCGCCGGCGGCCACATTCACAGCCAGAATGGTGCCGGGCATGGGGGAACTGATCTTCTCGCCGCCGGCGGGAGCCGCAGCGGGTGCAGGTGCGGCCACAGGGGCGGCGGGAGCCGCGCCGGTGATCTCCTCCAGCTCTACTTCATATACGGTGCCGTTGACATTAACTCTGTACTTTTTCATGATGCGTTCCTCCTCACACTTTCTTCATGGATACGATACGGATGGCGGAGACGTCGGTCCCCATGTCCTCGGCGATAGCCGCAGCCACGGCGGCCATCATGGAGGGCGTCACGGTGCCGACAGCGGGCGCGGCCACAGCCGCCGGGGCTGCCGCGGCTTTAGGCGCGGTGGTGCGGGTGCATACCCAGCTCATCAGCGAGACCAGCAGGATGATGCACAGCAATCCGGCAAATACCGTTCCCAGGCCCATCAGCACAACGAACAGGTTGGAATAGTCCATGTTTTGAATTCCCTCCCATACTAATGTAGATTACCTGCATTGTACCAAACATTTGGTAGCAATGCAATACGAAAAACGGCAAAATCTACAAAATTGTAAGAACGCCTAAAAAATTTTTAGGTTCATTGACGGAATACACAAACTGCGATCCCCCGGCATGTATCCTAAATAAAATGCTTCCTTTGTCCCATTATTTGTGATATACTATATTTCTATTCCAAAAGCAGGGGAGGCGCCCGCCGTGCGGTATGAACAGGTAGTGCAGGGGCGCTTTTTGTCGCGGCCCAACCGCTTTATCGCTCTGGTGGACATCAACGGGGCCGAGACGGTCTGTCACGTCAAGAACACAGGCCGCTGCCGTGAACTGCTGGTGCCCGGCGCGTCGGTGTGGCTGGTCCCCGGCACTGCGCCGGGCCGCAGGACACCCTACGACCTCATCGCCGTGGACAAGTCCGGCCTGCTGATCAATATGGACGCCCAGGCGCCCAATCGCGCTTTTGCGGAGTTTGCCCGCACCTTTGATCCGCAGGCGGAGGCGGTCCGCCCGGAGTTCCGCTTCGGTGAGTCCCGGCTGGACTTCTGCCTGGAGCGGCCCGACGGTCTCCATCTGGTGGAGGTCAAGGGCGTCACGCTGGAGTCCGGCGGTCACGCCCGTTTTCCCGATGCCCCCACCGAGCGGGGCGTCAGGCATCTGCACGAGCTGATGCGGGCCGTGGAACAGGGCCGCCGGGCCACGGCCTTTTTTGTCATTCAGATGGCCGGAGTCACGGACTTCGCTCCCAATGACGACACCCACCCGGCGTTCGGCGAGGCTCTCCGGCAGGCGTCCGCCGCCGGCGTCCGCATCGCCGCCTATACCTGCCGCGTTGCCCCGGATAGTATGGAGATCGACCGCCCTGTGCCGGTGCTGCTGTGAACGAGCCGCCCTGCCTGCGCAGGGGAGACAGGAGATAAAAGGAGAAAAACACCATGACACTGATCGAGATATTCCTTATCGGCATCGGCCTCAGCATGGATGCCTTCGCCGTGGCCATCTGTAAGGGCCTGGCCATGCCCGACAAGGTGCATAAGAAGTCCGCGTTTCTTATCGCCCTCTATTTCGGCGTGTTCCAGGCGGTCATGCCCACTCTGGGCTGGCTGCTGGGCTCCCAGTTTGCCCATTATGTTACCAGATTTGCGCCCTGGATCGCCTTTATCCTGCTGGCCTGGATCGGCGGCAATATGATCCGCGAGAGCCGCGAGGAGGACAAGGAGGACGACCAGCAGCCCTCTGACGGCCAGGTGAAGCACAAGGAGCTGTTGGTGCTGGCCGTGGCTACCAGCATCGACGCGCTGGCTGTGGGCGTCACGTTCTCCATGGTAGAGCTGTCCGTGTCCATCGGTCTGGCCGCGGGTTTGATCGGCTGTACTACGTTCCTGATCTCCTTGGTCGGCGTCTATGTGGGCAATGTGTTCGGCGCCAGGTATAAGAACAAGGCCGAGTTTGTGGGCGGCGCCATTCTTATCCTCATCGGCGTCAAGATCATTCTGGAGCACTTCGGTGTGCTGTGACAAAATAAAGCCCGCTCACTGGGAGCGGGCTTTTTGCCTGTCGTTGATCCGCTTTTCCACGCGGTGTAGTTCCGCGGCCGTGCCGCCGTAAGGCCGCCGGCGGTGACGGCGGGGCATTGCGTTCCCCGCGTCCCTGCGGCGGGAGGCTCTTCGGGCAGAGGGGAATACAGAGGCGTATGGTGATGTTCGTATGTCTGTAAAAAAATGGATATTTTTCTTAGAAAGGTATTGCATTAAAAATGTATTTGTGCTATAAATTAACGCAGAGAAGGTGCCGATATGAAGGACACAGCTCAGGGAAATTATAGGCGGGGCGTCATGTCGCTGGTGCTGCTGGCGCTGCTTCGCCGCGAGGACATGTATGGCTACCAGCTGGTGCAGGAGACGGAGCGCGCCAGCGGCGGCCGCTTGACCACGCAGGAAGGTTCACTGTATCCGGTGCTGTACCGGCTGCAGGAGCAGGGCTATGTCTCAGATCGGCGCGTGCTGGTGGGCAAGCGCATGACTCGCGTATACTATCATTTGGAACCGGCAGGGGAGGAGAAGCTGCGTGAACTGATCGCTGAGTACGAGTCAGTGACCGCTGGTGTTTTTGCCGTGATCCGGGGGGAGGCCGAAGCATGAGCAGGAAGCAGATCTGGTACGTCGGGCGCTACGTCCGCGCCGTCAGCGGCTTCCTGCCGTGTTCCGGCAAGGTGAAGAAGCCGCTGCTGGCCGCTTTGCGGCGGCAGGCAGAGGAATACATAGCCGACGGCGGCGACGCTGCGGCGCTGGCCCGGCGCTTCGGTACGCCGCAGCAGGTGGCCGCCGCGTGGGTGGACGAGATGTCCACCGAAGAGGTGCTCGCCGCGCTGCATACCCGGCGGAGAATAGCCGCTGCGGTGACGCTGGCCGTATTGGCTGCCCTGGCCATCTATGCAGGTGTGCTGCTGTGTCAGCTGCACATTATCCGCCAGAAATCGAGCGGGTGGAATGAGACATACATCACTGAATATGATAGAACTGAGATAGGAGAGGATACGCAATGAAAAAAAGAATTATGTCCTTGATGGCGGCCTGCCTGCTGATAGTGGGCCTGCTGCCTGTACAAGCAGCCGCGGCAGAAAAGGATGAGAACGTGATCTATTATGAGGACGGCAGTTACTCTGTTACTGTGGTCGAAAAGTACGGAACTGCTCGTGCTTCCGGAACGGTAAGCGGCACAAAAGTAAGAAATTATTATTCCAGCGCCAATGTGCTGCAGTGGAAAGCGGTTCTGGATGCGACGTTTACATATACCGGTTCCTCCTCCACCTGCACCAGAGTGAACAGTCTCAATGTGACCATCTATGACAGCGATTGGAGCGTGGGCTCCAAGTCTACGTCCAGGAGCGGCAGCACCGCCTACGGCAGCCTGACCATGACGCTCAAGATCATCGGTGGTACCCAGGGTTTTCCTGTCACTCTTACCCTCTCCTGCGATAAGAACGGCAATCTGAGCTGATATGAAAAGGAAATGACCGCTCCCTCCGGAGTGGGACTTCGCGTGTCTCTCCCGCACGCAGAGCACAGCGCCCGCGGCTATGGCCGCGGGCGCTGTCTGTTATCCGAGTTTTTCCACCACGTCCATGGTGATGCGGGCCGTGATGCCCCACAGGGGGTAGGGCAGACCGCGGTATACGGGTACCTCCAGCCGCCAGGGACGCCATGGATAGTCCTCCGCCACTCCGGCGTCCGCATAGGGAAATCCCGGCGCCTCAACCGGCTGCCGCCGTTCGTATACCTCCGGCGGGTGAGCTTTCAACTCCCGCAGCGGCAGCAGGAATGTCCCCGCCACCTCCGCCGGTTCCGGGCGCATGTCCGCCAGCGCCGCCGGCTCGATCTCGCCCAGCACGGGCCGCAGCAGGCTTCCCGCCCGGATGTGGATAAAGTCCATCTCGCCGATCACCGTCACCGCACTCTCCGGCAGGCCCAGCTCCTCCCATGTCTCCCGCAGAGCGCACTGAATGGCCGTCTCGCCCGCCTCACGCTTGCCGCCGGGAAAGCACACTTCTCCCGGCTGCCGCACGCTGGCGGAGCGTATCTCGTACAGCAGACAATATTCGTTATCTTGACGAACCAGCGGTACAAGCACCGCCGAACCGCCCCGCTCGCCCATCAGTGTGGGCGTGTGCCCGGTGTAGTAGTCCCTTAGCCTGGAAATATCCATGTGTCCACCTCGTTTTCTACTTGAACATCAACCCTTTGTACAGGTATGATTTCAACTGGACTTTGCCGATGTCAGTATACAAAAAAAGAGCCCCCGCCGTAGGGCGGGGGCGTGGTCTGCGCGATAATTCGTCAGCAGCCGCAGCCGCAGCCGCCGTTGTTGCCGCCGCAGCCATTGCCGCAGCCGTTGCCGCAGAACAGGAACAGCAGGATGATAGCGATGATGATCCAGCAGCAGCTGTTACCGCCAAAGCAAGAATTCTGATTACACATACCGTAACCTCCTATGAAAATTTGACCGCCACACCGGCCTCATTCCCATAGTATGCTGCCCCCGTAAAAGTGTGTCTTTTACGGCTGAGAAATACGGTAGCTAAGTGTCAATAAAGTGTCAACAAAATGGATATCCTCGAAGAAAACGCCGTCTTCCTTCGTGGAAAGTTCAACATTTGTGAAATTCCAGAATCCGCGCACGCCCAGCCCGATCAGGCGATCCGCCAGGGGCTGCGCCACATTCTGCGGAACGGTCAGAACGGCCACGTTGGGATGATAATTCGCCACATATTCCTCCAATTCATCCATGGAATGGACAGTTACGCCGCGAATTTCTGTGCCGATCAACGAAGGAGATACGTCAAAGGCGGAGTCGATACGAAAGCCGACCTTGTCAAAATCAAAGTTCTGCAGCAGCGCGTGTCCCAGGTGTCCCACACCGATCACAATGATCCTGTGCCCGTTGTCGATGCCCAGAATATGCCCGATCTCTGCGCGTAATTCCGCTACATTGTACCCATAGCCCTGCTGGCCGAATTCGCCGAAACAGCTGAGATCCTGGCGTATCTGCGAAGCGGTGATATCCATCTTGGCCCCCAGGGAATTGGAACTGATGCGTACCACGCCCTTGTTGTACAAATCATCGAGATATCGATAATAGCGGGGGAGCCGGTGGATCACCGCATCGGAAATTTTTTGCTTTTTCATAGGAACGACCTCTTTTGCATGATATACAGTATAAATGTAGAAGCTATTGTTGTTATTTTACAACAAGTGCGGCGACTTGTCAACTTTTTTAACAATGTGGAATGAAAAAATTTTCTTTACTTTGCCAGCTGGAAGTGATATAGTATCTAAGTCAAAAGTCAGAAAAATGAATATGCGCCCGTAGCTCAGCTGGATAGAGTGACAGACTCCGACTCTGTAGGCCGCTGGTTCGAATCCAGTCGGGCGTACCAAAAGAGAGCCACCCTTTGGGTGGCTCTCTTTTAGTGCCTGCTGATTTTTGCAAAGCAAAAATCAGAGCCGCTGATGGCGGCCTTTGACTGAACGCGAGTGGGGGAACCCGTCAAAGGTTCCCCCCTCACACTCCCCCTTCCTTGCGGTATGCAGGTGAATGAACTCCGGTTTTCGAACAGTTTTGTCGGGAAGCGGAGTTCTTCTTATCC
>CAVGEC010000070.1:0-8888 GCA_963628195.1 Bacteroidaceae bacterium
GTGAAGGAATATGCCTTGACACAGGACATCCCCGTGTACCAGCCGTTGAAGATGAAGGACGGCACGGCGCTGGAGCTGGTGCAGTCCTTGGCGCCGGAGTTGATCGTAGTGGCCGCCTATGGCCGCATCCTGCCGGAGGATATTTTGAACGCGCCGCGGTACGGCTCCATCAATGTCCACTCATCCATCCTGCCTAAATACCGCGGAGCCGCGCCCATCAACTGGGCTATTCTCAACGGCGACGCTGTGACCGGTGTATCCATCATGTATATGGCTAAGGAGTTGGACGCGGGCGATGTGATACTGTGCAGGGAGACGGGCATTGCTCCCGACGAGGATGCCGTAGCGCTGACGGCGCGGCTGGCGGAGTTGGGCGCTGAGGCGCTGCACGAGGCCATTGAACAGATTCAGAGCGGCACTGTGATACGGATGCCACAGGATCACAGCGCCTACACCTATGCTCCCATGTTGGACAAGAGCCTGTCGCCGCTGGATTTCTCCAAGCCGGCGCGGCAGCTGCACGACCAGGTGCGGGGCCTTGTGCCCTGGCCCTCCGCGTCCATGACGCTGGCGGGAAGGCCGGTGAAGGTGCACCGCACCGCCGTGGGGGAGGAGACTTCCGCCCCGGCAGGCAGCGTAGTCACCGCCGACAAGACCGGCCTGGCCATCGCCTGCGGCGACGGCAGGGTGCTGCGCATCCTTGAACTGCAGGGCGAGGGCGGCAAGCGCATGGCGGCGGCGGATTATCTGCGCGGCCACCCGGTGCCGCTGGGCCTGTGACGCCCCGCGGCGCGGCGCTGGAAGCGCTGCTGCAGATGGAGCGCAGGGGGGCCTGGTCTGACGGAAGCCTTAAGCGCATTACAGCCCGCTCCGGGCTGGATGCCCGCGATGCGGCCCTGTGTACCCGTCTGACGTACGGTGTGGTGCAGAACCGCACCCTCCTGGATTTTTATATTGACAGCTGGTGCAGTCAGAAGGCTGCCCGGCTTGAGCCGGTGGTAGCTTGCGTGCTGCGGCAGGGTATCTATCAGATCCTTTTCATGGATAAGGTGCCCGACAGAGCTGCCGTCCACGAGTCGGTGGAACTTGTCAAGCATAGCGGCAAGGCTCGTGCCGCCGGCATGGTCAATGCTGTGCTGCGAAAGTGCGTGTCAAGCAAAAACGCTTTACCAAAACCGTGCAGTAATGATTTCGCCGCTCGTGTGTCCGTGCAGTACAGCCATCCCCGTTGGTTGGTGCAGCGTTTGGTGCAATTGGTGGGAGAGCAGGAGGCCGAGGCTTTCCTGCGTCTGGATAACGAGCCTGTGCCCACTGTGCTGCAGACAAATCCGCTGAAGAGCACGCCCGTAGCGCTGGCGGAGGAACTGCGAAATGCCGGTGCTGTTGTGACCTGCAGACAAATCCGCTGAAGAGCACGCCCGCGGCGCTGGCGGAGGAACTGCGGAATGCCGGTGCTGTCGTGACACCGCACCCATGGCTGGAGGGCTGCTTTGAGGTCACCGGCACCGGTGATATCGAGCGGCTGCCCGCATTTGCGGAGGGCCGCTGTGCGGTGCAGGATGCCGCGGCTCGCCTGGCCGCTGTCACCGCTGCGCCGCAGCCAGACGATCGTGTGCTGGATGTGTGTGCCGCTCCTGGCGGTAAGTCTTTTGCCATGGCCATGCTTATGGACAACAGCGGAGATATCCTCTCCTGCGATGTCCATCCCCATAAGTTGAAGCTGATCGAAAGCGGCGCGGCTCGGCTGGGCATTACCTGTGTACGCACGGCGCTGGCCGATGGCCGTGAGCGCCATGCCGCCTGGGTGGGGCAAGCCGATGTGGTGCTGGCCGACGTGCCTTGTTCCGGCCTGGGCATCATCCGCAAAAAACCGGATATCCGATGGAAGGATCCGGACCAGCTGTCCCAGCTGCCGCCTATTCAGAAAGCAATCCTGGACAATGTCTCCGCCTATGTCCGCCCCGGCGGAGTGCTGGTGTACTCCACCTGCACCGTCCTGCCGGAGGAAAACGGCGGCGTGGTGTCGGCGTTTCTGGACGAACACCCGGAATTTACAAAAGAGGAATTTACCCTGCCCGGTCTGGGTGTCTGCCCCGGCGATGTGACGCTGTGGCCGCAGCGCCACGGCACCGACGGATTTTATATCTGCCGTCTGCGGCGCAGGGCGTGACGCAAGGAGCATCCACATGACCGACATCAAATCCATGACAGAGAGCCAGCTGGCCGATTTTTTCAAAAACATGGGCCAGCCAGCCTTCCGTGCCAGGCAAGTGTTCACCTGGCTGCACCGGGGCGTGCGCTCCTTCGACGAGATGACTGATCTGTCCAAGTCCCTGCGGGCCCAGCTATCCGAGACGTGCTTTATCACTTCGCCCGCTGTGGCCCGGAAGCAGATCTCCCGGCTGGACGGCACAGTAAAGTATCTCTGGGAACTGTCCGACGGCAACTGTATCGAGACAGTGCTCATGCAGTATCATCACGGCAACACAGTGTGTATTTCCTCTCAGGTGGGCTGCCGCATGGGCTGCGCCTTCTGCGCCAGCACCATTGCCGGTAAGGTGCGGGATCTGCGCCCCTCCGAACTGCTGGATCAGGTGCTGTTCACCCAGCTGGACAGCGGCCTGCCTGTTTCAAACATCGTGCTTATGGGCATCGGCGAGCCGTTGGACAATATGGACAATGTGCTGCGCTTTCTGGAACTGGTCAACAGCCCTCACGGCTTGAATATCGGTATGCGGCATATCAGTTTGTCCACCTGCGGCGTGGTGCCCAGCATCGATGCTCTGGCGGAAAAGCAGCTGCAGCTTACCCTGTCCGTCTCTCTCCATGCGCCGGATAGCGAGACACGCAGCCGCATCATGCCGGTGAACCGTGCGTATGATGTGGAGACGCTGTTTGCCGCCTGTCATCGATATTTCAGGAAGACGGGGCGGCGCATCAGCTTTGAGTATGCCATGATCGACGGCGTCAACGACCACGATTGGCAGGCGGAACTGATCGCAAAAAGGCTGAAAGGCATGCCCGGCCATGTAAACCTGATCCCGTTGAACGATGTGGTGGAGAGTCCGTATAAGCCGAGCAAGCGTGTCGCCGCCTTTCAGCAGAAGCTGGAGAGCCTGGGCGTCACCGCCACGGTGCGGCGCAGCCTGGGCGGCGATATCGACGCCTCCTGCGGCCAGCTGCGCCGCAAAGAAATGCAGGAACGGGGACAGCTGTAAAGCATGTTCTCTTGACAGAATAAAGGAAGTGATACTCAGTGAAAATGTGGGGCATTACCAACACCGGGCTGGTGCGCAGCGAGAACCAGGACGCCTATGCCTGCTTTGAGGCTGGGCTGTTTCATGCGGCCGTGGTCTGTGACGGCATGGGCGGCACCAACGGCGGACAGGTGGCCAGCGCTATCGCTGTCTCTCGATTTGAGAAGGAACTGCGTGCCGCGCTGCGGGACGACATGGAAGCGGAGCAGGTGCGTCAAGTCATGCTCAGCGCCATCGCCTGCGCCAACGATGCCATCCGGCAGGAGGCGGCGCGGAACGCGGAGTACCAGCACATGGGCACCACGCTGGTGTGCGCTGTGACGCGGCCGGATATGGCCTTGATCGGAAATATCGGCGACAGCCGTGCCTATCATATCACGCCGGAGGGCATATTCCAGATCTCCCGTGATCACTCTGTGGTGGAGAATATGGTGGCCAAGGGCGACTTGACGCCGCAGGAGGCCCGTACACACCCCAACCGCAATCTGATTACGCGGGCCCTGGGGCCGGATATCCACGCCAAGGCGGATACGTTCGAGCTGCCTTGGCACAAGGACGAATTTCTCCTGTTGTGTTCCGACGGGCTGGTAAACACGGTGTCGGATCAGGAGATGCTGTTCGAGGTGCTCCATGACGGAGACGTGAACGAGTGCCTTGACCACCTGCTGCAAATATCGCTTCAGCGGGGCGCGCCGGACAATATCACGGCAGTGCTTTTGCTGAACGAGGAAGGGAGATGACCACATGGATCAGTTTATCGGAAAAATGTTGGATGACCGCTATGAGATCTTGGAGCTGATCGGCTCCGGCGGCATGGCCAACGTCTACAAGGCCCGGTGCCACCGGCTGAACCGCCTTGTGGCCATCAAAATACTGAAGAGCGACTTGGCGGACAATGCCGATTTCCGCCGCCGCTTCCACGACGAGTCCCAGGCCGTGGCCCAGCTGAGTCACGCCAATATCGTGTCCGTCTACGACGTGTCTACCAATCCCGACATGGAGTACATCGTCATGGAACTCATCGACGGCATCACGCTCAAGCAGTATATGGAGCGCCGGGGCCGCATGGACTGGCGCGAGTCTCTGCACTTCATTACCCAGATCATGCGCGGACTCAGCCACGCCCACAGCCGCGGTATCATCCACCGCGACATCAAGCCCCAGAACATCATGGTGCTGCGTGACGGCAGCGTGAAGGTGGCCGATTTCGGCATCGCCTGTCTGGCCAACCAGGGCCAGACGCTGACACAGGAGGCCTTGGGCTCCGTCCACTATATCTCGCCGGAGCAGGCCCGCGGTGACCGCATCGACGCCCGTTCCGACATCTACTCCGCTGGCGTGGTGCTGTACGAGATGCTCACCGGACGCCTGCCCTTCGAGGGCGACAGCGCTGTGTCTGTGGCTATCCAGCACTTGAGCTCCGTGCCTCTGGCGCCGCGGGATATCGATCCCAGCATCCCGGAGCCGCTGGAGCTGATCTGCATGAAAGCCATGAACAGCGATCCCAACAAGCGCTACGCTTCGGCGGATGCCATGATCGAGGATCTGGAGAAATTCCGCCGGGATCCCTCCGTGGACATGGACTATATCCGTCAGGAGCTGACAGCGCCCGCCGCTGATACCGAGCCCACCATGCCGCTGCCCACGGCCCAGGTGGCCTCCGCTGTGAAGAAACATACCGGTGAGCTGCGCCGCGAGCGGGAGGAAGACGACGAACCGCCCCGCCGCGACAAAAAGTCCATCGCCATCATTGCCGGCATCTTCGCTGCGGCGGTGCTGCTGGTGGTGCTGCTGTTCAAGCTGATCCTGGGTGATTTCGGACCTGCTGGCAGCAACAAGAGCTATCCCGTGCCCGATGTCCGCGGCAAGACCGTGGAGGAGGCCCAGGAGATGGAGGGCGTGAAGGACATATTCTTCATCGAGGTGCAGGGTACGCGGGTGACAGAGGACTACGAGCTCGGCCAGATCGTGGAGCAGGATCCCGCCGCGGGCCGTACCCGCAAGAGCAATCTGGTCATTCAGGTCTATGTGGCCGCCGAACCGGAAAAAGTTCCCATGAAAGATCTGGTGGGTATGGAGTATCGCCAGGCGCGTGTGCTGCTGACCGATCTGGGCCTGGATCTCAAGATCACCACCGAGCCGGTGCCCTCCGATAAATACGGTGCCGACGCCGTGGTAGAGACGGTCCCCGCCGCCGACGAGCCGCTGACCGCCGGTCAGACGGTGATCCTCCGGGTAAGCACCGGCCCGGAAACGGTGACGGTGCCCACATTTACGGGCCAGGATATTGCCAACGCGGTGAAAAACGCCCAGGATCTGGGCCTTACCGTAGGTGAGATCACCTACGATCCCTTCAACATGTCCAATCCCGGCATGGTGGTGGAGCAGAGCATCGAGCCTACCAGTGAAGTTCCCGGCGGCACGAAGATCAGCTTCACCGTCAGCGGGCAGAAGAGCGACAGTGACGCCACGGTGGCCAAAGTGGTGGAGTTCACCATGCCCAGCGACATGGAGGGTATGCTGAAGGTGGAATTCGAGCAGGACGGCGATATCCTGGACAGTCAGTACCTTAACGCATCTATGGGAACAGTCACCTACACCTTTACCGGCAGGGCGAATACCAGCTCGTACGTCTGCGCCTACTTTACCAGTATGACCACCGAGGCTACGAAAGTGTCTCCCACGCAGGAGGTTCGTTTTTGAGCCGGGGGCGCATTGAAAAGGCCCTCAGCGGCTTCTACTATGTGAATACCGGGGCCGGAACGCTGCAGTGCCGCGCCCGCGGCAAGTTCCGCAGGGAGGGTATCAGTCCGTTGGTGGGCGACTGGGTGCAAGTGCGGGAACTGGGCGGAGGCGAAGGATTTGTGGAGGCCGTAGAGCCGCGCCGCAATGTGTTTTCCCGGCCCGCTGCCGCCAATATCGACCAGCTGGTCATTCTGGCATCCGCGGCGATTCCCGTCACCGAGCCGTACCTCATTGACCGTATCGCCTCCATCGCAGCCCTGAAGGGCTGCCGGGTGCTGCTGTGCCTGAATAAGTGCGACCTGGATCCGGCGGACGAGCTGTACGGGATCTACAGCCGCTCAGCTATCCCTGTGCTGCGCATCAGCGCGGAGACAGGAGAGGGCCTGGAACGGCTGCGGGAGGCCATCTGCGGCCAACTGAACGCCTTTACCGGCAACTCCGGCGTGGGCAAGTCCAGTGTGCTGAACCGGCTTGTTCCGGAACTGCATCTGCCGGTGGGAGAGGTCAGCAAGGCCCTGGGCCGCGGACGCCATACTACCCGCCATGTGGAGTTGTTTCCGCTGGGCGAGGGGACGTATGTCATTGATACGCCGGGCTTTTCCTCTTTCGATACGGAGGAGATGGATCTGGAGTTGAAGCAGCACCTGCCGGAGACCTTTCCGGAGTTTGCCCCCTATGTGGAGCAGTGCCGCTTCACCGGATGCACCCACACGAAGGAGAAGGGCTGCCGCGTGCTGCAGGCGGTGAAGGACGGAGACATCCCCGTCAGCCGCCATAAGAGCTATCTGCGCCTCTATGAGGAACTGAAAGACGTGCAGGTCTGGCAAAAGAAATAAAAAAACTCCCCCTTTTACATAAAGGGGGAGCTTTTTCTGTGCCGCACGCCGTCAGCGGCGCGGCATATACTGGAGCAGGGGAGGGATATACCATGCGAAGAGGGGGAGGCTGGGGCGGCTGCTGCTTCCTGGGGATATGCGCACTGGGGTTGGGCCTGGGTATTTTGATCGCCGCGGTGTTCCCGGTGGGCTGTCTCATGTTTCTGGTGTCGTTTTTGCTGATCGCCTGCGGTATAGCGTGTCTTAGGGACAGGAGGTGAGGGTATGCGGATCATTGTCTGGCGTGCGCCCAGGGCTGTGCGGGGGCTGCTGCGCCGTCTGTTCGGTGTGCAGGAATAACCGTCCGTGCCCGCGCATACAATGGTGCAAACCATAGAAATGTGAGGGCTGGAACGATGGAATGTGGCTTGCAATGGAAGGACATCACCTGCTGGGATGACGTGCCCCGGCTGACGCTTACCCATGAGGAAACGCTGGAGACAGCCATCGCCGACTACTGCCCCGATATGGGGCGTATCGTGGAGACGGCGGGAACGCTGTGTCTGCGCACCGTGACGGCGCAGAACGGCAATGTGGAGCTGAAGGGCACTATCCGCGTCACGGTGCTGTACACATCGGAGGAGAGCGTGGGCCTGCGCAGTCTGACACACAGCGTTCCGTTCACCTGCGGGGAGGAGAGCCGTCCGCTGGCGGCCTGTCAGGTGCTGTGGGCCTCTGGAAGGCTGCTGCTGTGCGAAGCCCAGGCGCTGACACCCCGCCGTCTTTCCCTCCGTATCATGCCGGAGTGGACGGTTTGCGGCTACCGGTGCGGTACAGCGCGTCTGTGCGTGGGAGCGGAGGGTGAGCCGTCTCTGCGTCTGCGTCGGCAGGAACACACACTGTGCCTGACCACCGCCATGGCGGAGCGGGAGTTCTCCGTCACCGGCGAGGCGGCGGCGCCGGCCGGCCAGCCGGTGCCGGAGGATCTGCTGCTGTACCGGATGTATCCCCAGGTGAGTTCCTGCCAGGTGGTGGGGAATAAGCTGCTGGTCAAGGGCGATATTACCCTCTCCGCACTGTATCGCTGCCAGCAGCAGAAGCTGCATACATACACCGCCGCGCTGCCCTTTTCCCAGATCGTGGACAGTCCCGTGGCAGAGGAGGACAGCGATGTGACGGCGCGCACGCAGCTGCTCTGCGGTGAAGCGCGGCTGCTGCGCAGCGAGGAGACCTGCGGCTTCGCGGTCACGGCGGAACTGCGCGTGCTGCTGCAATGTACGAAAAAGGAGACCGTCTCCTGTGTTGCCGATCTGTACAGCATCCGCTGTGCCGTGCAGCCGGAGACGGCGGAAGTTTCTATTCCGGCGTCGCCGGAGCGTCCTGCGCGGCAGGAGGCGCTGCAGCACCTGGACTTCGGGCATCAGCGGCCCTTTGTATTCGTAACGGACGCCGGCTGCGCTCCTGCGGCAGGGGAGGGCGGAGTGCCCTGCGCCGATGTGACCTTGCGGCTTCTGTACCTGGACGAGGAAGAGGCCCCGGCGGTGACAGAAAAGCTGGCGCAGCTGATGCTTCATGATGGGGAGACTTGTGCCTGCTGGGGTGCGCCGGAGGTGTCGTTTACCGGCAGCGGCTGCGATATACGCCAGGCGGTGGCAGTGACGCCTGCGGCGGAGAAGCGTGAGACGATGACCACGGTTACAGCTGTGCAGCCCTTGGGAGAGAAGGACACGGGCCGCCGCCCCTCCCTGGTGATGCGGCGTCTGGCAGCGGGCGAGACACTGTGGGATGTGGCAAAGCAGTACCGCACGGATGAGGAGTTGATACGCACCGTGAATCAACTGGAGGAGGGCGCTATGCCGGATAAAATGCTGCTGATCCCGCGTATGCGGTGAAATTCCCGTTGACTTTCCGTCGGCGCTTCGCTACAATAAACTCTGCGAGTACGCTGGATAGTCGCGGGGACAGGGCGAAAGCCCGTCCATGAGGAAAGTCCGGGCTCCATAGGGCGAGGATAGCGGGTAACGCCCGCCGAAGGCGACTTCAGGAAAAGTGCAACAGAGATATACCGCCT